>JAGLCY010000394.1 GCA_023270185.1 Candidatus Krumholzibacteriia bacterium | reverse complement strand
CCCTTGTCGCCCGGAACGGTCACCTGGTCCTCAGCTTGAGGCTTCCGGTCACCACCTCGATCACATCTTCGACATCGGAGTCCAACATGCCGGGAAACAGGGGCAGGCTGACCGCCTGGCTGTAGTATTTTTCGGTTTCCGGCAATTGGGAAATGAATTCAGCGCCTTCTTTGCGATAGGCGGGGTGGTGGTGCAACGGAATGAAATGGACCGAGCTGCCGATCCTGTTGGCCGTCAGATCCTCGATCAGTCCGTCCCGGCCCCCGTCGATCACGTCCGGATCCAGGCGCAGAACATACAGATGCCAGGCGTGGGTCGCCCAATCAGCCTGGCCGGGTAAAGTTACTCCGGGCAGATCCGCAAAAGCCGCGTTGAAGCGCATCGCAACTTCGGTCCGGCGCGCCATGAAGGCGTCCGACCGGCCCAACTGGACCAGGCCCAGCGCCGCGGCGGGATCCCCGAGATGGAATTTGTAACCCAGGGCCACCACCTCGTAGTACCACCGCCCCTTGTCCCCGTATCGCTGCCAGGCGTTGCCGTCCATCCCGTGGAAGCTGAGCAGTTGGAGCTTGTCGGCCATCTCCTGGTTGGCCGTGGTCACCAGCCCGCCGTCGCCGGTGGTAATGCACTTGGTGGCGTAGAAGGAAAATACCGTGGCATCGCCGAAACCGCCGATGCGGGTTCCATCGACCGCGGCCCCGAAGCTGTGGGCGGCGTCTTCCATCACCTTGATGCCGTGCTGCCCGGCGATGGTGATGATTTCCTTGATGCGACAGGGGTGTCCCGCCAGATGCACGGGGATGACCGCTTTGGTCCGCGGTGTGATGGCGCGGGCAAAGGCTTCCGGGTCCAGACCCAGATTGTCAGGATCCATATCCGCCAGGACCGGCCGGGCGCCGCAATGGATGACCGCGGTCAAGGTGGCGATGAAAGTCATGGAAGGAAGAATGACCTCGTCCCCCGGTCCGATGCCCATCGCCTTGAGGGTCAGGAACAGGCCCGCCGAACAGCTGGCAACCGGCACCGCGCACGGCACATCGAGATACTCGGCGCAGGCCTGACCGAACTCGCGCACCTTGGGCCCATAGGTAAGCCAACCCGAGCGCAGGACCTCGGCCACGGCGGAGATTTCCTCCTCGCCGACGTCCGGCTTGAAAAACGGCAGGGACTGATCCCTGTTGATGAAGATATTCCCGTTGCTGTCAGCCATTACATCTCCGTATCAAGGAACTATGAGAACATCGGGGACCGGTCACCTGACCAAGGCCAGAATCCTCGTGGTGGTCAGCTTGCCGGCGGTGATTCTAAGGACGTACATCCCGCTGCTCACGGAGCGACCCCGGATATTGTCACCCTCCCAGAACCCCACGCCTTCGGCAACAGATTTGTCGGAGAACACCAACTGGCCTTCGACGTTGTAGACTTCCACGCCTATGGTTCCGTCCGGCAACCCGCCCAGTTTGAGTTGATCCGCCGGCTCACCCGGGATCCAGGGATTGGGGTAGGCGTAGACATTCTTGAGGGGATCGTCTGATCCGCTGGTACCCGATCCCGATCCCACGGTGATCAGGGTGGTCCCCTGGTCGGCGCTCAGCAGCATCTGTCGTCCGGAACCGGAAGAGACGATCTTCGCGTAGTTGTTGCCCGGCATAGGGGCGATCACGTTGGGCGAATAGAGAACCTGGTAGGTGGGATTGGCCAGATAGTTGGGCAGGTCGATCCAGGCGGAAATCAGGGCATCCTCCCCGCGAGGACTGACTCGATTCAGGCCCGTGGCCGTGGCAACCCAGATGTCGCCGTTGCTGTCCACGGAGATATCCTCCACGTTGCCGTTGACCAGACCGTCACTGGAGGAACTGATCTTCTCCTTGAAATCCAGCAGACTCGTGGCCCTGATGAAGTTGCCGGCCAGGATCTCGTAGGAGAACTGGACAAGGCCGTTGCCGCCGGCCCAAATCGTGCCGTCATGACCCATGGCCAGGCTCACGGTCTTGCCCGGATCCAAAGACGTTCCGGAGTAGAACGTCACCGGGTCGTACCAGAGATCATCGTTCTGGTCAGTCCATGTCAACGGGTC
>JAGLCY010000393.1 GCA_023270185.1 Candidatus Krumholzibacteriia bacterium | reverse complement strand
TGACCGGCAATAACCTGCATCTTCTCATTTCCGGCGTCCTGGCCCTTGACCCATTGGGCCTTATAGAGGGCGAAAAGAAGCGCCAGCACACCGGCGGCGGGGATGAGGTAAATCACGTTTTTCCTCCTGCCAAAGGGAATGTTCGGGAATTCTGGTCATGATACCGTGCTCAAAACAGCAGACGCCCACAAGGAGGCGTCTGCCATAAATCGTTCGGAATGGTAGCAAATCCATCCTATTTACGCAAGCCACTTCAGGAATGGGGAACGTCCCATTATTTTCCGGTGATCTCCATCAATTCCACCTCGAAACACAGGGTCGCCTCGGGGGGGATCTTGGGCCCACTGCCCCGTTTGCCATAGGCCAGGACAGGCGGGATGATCAAACGGGCCTTGGTGCCCACCTTCAGCCCCTCCATGGCCAGGTCCCAACCGGGAATCACCATGCGGGCGCCCAGGGTGAAGCTATAGGGTCGGCCGGCGTTGGCGGAAGAATCAAACTCTTCGCCCTTGGCTCCGTCCTTCCAGACCCAACCGGTGTAATCGACACTGATGTTGTCCCCCAACTCCGCGGCCGGACCTGTTCCTTCGGTCAGGACTTCCACATCCACCTTGGGCACATCAACGATTTCCACGTCGAAGATCAAAGTGGAACTCGGAGGAATCACTGGTGGACGTCCCTGCTCGCCGTATCCCATATCGGGATCTATGATCAGGGTGCGCTTGCCGCCGACTTTCATGCCCGGCAGACCTTTTTCCCAGCCCTGGATCACGAAACTGCGGCCCAGGGGAAATCCGATGGGTTCCCCACGCTCGACCGAACTATCGAATTGTTCGCCTTTTTCCCCGTCCACCGACAACCAACCGGTGTAGTGCACCATTACGAAATCATCGGACTGGACTTCGACTCCCTGCCCGATCATTGAATCGACATAGGAAAGCCCCGGTGTGATTTCCACAGGAGCCTTGGACTCCTCCTGCTTACTGCAGCCGGTCAGGGCAACAGCCAGAACCAGCACGACGGCCAGGGCCGCGATCAAAGTGGTGCGCATGGTCATCCTCTCACGATTAGGTAGTGGACGGAAAAATTGTTCCGCCCGTAAGGTCCAAACGATTGGGTAACTTCTCACAACAGGCCCGATAAATCAATGAATCCTTCGATTTTCGACCGGTACGGTCACGCTCGTCCCGTGCGGGTGATCTCCTCACGATTGACCTGAAAATACTCCCAGACCAACACCAGAGCCAAAGAACCAAAAAAAGCGAGCATGGTCAGGATGATAACCGCCCTCGATTTCCGGGGACGCACAGGTTTCTCAGTGACAGTAATCTTTCCCACCTGTTCAAGTGGAGAGATGGTGTTCAGTCTGATCTGCTCTTCGCGCAATGAGTTCTGCAGCGTGGCGCGTTCATGGGGAAGATCCTTGGTCAGGATAATTTCCAGGTCGCCGAGCTTCTGATTGACATCGCTTTCATTCTTGGCCAGAACCAATTCACCGACCAGTTTCAGCCTCGCCATCTCCTGCTCATTGTCAATGATCCGGCCTTGCAAACTATCAGCTTTGACGACACCCTGGTAAATGTCCGTGCTCAGGACATTGACGGTTATCAGCAGGTCGCCCACCCTGCCGGCCTGTTCCCGGCTGGCGGTCTGTTTGAGAACTTCACCCACAGGATCATCCGTTTCCCGGGGCTGATCAGACCCGGCGGTCGTGTCCTGCTCGGCCTTCAGGGCGAAAGCCAGAATCTTCTCGGCTTCCACCAGGCGTTCCCTGACCAGATCCACCTCATCCAGAGTGATTTCGGCCGTTCGCGCAAGCCGGGCGTTTTCTTCAGCCAGGATCTTAAGGTCCAACTCCAGTTTCTGATGTTCGTAATCGATCAACTTCAACTCACCCTGGACCTGTTTGATTTCCAGGACGACCTTGTTCTCCTTGGATTCCACCAGTTCGATGTCCTGGGCGATCCCCTCCATCCTGACCTCGATACCCTTCCGGGTGAGATGGATGTCGCTGCTGAGTGAATCGGCAAAGCCTTGGTGGTTGAACGACTTGACAGCGCATTCGAGGATGGACATCGCCCGCTCGGGGTCGGTGGACAGGTTGATCAGGGTGATGACTTCACCTCCGGCCATGAACTGGATCGCGCTGGGTACGAACTGAGCAAGAATGACCGGCGGGGTCTTCAGATCATCAAACCGGGATTCTGCCCGCATATCCTGCCAATACAGAGAGGACTGGAAGAAATTGACGATGTCCTCGCGAATCCCACCGCGCAGGGGCCCTCCGTTTTCCGTGTAGGCGACAATGCCCGGCCTGATCTGCACCGAGGACCGGTACAACGGCTTGACCACGATCCCGTAGCCGATGCCCGCGATCAGGCCCAGGACGGTGCACACCGCGATGATCCACCGTCCCCGGAACAGGATGTTCAACAGGGAAGGCAGGGTGAAAGCGAAACGATCCTCCGAGTGCAAATCAATTTCCTTTTCAATTCCCCGACAGGGGATGGTGATAAACAGTCAGGTCTCAACCCATCATCTTGTCGAAACG
>JAGLCY010000392.1 GCA_023270185.1 Candidatus Krumholzibacteriia bacterium | reverse complement strand
CGCGTGCCGCCCGGCCGCCAACCAATCGAACCAGCGGTCCGCGTGCGGAAGCTTGCAGGGAAGGGCCACCACCCCGGCCAGGTCAATGGCGTTTCCGGGACACAACCGGCCAAGATGAGCGGCCAACTCAGCGGTTGTCACCCGAACCGGTTCGATATTTCGATCAACCAGCGCCACGACAACCTCAATCCCGCGGGTGTGCCTTGATCCATTTGTCATAGAACGAAAGCAGTATCACCGAAACCATGGCCAGCGCGGCGAAGATCAACCACATGGCGTTGGTGTTGTCCACGCCTCCGCGCTCGACCGGACCGAAGTGTTGGTACAGACCACCACTCAGCAACCCACCGAACAGGTTGCCCAGCGCCACGCACCAGTAGAAATAGCCCATGTACATGCCCACCTTGTTCGGCGGCGCGATATTGCCGGCGTATTCTTTTGAGCGGGGACTGGCCAACATCTCGCCGATCGAAAACACCAACACGGCGATGACAATGATCCAACCGCCCTGACCGACCATGTAGAGCAGGAAACTGAGGACCGTGATGAAGCTGCCCAGAATGATGCAGGTCAGCGGGGCGAGTTTACGCACCGAGTAGGCGATGGCCACCTGACCCACGATGATCCCCAAGGCGTTGAGGTTGATCAGATGCTCCGGCTTGACCTGACCGTGCTCCAGCACGGCGCGGCCCCACTCGGTTGTGTCCATGCCCATGGACTGGGCCACGCCGGTTACCCAACCGGCGATTGGACCAAAGCTGTGGATCAGATCACTGGTATCGGCGTAATCCCGAATGTATTCGGGCAGGGTCATGAAGATCTGGTTGAAACTGGTCCAGAAAAAGGCCATCAGGAACAGGAAAACCAGGTACCGGCCCTCGCCGACCTTCATGGGTTCAAGAAGCCACAAACGCGTTGAGTTTGGCGATCCAGCAGAACCACGGACGGCAAAATCCCAGATGAAGTTGATGATCAGCCATCCGGCAGCCGCTGGCAGATAGACCTGGGGCTCCAGCCATTTCGATCCCATGACCAGCAGGAACAGCAGCCCCACGATGAGCAGGAAAAACCGTCCGTTGCCCACCACGCCGATCATGCTCTTGAAAACCTCGCTCAGGGCACGTTTTGACTCTGCCTCCTCGTCACGCGGCGGTTCCTTGTATACGAACAAGGCGAACACGCCCATCAGAAGAATCCAGCCGGCCGAGCAATAGAAGACGTACTGCCAATCCCAACCGCGGACGATGCCGGCCACGATCGGACCCAGGAACCCGCCGATGTTCACCATCATGTAGAAGATTCCAAAACCCATGCTGCCGGTTTTTTCGTTGGTGCTCTTGGCCACCGTCGAAATCACCACGGGTTTGAACATGCCATGTCCGATGGCGACCAGGAAATAGACCGCCAGAAATCCCCAGAAACCGTCGGGGATGCCCAGCATCATGTAGCCGGGGATCATCACCACGCAGGATGACAGGAACATCCGCTTAAAACCGTAACGGTCGGCCAGGGCGCCGAATACGGCTGGGAACAAGTAGAGGAAAAACGTGGCCAGGCCCTGGATGACCCCGCGGTCCTCGCTCGACAGCCCCAGCCCGCCGTCGGTCACCGCTCCGGTCAGATACAGGCTGCTGACGGCGTAGAAACCGTACCAGCCCATCCGCTCGAAAATTTCCATGACATTGGCGGCCCAGAATGACGATGGGAATTGTCGCCAGATCGATACTTTGGTTTCGGGCATTGTGTTGTCCAAACGGTTCTCCAGTCGGGAATCAGGTGTTGGGATGGAGTTTTGCGAGGGCTTCATCATACCCGTCACGCAGACGGTCCATGATCTCGGCCACTGTGGGAATGTCGTCGATCAGGCCCGAGACCTGGCCGATTTCGAGCTCGCCCTCGTCCAGATCGCCTTCGAGCATGCCACGGCGAGCGCGGCCGGTGCCGAGTTCGGCTGCCAACTCGTCCCGGCCCGTCCCCGCTGTTTCCAGGGCGGTGATCCTGTCACGAAACGCATTTTTCAGCAAGCGCACCGGCACGTGGGTCTTGAGAACCAGGTGGGTGTCATCCGGACCGGCATCGACCACCGCTTGTTTGAAGTGTCCATGACCACTGGATTCCACCGAAACGGCGAAACGTGAACCGATTTGAACGCCGTCGGCGCCCAGAGCCAGGGCGGCGGCCATCTGCTGTCCGGTGGCTATGCCGCCGGCGGCAATCACCGGGATATCCACGGCAGCCACACATTCGGGCACCAGGACCATGGTGGTGATCTCCTCGCGCCCGTTGTGCCCGCCGGCCTCGAAACCCTCGCAGACGATGGCGTCACATCCGGCGTCCCGACATTTTATCGCCAAGGCGGGGCTGGCCACCACATGGACAACGGTGCATCCCGCTTCCTTGAGGGCACCGGCCACCTTTTTTGGCGACCCGGCTGAAGTGAAAAATATCTTAACCCCTTCGGCCAAAGCAATTTCCACGCACTCCGGACTGTGAGGGTAAAGCAAGGGGATGTTGACCCCGAAATCCTTGTCGGTCAGGGTCCGGGCCTTGCGGATCTGGTCCCTGAAAAGGTCGGGACGCATACT
>JAGLCY010000391.1 GCA_023270185.1 Candidatus Krumholzibacteriia bacterium | reverse complement strand
CCCTCGTAAACCGTCACCCAGTTTTCCACCGACAGGTAACCCGAAGCGCTCGCCACGAGTCGCCAGGTCCCGGTCGGCAGGGTTCCAATAGCCTGACCGGTGGCGCCCGTTACCATCTCGTAATAGGGATTGCCGGAGCCGTCGTAAACATCGACCGGGGAACCGGGCAGCGGAGAGCCGTCGGCCAGGGAAGACACGTTGCAGACAACCGTCCCGGTAACCTCACCCAGGGCTTCGTGCAGAATGGACACGGCGGCGGAAATGTCACCCGCGGCAACCGCCAGATACCGGGTGTAACTGACCGTGGCGCCCGCGGCGATGTCTTCAGTGGTCACGCTCAGGTCCGACCAGTAACTCCCGTTCGGACCCCAATTATCCCCGTAAATTCCCGCGTAGGCATAACAGACGTTCGCTGAAAGGCCGGCCATCCAGGCCTGGGTGGTGGTGCCTTCAACGGCAAACCCGAACCCTGGCGCGTACTTACTGCACCCACCCCAATGGAAAGCATCGCCCAGTTCGAAATTGAGCACGGCGCCACCGCTGCTTGTTACCCATGTTGTCGCTGTCAAATGGCGGTCGCCTTCGCCCAGGGAATAATCGGTGACCACGGCCATGTTCCCATCGTTCAGGTCATGGCCGGAAGCCCTGATGATGGCCGGACCACCCCCACTTCCATCGTCGACGATGATCAAGGAGGTGTAGGCCGCCTGCCGGGGCCAGTCATCGTCGAAGTAGGTGTAGAATTCTCCCAGGGCATCGGAATTCGCGGCGGTCGTGGCCGCATCGATGACCGTGCCCCCGTTTTCCCCACTGTAGGTCGTGTGCCCTATGGCGCTGATGATGATCACGATTTCGTCGTTGGCCAGGATCAGATCCCCGATCTGGCCGTCGGTCGGGTAACCACCCGGCAATTGTCCCGATGAAGTCACCGTCGCGGCGGAAACGGCGGCGGTCGCAACCGTGGGCGAAATCAGGGTCAGGAGGAGGACAAATAACCCCAGGGAAAGGTGCGGAAACGGGAGGCGCATCCAGTGCTCCAAACGAAGACTGAGGATTTCATGATGAAGAGCAATTATAACATATGGAACAGGGTGAAGTTCATCCAATAGAACCAGGATTTGGAGAATGACCAACGCCAGAATCCACCTGTCCATTCTCAATCCTCAACACCCGGGTGGCAATTTCGATGGCTTCCCTCTCATCATGTGTCACATACAAAAGAGTAAACCCAATCTTTTCCTGGAGTTGAATGATTTCTTTCCACAGCCGGACCTTCAGTTCCGCATCCAAACTGGAAAGCGGTTCATCCATCAGGATGACTTCCGGTTCAAGCACCAAAACCCTGGCCAGGGCCACGCGTTGCTGTTGACCACCCGAGAGTTCACCTGGTTTTTTGTTGGTGAAATCCGTCAGGCCCACCAGGTCCAGTACCGCTTTGATCCTTTCTTCCCTCGCGGCCTTCGGCAAACCCTTGGCTTTCAGACCAAAGTCGATATTTCCCTTAACACTGAGATGAGGCCACAGAGCCAGATCCTGAAACACCATGCCGAGATTGCGTTGCTCCGGTTGCTTGAAAATGCGCCCATCCCGAGCGGCCAATTCTCCAGCGATGGAAATGCTGCCGACATCCGGTACAATAAACCCGGCAATCAACCGCAGAAGCGTGGTCTTGCCACAGCCTGACGCGCCGAGAAGGACAATGCGCTCCCCTTCCGCTATTTCCAGGGACACCTGATCCAAAACCTTCTCACCATTGTAGGATTTGGAGACTGAATCCATAGTCACGGTTTTCATCCGCTCACCTTTCCCGGCAACAAGCGAGGCAGCAACCAAAATAGTCCCAGCGGCAGCAATGTGGTGATGATCATGATCATGCAAAGAGCGGCAATCAACTGCGGCGATCCATTTGCCATAAGTGTAAAAATGCGCACCGGCAGTGTTTCATACCCTGGCGGATATACCAGCATGGTTATTCCCATATCCCGCAAACAAA
>JAGLCY010000390.1 GCA_023270185.1 Candidatus Krumholzibacteriia bacterium | reverse complement strand
GAAACAACGGTTCCCGAAACAACGGCTCCCGAAACAACGGTTCCCGAACAAACGAGCCCCGATCCCCAAGATGTGGTCACAACCACAGCTACCACTTCCAAACCGGAACCCCGGGTCAGTGTTCCTGCCGAGGTGGTTGCCGACGACATTACGGAAAACATCTACATCCATATCAGTTCTTTCCGGACTCCGGAAAGAGCGCAGTCCCTGGTCAAACGATTTGGCGATAAGGGTCAGGGGGCGGTTTATCTGAAGAGAGAGGTGCGTGGGGCCGATTGGTACCGCGTATATCTGGGTCCCTACGGCAATGCCCAGGATGCCTATCACGACGCCCTCAAGCTGAAGCAGGAAGGTGTCATTTCCTTTTACCGGATCACCCAGATCGACCCCAACGATGGTATTTGACCCTCCCTGGCACGTGGTGCATGTGATCGGCGCCCTGCGCACCGGCGGCGCGGAAAAACAGCTGATCAACTACCTCGAAGCTTCCGACCGCAACGATTTCCATCACACGGTTCTGTGCCTGACCGACCGGGGCGACATGGCCGACCTGGTGGCCGCCATGGATATTCCCATCAAGGTTCATAGGGTCCGACTCCGAAACTTTTTTCGGGACCTTTCCGAACTGGTCCGCTGGTTCCGCCAGGAAAAAGTCGCCGTCATTCATACCCATATGTTTTCCGCGGCCATGTGGGGCAGGTTGGCCGGCCTGAAAGCGGGTGTCCCGGTTCTGGTGACCACGGAGCACGGTAAGGAACCCTGGAAAAAGTGGTGGCAGATTCGCCTGGACCGCTGGCTCAGCGGCAAAACCTTTCGCCATATCGCCGTTTCCGAGGATGTTCGCCGGATCCGGATGAAACGGGATGGTGTGAAGGCCGGGAGCATCCAATTGATTCCCAATGGGGTTCCGATTCCTGCCCAGGTAGGGGGTCCAGCTGTCCGGTCGAAGGTCAGAAGTGAATTTGGACTGAGCGAAAACCAACCGGTCATCGGTTCGGTGGGGCGGATGATCGAGGCAAAGGCCTACCCTGTGTTTGTAGAGGCCCTGGCTCTGGCCCGTAAAACCCTTCCCGATTTGCATTGGTTACAGATAGGTGATGGTCCGGATCGCCAGGCGGTCATGGATAAGGCCAAGGCCATGGGGCAGGAATCCCATATAACTTTCGCGGGTCGGCGCACAGATATCAGCGACCTGTTGGAAGCCATGGATGTGTGGGTGATGAGCAGTATCCGGGAAGGGTTGCCGGTGGCGCTGCTGGAAGCGATGGTGGCGGGGAAGTCAATCGCTGCCACAATGGTCGGTGGGATTCCCGACGCGGTGGAAAACGAAGTGAGCGCTCTTCTGGTCCCGGAAAACGATCCCCGGGCTTTGGCGGACAGCATCCTTCGTTTGTTGGAAAACCGGGAACTCGCCAGTCGGTTGGGGGGGGCGGCCCGCGAACGGGCGATTGCCGACTACAGCATCGACTCGGTGGCGGAAAAAATAGAGAAAATCTATCGCGAGGGTCTTAACTCTTAACGGGCGAGAATCCCGCCTTGGCCGCAGCAGCAAGCTTTCTCAATCTCAGAGGCCATCTTTTCCAGGAATGGCCCAACTCCACTTCGCAGGCCAGCAATAGATGCATCGGATCGCGGGTCCAGTAGGCTCCACCCACGGTAGTGACGATATTGGCGCAGCCGATACGGCGCACGAGGCGGGGGTCATCGCTCTGCCACCTCGGCAAGTCCTTGCGAGCAACGCAGATGGTCGCGTAGCCAGCCTCTTCGGCCAGGGGCCAACTCTCATTGCAGTAGGCTCCACCGGGCCAGCAGAAATGGGACACTTCACTGTCAGTCAGTTCCTGCAGGATCCTTCGGCTTTCGAAGATTTCGTGGCGGAACCGCTCCTTCATTTCCTCATCGGTTTCGTATCGGCCTTCGGTCGTGTCTGGAAAAAAGCGACGAATCCCGAGTGCCCGCCCATGCTGGTGTATAGGAGTTCCGAAGGGTACAAATTCCGCCTGGTCCTCGGTGAGGTAGGCGAATTTTCGTTTAGGTCGGGCATTCCAGGCCAACCAGGGAGTGGACAGATCGGGGCGGTGGGAATCCACGACTTCCGGCCCAGTGGGATACCAGGTGTGGGTCATGGAGTGGGAGGCGATGACCATGACGCCGGATTCCTGGAGCAGTCTCAGTTCAGCCCTGTTCAAAAAGCCGTGCCACTGAAGGTCATCCTTGGAGCAGCGGCCGGCCCAGACATCTTCAAGGGTCGGTC
>JAGLCY010000039.1 GCA_023270185.1 Candidatus Krumholzibacteriia bacterium | reverse complement strand
GGGTAGGTGTAGAATATGAATCCCGCTTCCAGCTCGAACAGGGCCAGTTCCAGCTCATAGCCGATTGTGTAGTCGACCTCACCGAATTGCCCCGATTCGTTCGCGATGTCCGTCAGGTACATATTGCCCCAGACGGCCAATTCGAAACCGAACAGGCCGACTTCGAGGCTGGGCTGCAGGACCGCGTCGTCCACGAGGTTCATGCCTCGCCAGACGTATTTGGTATAGACAGGCAACTCGGCTTCGATATCCAGGGGGCCAAGAGCCAGGGCGGGCGCGGTGGCGCCGGTGATCAAGAGGCCTGTCAGGACGATCAACAGAAGCTTCTTCATTTTAATCTCCTTATGGCCGCCAGACACGGCCGGATTTACCGACGGAAAGTCCTTTTCCCGCCGTTTGGGCGATTCAGGGCAGAGTTTTCCGTCCAAAACGGAATAGGTCAAGATATTTTGAAAAGATTGATCAAGACCCCCGGTCTCCGGTCGAAATTTGAGAGTGGAAATAGGGATTCGCCAAACCGAGAGGAACCGCCGTGAGTAAGGAATTGAACCTTCCGGGGTCCGAAATGCCAGTCATAGACGAATCGCGTCTAATGGCCGAATTCGGTGGGGATGAGGAAATACTGCGCGAACTGCGTGACTTGTTCCTGGACCACGCGCCGCCGCTTTACAAGGCCATGAAAGAGGCCATCGCCAATGGCGATTGTGAAAAGGTGGCCAGGGATGCCCACAGCTTCAAGGGTGCCTGCGCGACCTACGGGGCGCCGCGGCTGGCCATGGTCTGCAGGGAGTTCGAGATGCTGGCCAAGGAAGATGACCTGCCTACGGTCCGGGCCAACATCGCGCACCTCGAGATGGAATATCACGCCGTGTTCGAGGCCATCGGAGCCATCGGCATCAGCTGAGATCGAATCGCCCAGGGGATTGGGCCCAAGACCCGGATTGCTTTGCGGCAGTCCGGGTCTTTTTATATGTCGGCTGAATCCTTGGCATCGTCCGGCGCGTCCGGCAGACCGGGAAACTTCGGCACATCCAGCTTTCTCAAAATTCTACGACAGAACATGTGATAGATGTGCGTCTCCCAGTTGACGATCCCGGCCCGCATATGAAGCTGCCGCCAATAGGTCATGAACTTGATCGTTTCGGCCTCGGTGTAATCCACCGCTTTCATGGTGTGGGCGATGTGGGCGTAAGTGTTGTCCAACTCGACCTGGGTGGGCATCCTGGTGGTGCGATGGGGATGGCGCACACGCATTTCAGGTCGGCGAACGCCGGGTCCCGTCGCCGGCGAATTGCGGGGTTGCCCGGTGCTTCCCGGTGCGCCCGCCCGCTGCATGGCCTGCCGGATTTCCCAACTGTACAGCATCACCGCCTGGGCCAGGTTGAGCGAGGGGTGCTCGGGCGCGGTGTCGACCGTGGACAGATAGCGGCAGATGTCCGCCTCGTCACTGGTCAGGCCCGTGCGTTCGGTCCCGAACATGACGACGACCTTGCCGGAGCGGCTATGGTCGGCAACGTGATCGGCCAGGTTCGCGGGAGTCAAAAGGGCGCGTTTTCTCAGCTGCCGCATGCGGGCGGTTGTGCCGGTGACCACGACCGCGTCGCTGATCGCTTCGTTGAGCGTGTCCACGACCACCGCGTTTTCCAGGATGTCTTCGGCCCCATGGGCCAACGCGCGGGCGCTGCGTCCCTTGGGATTCAGCGGGTCGATCAGCCTCAGGTGCTTCAGCCCCATGGTTTTCATGGCCCGGCAGGCCGCGCCGATGTTCATCGGCTCGGTGGTGCGGCTCAGAACCACGACCACGTTGTCCAAGCTGGGGACACCCTGGTCGGTTTCGATGGTTTGGGGAGTGTTTTCGCTCACTATTTTTGTCAGTCCATGGGTTGGGGGATGAGGTTCGGGCCATCATGTGTCTCGATCGTTTAAAATTCAAAGACAATGATAAGAACGCCGCGGGGTGAAAGCCAAAATCAGATGAGGAATTATAACCCGCACCCCTGCTGGCAGGGGCGCGCGGTATGGTTGATCAAAATCGGGCAAGGTGATCGTCAGGGAAGTCGTGGGCCCGGATCAGCCGTCTTTTTTTACCAGCAGAAGCATCGTCTCGATATGTGATGTCTGCGGGAACATATCCAGCACCCGCAGCTTCCTGGCCTCGTATCCCGCCTCGACAAAGGCTGCCGCGTCGCGGGCCAGGGTGGCCGGATCGCAGCTCATGTACAATAGATGGCGGGGCCGGACCTCGAGCAGGGTCTGGACGCCGTCCTTGCCCAGGCCGGCGCGCGGGGGATCGACGATGCAGAAACTCGCGTTCCACATGACGGGCGGAGCGAGGTCGGGCTGGGCCAGGATCTTGGCCAGGCGGCCGGTGAAGACCCTTGCCTTGTCCCGGGCGGCCTCGCTGTGCTTGATATTGTTTTTGGCGTCGCGGCAACCATTGGCGTCGCTGTCGATAGCCACCACTTTTTCGAACAGATCGGCCAGTGCCAGGCTGAACAGGCCGACGCCGCAAAACAAATCACCCAGCATCACTCCCAGGCTGCCGTCGTCTTTCAGTTCGGTGATCCATTCGCGGATCACGGCCAGCGCTTCTTCGGTCGCCGTATGGTTTCCCTGGAAAAAACTTTTGGCGCTCACACGGTATTTGTGCCCGGCGATCTCGTGGATCAGATAATCGCGGCCCCAAAGCGGCAGGTTGTTGAACAGCAACCCTTGGCAACCGGGAGCCGGGGGTTCGCCTTCGGGCAGGGCGCCAATGACTTTTCGCATCACCTTCATGCGTTTGGGGGAACCGAAGACAGAGACCAGCCAGCCGCCGCGGCCGTCCATCCTGACCACAATCTGTTCGGCGGGGGGCAGCATGCGCAGCCAGTTCAGGATATCCCGGTTGAACTGTTCGGGCATCAGGGCACAGCTGTCCAGGGGCACGACTTCGTGGGTGCCGCGGCGCATCAGACCGTAATGATTGACGGGATTGGAGAACACGCGGATACGATTTCGATAACCCAGGTCCTCGGCGGCGGTCGGGCCGGTCAGCAGTTCGGAAACATCCATCTTGCCCACGCGCTTGAAGCAGTCGGCGACGATGTCGGCTTTGGCCTGCCGCTGGTGCTCGGGATCCAGATGTTGCAGATCACACCCACCACATTGTCCGTAATGGGGGCAGGGCGGATCCTGGCGTCCGGGTCCGGGTTCCAGGATCTCTTCCACCGTGGCGCGCACGAAACCCTTGCGGCGTTCCTGCACCGCGACGCGCACACGGTCCTGTGGCACGGTCAGGGGCACGAACACGGCCTGGCCTTCGTGGCGGGCCAGTCCGTCCCCGCCGGTGACCAGTTTTTCGATGGTGACCTCGATCATCCCGGATTCATCGGGCTGACGCGGCTGTTCAACTGATTTGTCTGTCTGCTTGTCATTCATGGTCCGTTTAAACTAGCATGGGGGTCGTCCCGGGGCCAGATTTCTGACAACCCGGGTCCGGGTGGGTGTGTACACCCTTTGATTATCGGCCCAAAACAGGAACGGAATCCGTGGCGGGAAAAAAGAACATCTTCGGATTGGTATGTCTGGGTTCGTTGGCTGTCGTGCTGGCGGGAATGTCCCTGACCGGATGCGCCAAACGGGTGATGCGAACCGAAGCGCCCGTTGAGGTCGCCCAGACCCCACCAGCGGAAACCACCCCGGACAAACCCCCAACGCAACCACCATCCGGTTCGCGCCTGGGTTT
>JAGLCY010000389.1 GCA_023270185.1 Candidatus Krumholzibacteriia bacterium | reverse complement strand
TCGGCATCAGCCGTGATGCCAAGGTCCCAGTTGTTGTACTCCGCCGTGGCATATTCAGGAGGTGTTTGGGCGCCTCCGCCCGCAAAGGAGACGCAGTTCTTGATGACATCGGTGTTGGGGGCCGAAAAGAATCCGAAATTTCGAACGTCGTTATCCCAACCCGTTGAATTATAAATGGTGATACCCCCGGCCTGGTTTCCGTTCTCGTCAAAGCCCCTGGTCTTGTTTTTCCAGGCGAGACAGTTGATGAGCCTGGGGTGGTTGTTGCTGCCCTGGCCGAGCTTGTATCCGTTCCCGTCACCAAGGATGTCGTTGAAGCCATCGTCCTTGCCGTTGCCGTAGGACCAGCAGTTTTCAAAAACGTTTTCCCCGTTCGACCACCAGGTATCAAAGCCGTCGTCGTTGTTGAAATACGCCCTGCAGCCGTAAACGTAATTGTCGTAGGGACCATTCGTACCACCGGAAACACCCCACAGCGCCAGGCCGTCGGCGTTGGAGTCCCCGAACAGCACATTGTGATGAAAGTCGGAGTTGATGACGCGGTTGTTGTTGGCGCTGTTTTGCAAAGACATGCCCATGGCGTCGGGCACATGGTGAACATCAAAATTTTCAAACGTATTGTGATGCGTATCCACACCATCGACCTGGATCATGATTTCAGAAATATCAAAACCCTTAAAATGAACAAACGACGTAT
The DNA here is from genome assembly GCA_023270185.1 of Candidatus Krumholzibacteriia bacterium. GTDB lineage: Bacteria > Krumholzibacteriota > Krumholzibacteriia > LZORAL124-64-63 > LZORAL124-64-63 > JAGLCY01. The sequence continues at coordinate 1,414 of JAGLCY010000389.1, read as the reverse complement.
TGTGAATCATGATCCCCGACCTGAAGAGGGGTTTCCGGGTGTTGTCGAAGGCGAAAAGATGCAACAGGTTGCCTTCCACACCATGGAAGCCTTCAATGGTCAAACGACTTCCGTTGGAATAATCCCCGGGCATGATGTAGGTGAAATCCCCCGGGTCCATGGCATTGAGAGCACGGATCACGGTTCTGAAAGGCGCGTTTTGGCTGCCGTTGGCGGCATCGCTGCCCGTGGTGGAAACAAAATAGTCGGCGGCACTGGCGGTCGGGCCAAACACAAGGGCGCAGGTGGCGGCCAAAATGAGGGTCAGAAGTCCTCTGGTGTTCATGGCGGGATTACGCATTCTTATCTTTCGGTTTTCTGTTTGGCCAATGTCATTCGGCGAAATTCAATCTGATTCCCACCGGTGCCGGTGGATCCACTACGCGATGAACAATCCTACGGCCAACAACACCGGCGTAACCAGTGTCAGCACCACGTTGCGGCCCAGGTAGGGGATGAGAGCGGGGATGTCCCCGGCGTGGGCGACGGATCCCCGGTAGGTCGGCACGGCGATTATCACTGTCAGCAAGGCAAGCAGCGACCACATCGGCAACACACCCACCGCCCAGCCGCCCACGACGGTCACGTACGTCGCAATCAGGAAGAGTCCGTAGACCGTCAAGCCGGCGCGGCGTCCGTGGACGATCATCAGATGTTTTCGGCCCACGGTGGCGTCGGCCTCCAGATCGGGCAACTGGTTCAGCAGCAGCAGGTCGCTCGCCAGGAAGAACGGAACCAGCGACGCGGTCGCTGCCGTCCAGGTGTACGTTCCGGTGAGTACAAAGTGGGTGCCAAGGCTCATGAGCGCGAAGCCGATGCCGGGGGACACCAGACATAGCACCGGACTGTGGGTGAGCCAGCGCGTGTAGGTGACCACGACCAGCAGTCCCAGCAGGCCCAGGGGCAGGATCAACCAGCCATGGACGATCATGAAAAAGACGCCGATGGCAATCGTGACGGCCATGGCCACCAGACCGATCACCAGCCCGTAGCGCGCCTTGTTCGGGTTGGCGGGCAGGACTCCGCTGCCGCCGCTGAAGGGGGTGCGCTCGGTCTTCAGATCCAGGCCGCTGCGGAAGTCGTCGTACTCGTTCAGGGCGTTGACCGCGATGTGGGCCCCCAGTCCGCCTACCAACGCCAGCAACAGATAGAGCACGTCAAGGTCACCGTTCTGGTAATAGGCAGTAGCGATGCCCAGCAACACGCAGACAACCGCCAGCAGCAGGAAGGGTGGACGCATGGGACCGAGAATCAACTGAGGTCCGGGATTGCTCATGTCATGTTCTCCATTCTTCGTGGTTTGTCTGGTGGATTGAAGACAGGCGGTGCTGGACCTGATCTGGAAATATAGCAGGACTCGGTCATGTAAGAAAAT
>JAGLCY010000388.1 GCA_023270185.1 Candidatus Krumholzibacteriia bacterium | reverse complement strand
CGTTGGGTCCGTTCGACACTGGAAATGCGTGGTCTTTGTGGATCGCCCACTGCCGTGACATCGGCGTCGAGCCCTTGTCCCAGGCCATGGCCACGGAAAAGTGGGGACGACATATAGCAAGAATTTCCCGTTCGTATTTGACGCCGGACGAATTGTACCAATCCGGTTTATCCCTGGAATTCAAGTGCGGCCTCGGGGCCGTCATGTTCAAGGGCGCCGAACGGGACAGCCATTTTCTGAAATATCCCGATCCACCGAAGGACAATTCCCTTCAGGGTCTTTGGATCAGGGGCAGGCGTCTGCAGTCCGGTGGTGACCCGGCTGTCTACGAAAAGTTGGCCACTCGTTCCGACATTCGTTCAGGTTGGCGCATGGATGTCTGGCGGAGGGCTTCGGAACTGCGTCTTCTGAAAGGACAATGGGAAAAGGGGCTGGACGATCTGGACCAGGCCCTGGAACTGGCTTCCCTTGGCCATGGGCACAACTCCACTCGGCGACGTTTGCGCCAGTGGAACGAACAGGCCCTTGTCCTGGCTCTGGCCCAGGGAGACGTGTCCACCGCCAGGAATCTAAGGGATCTTGGTTTGGAAAACTTCAAGGATGGTGACCGGGAGGCCTTTGGTCGGGAAACAGGTCACTGGACCGAACTCCTCGACCCTGGGACCGCCACCCCTTTTGTCCTCGGCGAAGATCTTCCTGAACAGGCTCGGCAGTTGATCGAGACCGGCCAGGCCCCTGATCTGGGTCCCGTTGAAGGAGCGCGACAGGAGCAGTTCAACCTGGCAGCCGCCCAATCCCTTTGGGAACTGTGGGCAGCCTGGGGTATAACCCTGGCCAACCCGGATGCGGTTTCGGGTCTCAAGCGGAAGCGGGCAATCCTCTATCGGGATGCCCTTTTGGCCATGCAGAAACTTACGGATCCCATTCTGGTTGAGTCCGCTGCCCTTGGCGTCATTGCCCGTCGCCTGGGGGACACACCGGTTTTCGATCAAATTCTCGCTCAGGCTTTTGACCACGATATCGGACTGTTTACTGAGGCGAAATCACTCCCGGAACCTTCCATCGTACCAGTAGTACTGCCTTCTCTGCGAGGCAGCGAACTGGATCGTCACGCCCTTTTGGGATTCGCCCTGGCCTTGGGGGATATGCGTGGAATCCTTGCCGTGGCGACGGAACTCGATGGGCGGGGTTTGACTCCTGAGGAAAAAAGACGTTTCCTTTACCCCCTCCCGGGCACAGGCGCCATTTTCATGGCCATCAACGAGGCCGACAGTGATCCGGCCCTGCTGCTGGCCGTGGCCCGCAATGAGTCCCTTTTCGAACCTTCGGTCCGGTCGAGGGCCGGCGCCCTGGGCTGGATGCAGATCATGCCCTTCCACTATGAGGATCGCGGCGCTCTGCCCGGTGAGGCCAACTGGAGAAACCCAGGGGTTTCCATTCGTCATGGAGACGGGTTGTTGCGGGAAAACAGTCGGCGTTACAAGGGGAATCCCTATCTGGCGGTTGCCGCCTACAATGCGGGGCCCAGGGCCGCCTCGCGCTGGGAAAAACAGTTGGGTGGTTCCCCGCAGCGGGATATCTACCTGGCCTGGATCGGTTATCCTGAAACCCGGCATTATGTGGAAAAGGTCTTGATCGACCGCGAAATTTACGATTGGATCATTCGCGCGGAATTCCCCGAATAGATTCAGGGTGCGAAATCTCATGAACGGAGCATGGTAATGGCCACGGGCCTCACAGGCTGGATTGCAAAAATTTTAAGCAAGCGTGACAAGGACGTCTCCCGCCTGCAACCCACGGTTGACCTGATCAAGGAAAACCGGGAACAATATCTTTCACTGAGTGACGAAGACCTCCGGGCCAAGCGTAACGAATTCAGCCGTCGCCATGAAGAGGGGGAGTCGCTGGACGACCTGCTGGTCGAAGCCTACGGGGTCGTCTGGGAAGGTTGCCGACGCTTGACTGAACGCAAGGCATCCTGGGTTGTCTGGGGCCAGGACCAGGTTTGGGACATGATTCCCTACGATGTGCAACTTATGGGCGGAATCGTCCTTCATCAGGGCAAAATTGCCGAAATGGCCACGGGGGAGGGCAAGACCCTGGTGGCCCTCTTTCCCCTGTACCTGAATTCCATTCCCGGTCGTGGCGCCCATCTGGTAACCGTCAACGACTACCTGGCCCAGCGCGACGCCCAGTGGATGGGTGGCGTCCTGGAGTTCCTGGGCTGCCGCGTGGGTTATATCCTCGGCCAGATGACTCCCGAGGAACGTCGTGAAGCCTACAATTGCGACATCACATATGGCACCAACAACGAATTCGGTTTCGACTATCTGCGTGACAACATGGTCGTGCAGGCGGACCACCTGGTTCAGCGGGACTATTTCTTCGCCATCGTTGACGAGGTCGACTCCGTTCTGGTTGATGAAGCCCGCACACCCCTGATCATCAGCGGGGCGGTGGATAAATCCACCCATCAATTCACGGAACTCAATCCCCGCGTCTACAATGTGGTTCGGCAGCAGCTCAAAATGGTCAACAACTGGCTGAGTGACGTTGAACGAGCCTTGAAGCCCGCCATGCAGGGTGGGGACGTGGATATCAACGACGATACGGCCCTTAAACTTTTGCGCATCAGCCGCGGGGCTCCGAAGAATCCCCGCTACCGCAAGCTGGCCCAGATTCCAGGCGTGCTGGAAACCGTCCAGCGCACCGAAGAGGCTTTCATGCGGGACAAGGCCATGTGGGAGGCCGACGAGGATCTGCTCTATGTGGTCGAGGAAAAGAACCACCACGTCGATCTGACCGAAAAAGGCCGGGAAATTTTCGCGGGCAATGAAACGGAATTTTTCGTGCTGCCGGATCTGGCGGTTTCGGCCGGGGAAATCCAGGACGACGAATCGCTGGATGTTGCCGAAAAATCCAAACGCCTTGCCACGGTTGAAAAGAAATACGCCCTCAAGAACGAGCGCATCAGCAACGTGGATCAGCTGCTCCGGGCCTATTCGTTATATGAAAAAGATGTCGAGTATGTCATGCAGGAAGGCAAAGTCGTCATCGTGGACAGCTTTACCGGCCGCCTGCAACCCGGCCGCCGGTTCAGTGACGGTTTGCACCAGGCCCTGGAAGCGAAGGAAAGCGTCACCGTCCAGAAGGAAACCCAGACCCTGGCCACGGTCACGGTTCAGAATTTCTTCCGCAAGTATGCCAAGCTCTCGGGCATGACAGGTACCGCCGAAACCGAAGAGGCGGAATTCAACGGCATCTACAAATTGGATGTGGTCGTGATCCCCACGAACCGTCCCATCGCCCGGATCGACAACGACGATGTGATCTACAAGTCCAAGAAGGCCAAGTACAAGGCCATCGTGAATGAGGTGAACCGCCTGCACACCCTGGGACTCCCGGTTTTGGTGGGAACCACGACTGTCGAGGTGAG
>JAGLCY010000387.1 GCA_023270185.1 Candidatus Krumholzibacteriia bacterium | reverse complement strand
GACGGGAAGCAACGATTCCGGAAAACCCCTTGGGCCTGGGCACAGGAAGTTCATTGACCTTGATGACCAAAGACCTTGTTTTCATGACATTGGGGCCACGATGCGAACGACGCGAGTTGAAGAAACGGTCAAACACTCCTTCAGGGAAGGAAAGTTCGGCCGGTTCCACGATCAATTCACCGCTGCGGGTGGGGAACAGGGAGTAGCGGAGTTCGGTTACGTTGTAGGCCCGGCCCTTGACCGCCATGCGGTAGTTTTTTTCAACGCCCAGATCCTCTCGCCAAAAACCCTCCGTACGGGGCTTCTGGTATTTTGGATTGTTCCAGGGCCGACTCAAGTACCACCAGCGAAAAGTGAGGATGATCTGCTGTCCCACCCAGGCTTCCTCGTGGTCGACGTCCAGGGTCAGGAAGATGTCATCGCCCGGCTGGCCGGACTGACTGCCCGTAGCCCCCACTCCACTGCCGGGGGGCGCCTGGACACGATTGCCGGTGTCAGTGGGCGGAATCGTTTTTGGGGGCAAAGGTGCGGTGACCTTGATGCGGATGGGCTTGGTCCGGCATTCACCCGTGGGGGAAGCGATGCGCACAGGATCGATGGTGAAATCATGTTCCGTCTCCACGATCAGATACCAGGTACGGGAAACTGAAGTTCGCGCTTTCCCGTTGACCACACTCATGCTCTGATTGGTGCCCCCGCTCTGGACACGGACACCCGGAAAATCAGGTAGAATGAAATCCGCAGACCAGCCGACGTCTCCCTCGGCTGAAACGGTGAGCATGATGTTCCCGCCACGCGGCACGGTGGTTCGGTTAACCTCGGCTCGGCAGGCAAAATCCGTCTGGGCACCCACCGGAAAAGCCGTGGCCATGACCATGAGGAACATCAACAGCTGCGCGGGCCGCAAAAGGGGATCTGGAATTTTCGGCATCGGTGCGATCACCATTTCTTTCCACTTTTCGGCTTGCCGCCCTTGAGGCGTTTCTGCACGGACCGCTTGAGTTCTTCCTCGTCCCGGTCCAGGGCCTTGAGAATCTGAAGAGCCTGCTCCTGGGTCAGTTCCTCAGGGTCGGGTTCCGTGGGTTCCTGCTGGTCTTCAGGTTGATCAGATTGTTCCTGCTGCTGCTGTTCCTGCTGCTGCTGTTGTTCCTGGTCCTTTTGTTCCTGGTCCTTTTGTTCCTGGTCCTGTTGTTCCTGGTCCTGTTGTTCCTGGTCCTGCTGGTCCTGTTCCTTCTCGTCCTGTTTTTCCTCTTCGTCCTTTTCCTCGTCGTCCTTATCCTGCTCGTCTTTTTCCTGTTCCTGTTGCTCCTGCTGTTGCTGTTCCTGCAGGCGCTTCAACGCAACCTCCAGGTTGTAAAGCGCATCACCCTGGCTCTCGTCCAAGGCCAGGGAACCAAGTAGTTTTTCGGCGGCCTTGCCGGGATCCCCCGCAGCCAACAGGGTTGTGCCCGCGTTGTAGAGAGCCTCGGCTTTCAATTCCTTGTCATCGGTCAGGGACAGGGTCCGTTCGAACTCCGCCAGGGCTTCTTCGTAACGTTCCAGCCTGAAAAGAGTTTCGCCCACCGCGAGAGTTACCACGGGATCTTCGGGATCCTGGACGAGGGCGGATTCGAAATCACTCAAGGCTTCATCGAATTCTCCCGCGAGATATTTTTCCCGTCCCCGGGCCAGTCCATCCTGTCCGGGTACGATCGACCCAGCCACGGCCCCATCGGAGGCGGCCAACCCGAGCAGAAGTCCCAGGGCCGCCAACATCCGGACTCCCGGGCGCCCGGTTGAGCGTCCGGTCCCGGCGCCCCTCGGACGCAGAAGCATGCGCACGGCAAAACTCAACAGGGCAAGCATCAGGGGCAGGATGAAGCGTTCCTGGTAGGCCGACACCCTCCGCTCCTCGAGATCCCGCCGGCCCAACCTCTTCAACTCGGCGAAGAGCCTGTCACCGGCCAACCCATCGACCCCCAGGCGGAAAGGACTGCCGCCCCCTATCGCGGCCAGCCTTCCCAGGGAGGCCATGTCCAGGCGAGTCATCACTACCTTGCCCTCTTCATCCTTCATGAAACCAGCCGCGCGCCCCCTCGCATCCTGGGTTGGTATCAGCCCTCCGCTTTCCTCACCCACCCCCACGGGAATGACCCTGATGCCTTCCTTTTGGCAGGCATCGGCCTCTTTTTCCCATTCTCCTTCAAGATCCTCGCCGTCGGTGACTAAGAGGATGGCCTGGAAGGTTCCCCCTCCGGTTCCCTCCCGGCCCTTGGCCAGAAGTTCACGACTGGTCTTCAGGGCCGCAGCGATGGCCGTTCCCTGTTCGGACATCATGTCCGGGCCCGCCATTTTGAGAAAAATTCCAGCAGTTCCGTAATCGAGTGTCAAAGGGCACTGCACAAAAGCCGCGCCGGCGAAAAACACCAGACCGATGCGGCTGTCCTCAAGACGACCCAGGAAACTACCCAGTTCCGTCTTGGCCCGCTCCATCCGGTTGGGAGGAACATCCTTCGCCAACATGGAATTGGAAATATCCAAGGCCACCACGATATCTGATCCCTGTTGTGTCACCGTCACTTCGCTGGCTCCCCACTGGGGCCTGGCCAGTGCCATCAGAAGCCAGAACAGGCCCGCGAACCACAGGAACCGCCGCCAGGAACGCAAGCGGGGATTGGCGCCCTCGACATGCCGCCCGGCATGTTCACCCAGAAGGATGCGCATCCGTCCGGCCGCCTTCCGGTCGGCGGATCGCACCAACAGCCACAGGACCGGCAGCAGCGGAACCAACCAGAGCCATACTTCCTGGGCAAACTTCATGGCACCCGCCTCAGCCAGGTGGCAGACAGGATCCCTTCCAGCATGAAAAGGATCAGGGCCGGCAGGGCGAACCAGACCATCCTTTCCCGGTACCAGGTGCTGATGGTCGTTTCGTAACGCGCCGTTTCGAGCCCGTCGATTGTCCGGAAAATTTCCTGCAACGCCTCCGGATTGGTGGCCTGGAACATGGCGCCGCCGGTCAGGTCGGCAATCTTTGTCAACAACTCCAGATCGATTTTGTTTTCCCTTTGGCGGGTGCGCCGGCCGAAGACGGGATCATCCACGGGAAAGGGCACCATTCCTTGGCGACCGATGGCCACGGTGTAGACCCGCACATCCAGCGATTGGGCCAACTTGGCAGCGGTTTCCGGTTCGAGCGTATGCACGTTGTTCACCCCGTCGGTCAGCA
>JAGLCY010000386.1 GCA_023270185.1 Candidatus Krumholzibacteriia bacterium | reverse complement strand
CCGATGGCCGTCCCATCATCGATCAGACCCACTTCGATCTCGTCCAGGAAACCCTGCAGGACGGGATGGTCCACCGTCAAGGGGCACTGGGTGAAGGCCCGGGCCGCGAACACGACCAGGCCTATGCGATCGTTGTGACGCCCATCGATAAAACCACGAATCACCTGCTTGGCGGATCCCAGGCGGTCCAGGGGATGAAAATCCAGGGCTTTCATGCTGCCGCTGATATCCAGGGCCAGGATGATGTCGATTCCCTCGCCCTCGACCTGCTCGCTGCGGTGCGCCACGCGGGGCCCAGCCGCGGCAATGATCAGGAGGATGAGACCGAAACCCGACAGCACGGGCAGGGCACCCCCCAGGCGAGCCCGGATTCCGGTACTCTGCCGGCCCAACAATACCAAACGGGGATGCCTCAGGGCGGCCGGATCTCCACCCCGTTTGAGGCGCGCCCACAGCACGGCACCCGCCAGGGGCACCAACAGCAGAAGCAGAGGGCGGGCGAACTCCATCACGTCTCCCGTCCCGATGATACGACAGTCGAACCCCGCAACCGACCGGGACCGGAAACCAGCTCACGTTTCAGGTCGGACCAGGCTTTGTCCCCTTGGCTGCGCAGATCGGCCGAAACCTCGGAATACCTGGGCAGGATGCGCACCGCGGCCATCTGGTCATACAGAAGAACCGCCTGATCCCTGCACCAACCGGCCCCTGCAGCTTCGGGATTGTAACGGCTGTGGTCCACCGAATCGATCATCCGGGCAAAGATCCCTGTTTGGGTGGACCGGTGACCCAGATCAGAACAGGCCTCAATGATTTCCCGCCCTGTCATTTCCTGGGCGGCGATCCGATATCGACCGGCCACGAAACGGCGGGATATTCCCGCCAATCCGTCCAGGAAAACCCGGCTATCGCCCCGTCCCAACGAACCTTCATGCAGGAGGTCCCGCAGTTCGATCGCGGCGGCCAACCAAGCGGGAGGAGGAAGATCCCTGTCCGAAAGATCATCTCCACGGCGGCGGCGATCCCAGAGCAACCAGGACAGCCACAGAACGAGCAGGAGGGACAGCAGAAGGCCCAGGGCCGCCAGTGGAGACCACCCGACCGGACGAGGCTCCCTGATGCCGATCATCTCTTCGGTTCCCCCAACCCTGGCCCTGACCTGGATGACAGGGGACACGAAGGTCCCGACCTGAAGGCGGAAAGGGTTGGTCCGGTACACGCGGAATGACTGGACAAGACGGGTTTGATCTCCGAGGTCAGGCAGGTCGCTCATTTCGGGCGCGGATTTGGCCTTTCGACCCAGAAGCCTATCCAGGAGGACCCGTTTTTCCACGGGCACCGGCACCAGCCAATCATTTTCCACGAACAACCGGGCTTCAGGAAACCCTTCAGCTTGCCCCTCCTGCTGCCCGGCGAAATCAAGAATGAGGTAAAACACATCCCCGAATAGAACAGTGTCCTGAACGGTGCTGATAGTAGCGGGAGCAGGTTTCGAAGGAGGGAATTCCAGGATCGCCATGGCCGTATCGACAACCGCGGGAGCCGGCCCGGACTGCAGCATCCCGGGTTGGATCCCCGGCGGCATTTGATCCACCTGACCCGGACAGGAAACCGACCATGCACACAAGACCAGCCAGCCAACCGCCAGGGTCGGAATCGGTCGTGATCCCAATAACATGAAGCGCGGGCGCATCAACGTGGCACCCTCCTGCCCCGACGGCCTCCTCGACCCAGGAAGAACTTCCGCAATGGGTCGACATAGGAACCGGTGACGTCGATATCCACCAGGTCCACTCCCCGTGAGGCCCACATTTTTTCCATGGCCCGGTCGTGGGACCCGGCGCGGGCCGCCAGCCTGCGGTCAGTCGATGCGGCGGAGGTGTCGATCAGGATCTCCTGCCCCGTCTCGGCATCGACCCAGCGAACCAGACCAACCGCGGGAAGGGAAATTTCCCTGGGGTCACGGATTCGAACGGCAACCACATCGTGACGCCGGCCGAGAACCGATAGGCTGGTGGAAAAATCCCCTGTCCAGAAATCGGACACCAGGAAAACTGTTGCCTTGCGTTTGAGGACCGACCCCAGCAGGCGCAAGGGTTCGTTGAGATCGGTGCCGTGACCCTCCGGTTCGTAGGTCAACAGTTCACGGATACAGCGCAACACGTGACTTTTCCCCTTGGCCGGCGGGATGAATTTCTCCACCCGGTCGCTGAAAAGCAGCAGGCCGACCTTGTCCTTGTTGGCGATGGCGGAGAAGGCCAGCACACCGCACAGTTCCGCGGCCACTTCCACTTTTGTCCGTTCCCCGGAACCGAACCAACCGCTGCGGCTCATGTCCGCAACCAGCATGACGGTCAGTTCGCGCTCTTCCTCGAACAGTTTGACGAAAGGTTGCCCCGTCCTGGCTGTAACATTCCAGTCGATGGTCCGCACATCGTCGCCCGGAACATACTCGCGCACCTCACGGAATTCCATGCCCGTGCCCTTGAATACCGAGTGGTATTCCCCGGAAAAGACCTCTTCCACCAGACGGCGGGTCTTGATCTCGATCCTCCTCACTGAGGCCAGGATCTCGGGAGGGATGGATGTATTTTTCCGCTGACTCATACGCGTCTAGGGAACCTCGATGTTGTCCAACAGCGAACTGACGATGTCCTCGCTGGACAGGTTTTCGGCTTCAGCTTCGTAGGTCACCAGGATCCGGTGCCGCAGGGCGTCGTGGCCCACGGACTTGACGTCTTCCGGAATGGCGAACGCGCGTCCCCTCAGCAGGGCCCTCGCACGCGCCAACTGGGTCAGGGCAAGAGTGGCCCGTGGAGAAGCTCCCCAGGCGATCAGGGGACCCAGGTCCAAACCAGCGGCTTCTGGATCCCGTGAAGCAAACACGATGTTCAGGATATAATCCTTGATCTTCTCATCGACAAAAACCGTGTTGACCGCCTGGCGCATCTCCCGGATGGACTCCGGGGTCAGGATCTTTTCGACAGCGGGGATCGATCTGCCGGCCATCCGGTCCAGGATTTCCCGTTCCTCTTCCCGGGACGGATAACCAATCCGTAATTTCATGAGGAACCTGTCCACCTGGGCTTCGGGCAGAGGGTAGGTTCCCTCCTGTTCGATGGGGTTCTGGGTGGCCAGCACCAGGAAAGGATCGGCCATGGGAAACGTTTCACCCCCGATGGTCACCTGACGCTCCTGCATGGCCTCCAGCAGGGCACTCTGGACCTTGGCCGGGGCGCGGTTGATCTCATCGGCCAGGATAATGTTCGAAAATACCGGACCCTTCTTGACGGTGAAATCACCCGTTTCGCGGTTGTAGATCGTGGTGCCGGTGATATCGGCGGGCAGCAGATCGGGAGTGAACTGGATACGCTTGAAATCCGTATCGACCGACTGCGCCAGCGTACTGACGGCCAGAGTCTTGGCCAGGCCAGGCACACCTTCCAGCAGAATATGGCCGCCGGTGACCAGGCCCAGCAGGAGGCCTTCCATCATTTCCCGCTGACCGACGATCACCTTGCCCGCCTCGGAAAGCACCCCGCCCAGACGGACGGACAACTCCTCGGCGTAGACCTTGTCGAGAGACTGATATTCGGACATGACATCCTTTCTGGCCCGAAGGCGGAAAAATCGTGGAAACAAATATGTTCATACGCGGTCCCACCCGGCAAGTTCCCTCCCGGACCGCTCCTTCCGCGAAGAAAAAATACCCAACCCGTTTTTTCTTGCCAACACCTTTAAAAAGTCTTTCAATATTGTCCACGAGCAACCGGGACCGTTAGCCCGGCCAAAACGCATGACAAATGCGATAAATTGCACTCGACGCCCGTTTGGGGCCGATTTTCCGGCCAGGGAGGCCGCCTTGCGAATAAGCAAACACAAGATCGAATACCTTTCCGACAAGATCCTCAAGATGCTCCAGGAGCATCCCAGGATCCACGTGGATGCTAATACCGACCTGGTGACCCGCGCCATCGATGACGCGATTTTCGAGAACATGAAACAGGAAGAGGAAATCGACCAGCAGGTGGAAGCCCTGGTCAATCAGAACAAGAACGAGATCAGGGCCATGGAGATGGATGTCGGCGCCCTGCGAAGCCAGATGAAAAGGGAACTGGCAAAGAAAAAAGGTTTTACCCTGTAATTGGTTACCTTCCCGTAGCTGATACGGGCATTTCGGAGGACAGCTAGTGAGACTTTCTGAAGAACGCGTTACGGTCCTGGCCAAGATGATCTGTGACCGCCTGCTCGATGAAGAGCTTGCCGATCTGGAGATCAGTGAAGACGACTTTGTTTTCCAGGTGGAAAACCTGGTCCTCAAGGATCTCAAGATCGAGGATGAGATCGACGAGGAGGCCACCACCTTCATTTTGAAAACCAAACCCAACCTGGAAGAAGGATCTACCGAATGGGAGGTTGAGCTGGAACGCAA
>JAGLCY010000385.1 GCA_023270185.1 Candidatus Krumholzibacteriia bacterium | reverse complement strand
GACGGGAAGCAACGATTCCGGAAAAACCCTTGGGCCGGGGCGACGGAAGTTCATTGACCTTGATGACCAATGACCTGGTCTTCAGAACATTGGGCCCCCGGCGGGAACGACGTGAATTGAAAAATCGGTCAAAAACCCCTTCAGGGAAGGAAAGTTCGGCAGGCTCCACGACCAATTCACCGCTGCGGGTGGGGAACAGGGAGTAGCGGATTTCGGTGACATTGTAAGCCCGGCCCTTGACCGCCTTGCGGTAATTCTTTTCAACGCCCAGACCTTCTCGCCAAAAGCCCTCCGTGCGAGGCGCCTTATAAGACGGATTGTTCCAGGGCTGAATCCGGCGCCAGTAGCGGAAGGTGAGGATGATCTGCTGTCCCACCCAGGCTTCCCCGTGGTCGACATCCAGGGTCAGGAAGATGTCGTCACCCGGCTGGCCGGACTGGCTGCCGGTGACCCCCACGGCACTACCGCCAGGCGCCGGCACCCGGTTGCCGGTGTTGGCGGGCGGAATGTTTTTGGGCGGCAACGGGGCGGTGACCGTGATGCGAATCGGCTTGGTCCGACAATCACCTCCTGGAGATGTGACGCGCACAGGATCAATGGTGAAATCATGTTCCGTCTCCACCGTCAGATACCAGGTACGGGAAATTGAAGTTCGCGCTTTCCCGTTGATCACACTCATGCTCTGATTGGTGCCCCCGCTCTGGACACGAACACCCGAAAAATCAGGCAGTATGAAATCCGCTGACCAACCGACATCGCCCTCGGCTGAAACGGTGAGCATGATGTTCCCGCCACGCGGCGCGGTGGTTCGGTTAACTTCGGCGAGGCAGGAAAAATCCGTCTGGGCGCCCACCGGAAAAGCCGTGGCCAGGACCACGAGGAACATCAACAGCAGCCCAACTGGCCGCAAAAATGGGGTGGGAATTTTCCGCATCGGTGGGATCACCATTTTTTTCCACTTTTCGGCTTGCCGCCCTTGAGACGTTTTTGCACGGACCGCTTGAGTTCTTCCTCGTCCCGATCCAAGGCCTTGAGAATCTGAAGAGCCTGCTCCTGGGTCAGTTCCTCGGGGTCGGGTTCCGTGGGTTCCTGCTGGTTTTCAGGTTGATCGGATTGTTCCTGTTGTTCCTGTTGTTCCTGTTTTTCCTGATCCTTTTGTTCCTGCTGTTCCTGATCCTTTTGTTCCTGATCCTGCTGGTCTTTTTCCTGATCGTCCTGTTCCTGTTCTTCCTGTTCTTCCTGTTGTTGCTGTTCCTGCAGACGCCTCAAGGCAACCTCCAGGTTGTAAAGGGCATCACCCTGGCTGTCGTCCACAGCCAGGGAATCCAGCAACTTTTCGGCGGCTTTGCCGGGATCCCCCGCGGCCAACAGGGTCGTGCCTGAGTTGTAGAGGGCCTCGGCTTTCAGTTCCTTGTCATCGGTCAGGGACAGGGTCCGTTCGAACTCCGCCAGGGCCTCTTCGTAACGTTCCAGCCTGAAAAGAGTTTCGCCCACCGCAAGGGTCACCATGGGATCTTCGGGATCCTGGACGAGAGCTGATTCGAAATCCCTCAAGGCTTCATCGAATTCTCCCGCGAGATATTTTTCCCGTCCCCGTACCAGGTCATCCTTCACGGGCAAGATAGATCCGGCCACGGCCCCATCGGTGGCGGCCAACCCCAGCAGCAACCCCAGAGCCACCAACATCCGAATTCCTGGACGCCCCGGTGAACGGCTGGTCCCCATACCCCGCGGTCGTAGAAGCATGCGAACAGCAAAGCACAATAAGGAAAGTATCAGAGGCAGGATGAAGCGTTCCTGATAGGCTGACACTCTCCGTTCCTCGAGATCCCGGCGCCCCAACCTCTTCAATTCAGCGAAGAGCCTGTCGCCGGCCAATCCATCGACCCCGAGGCGGAAAGGACTGCCGCCCCCGATCAAGGCCAGCTTTCCCAGGGAAGCCATATCCAGGCGGGTCATTACCACCTTGCCGTCTTCGTCCTTCATGAAACCGGCAGCGCGTCCCCTCGTGTCCTGGGTCGGTATCAGTCCCCCGCTTTCCTCGCCCACGCCTACGGGAATAACCCTGATGCCGTCTTTTTGGCAGGCTTCGGCCTCCTTTTCCCAGTCACCTTCCAGATCCTCACCGTCGGTAACCAGAAGAATGGCCTGGAATGTCCCGCCGCCAGCGCCTTCCCGGCCCTTGGCCAGAAGTTCACGGCCGGTCTTCAGAGCCGAGGCGATGGCCGTACCCTGCTCGGACATCATATCCGGGCCCGCCATCTTGAGAAATATTTCGGCAGTTCCGTAATCAAGTGTCAATGGGCACTGCACAAAAGCCGCGCCGGCAAAAAACACCAGACCGATGCGGCTGTCCTCAAGACGGCCCAGGAAACTGCCCAGTTCCGTTTTGGCCCTCTCCATCCGGTTGGGAGGAACATCCTTCGCAAGCATGGAATTGGAGATATCCAGGGCCACGACGATATCCGACCCCCGCTGGGTCACCGTCACTTCGCTGGCGCCCCACTGGGGCCTGGCCAAAGCCAACAGAAGCCAGAACAGGCCCGCGAACCACAGAAAACGTCGCCAGGAACGCAAGCGGGGATTGGCGCCCTCCACATGGCGCCCGGCATGTTCCCCCAGGAGGATGCGCATCCGACCTGCCGCCTTCCGGTCAGCGGAACGCAAAAGCAGCCACAGAACCGGCAGAAGCGGAACCAACCAGAGCCATATTTCCTGGGCAAATTTCATGGCACCCTCCGGAGCCAGGTGGCGGACAGGATCCCCTCCAACAGGAAAAGCAGCAGGGCCGGCAGAGCGAACCACACCATCCTTTCCCGGTACCAGGTGCTGATGGTCGTTTCGTAGCGAGCGGTTTCGAGCCCGTCGATGGTCCGGAAAATTTCCTGCAACGCCTCCGGATTGGTGGCCTGGAACATGGCGCCGCCGGTCAGGTCGGCAATCCTTCTCAGCAACTTCAGATCAATTTTTGTTTCCCTTTGGCGGGTGCGACGCCCGAAAACGGGATCATCCACGGGAAAAGGCACCATCCCTTCGCGACCGATGGCGACAGTGTAGACCCGAACATCCAGTGATTTGGCTAGTTTGGCAGCGGTTTCCGGCTCGAGCGTCGGTACGTTGTTCACCCCGTCGGTCAGCAGAATCACGGTTTTACTCGGCGATGTGGAATGCTTCAGGCGGGCCACCGCGGTGGCCAGTCCCAACCCGATGGCCGTCCCATCATCGATCA
>JAGLCY010000384.1 GCA_023270185.1 Candidatus Krumholzibacteriia bacterium | reverse complement strand
TGTCCAAAGGATGGGGTCCACCTCAAAGACCATACAGATTAAACGGTAACCACAGGACACAACTCAGCGCATCAGAGTCAGCTTCCGCAACTCGTTGCCGGCCGATGTCTTGAGCCGCACAAGGTAGATGCCCGAAGGCATGCCACCCCCTGCGTCGTCACGTCCGTCCCAAATCATTTCGCCAGATCCGGCAGGACGGTCGCCAGTGACAAGTTGACGCACCCTGTGCCCCCGCATGTCGTAGATTGACAACTCCACCGGCCCGGCTACAGGTTGACTCCAGCGAATGGTGACTCGCGGGTTGAATGGGTTTGGCGCAGCCGTCAGGGACAGGGTCTCGTCCTTCGTCGGCACATCCGAGACACTACGCCAAGCCCGCACGGCAACATTATCGAAGTACGGAGCAGGTGTGCCTTCGGTCACGTACTCACCCCAGCAGAAAGGTCCCACCTCGTAGGCTTCAATGCGCACCTGGGCCCACCGTGCGTCAACCGGCAACTCGTCCGGGTTGGCGATGATCCGATAGTAGCCTGGCCCCGGAGGCATGCTCTCCTGATTGAACGTCGACCAGCGAGTCGTTTGCCAATCCACCGACTCCAGCGCACTTGGGTCGGTCGCGCTGGTGGCCCGGAAGGACCAACCGTAGGCGGTGGCGCCGCACTCAAATGTCTGCATGTGAGCGTAGACATCGAAGGCGATCTCCCCGGCATCCGCGCCTTCGGGCCAAGCCAAAGCCGGCGAAGTGATTCCGTTCCAAACTCCACCGTTACCCAAACCGAACGGTTGACCGGAAACACCATGGCCATCCAGTCCGGCCGTGACGTTGAAGACCCAACCGAAGGGGCCGTAACACCAGTTCACACAGGGAGTCCCGCCGGTACCAGGCACGACCTCTCCGTCATCGATGAAGGTGACCTGCCAGGAGTCATTACCGCTGGCCGGGTCGGGATCCACGTCGATCAGATCGCGGCGCAACGAAGTGAAGTCACCCACTTCGGAAGCGGCATGCGGAAGCCAGTCACCCAACGTGCCATCCTCGAAGTCCTGGTCATTGACCACCATACCGTCGGAAGTCACTATGACGTTGTCCACCCTTGCCAGACCCTGGGTGTCCAGGTTGCAGTCCTCGTCGGACCACCCGTTATCGCTGTCCGCGAGGAAACGCAGGCGCCAGGTCCCGTCAACGTAATCTGCGGGATCGATGGTAAACGTGAGGTCGATGTTCCAAGTCCCGCTGCCGTCGATGGGTGCCTGTACATCCTCCCAGGAATTTCCACGTCCCACCTGCAGATGCAGGTAGTCGTAGCCGGGTTCACTGTCCACCTTCACGACGGCCTGCCAGTGGACGGTGGTGGCCACCGCCGGGTTGGCCGCCGTCCCCGATAATTCGAGGCTGTCGAACCAGTCATTTCCGTAGCCGTCCTGGCAGGAATTATTGAACCAGGTACCGCACCATGCGGAATATCCTCCCATGAGGGGAAGATGATCGCTGGCCTCCCAGAAGGATTGGGGGTTGGGATGGTAGAGGTCGGCATGGGTCCAGCCGTGCCAGGCAGGTGAGCCGGTGGCATCCTCGAATGAGCCGTCCCAGCGGTCGGGGCCGCCCAGCACCAACGTGGTGTCGGTCGAAGCATCATGGGCGAAAGTTGTTGCTGACAAGATCATGAAGAAAATAACGGCGAGTGGGCGAATCGGAATCATGGACATCCCCTTTTTTCGAGCGAGAGCCCGGCTTAAAAGGAGTTGGGAGTGGTGTGGTCGGACCTGCGGGCTCCTTTTAGGCAGTAGCACTCTATAATTGTACAGAATTATGCGTTGCCAGACCAGCCAGGAGTCCCCGGATGATCAAAATAATAGGTTGTGCCTCTGAAAATGTGTTTTTCCTCTCCTGTCGCTCCCAAATATTCCATCCGAGTTAATTGCCGCCAAGTGAACACCCAATCATATCGACTTTCCGCTCGACGAGACCGTCCGGTGCTGCAAATTACAGATAAGCGATCAGAAACAGTGCAGGAATGATAACCCCTATGGCCGTCAACCAGGCTCCGCGCCCGGTGATCCCCTTGCGACCTTTGAGCACGAACAGGCCAGTGATAGCCACGATGACCAGAGCCCCGCAGAAAATATCGGAAAACCAGGTCCACAACACTCTCGGGTTGTAGTGCAGGAAGTTGAACTCGTAGAACATCGGCCGGCGTTCGATTTTTTCCAGGTATCCCTTTCCCGTGCTACTGTTCAAGACAACATTGCCGCTGTGCACGAAAACCTTGAAGACCTCCGAATCAGGTCGGTAGTGATTCTTGTAGCCGTCTTCCTCTCCGAT
>JAGLCY010000383.1 GCA_023270185.1 Candidatus Krumholzibacteriia bacterium | reverse complement strand
TTTTCCAGAAGGGGCATTCCCGGCATGCCAAGAACATCATCAAGGGGGAATTCAACGGTCGGTCCGTGACGTTGATGGATTACCGGTACACCGTAGGCCACGGCAAGAACCGGTCGACCCATAATCGGGGCGTGGTTCTTTTGGCCTGTGATTTTCCCACTGTGCCGTTGTTCATCAGACGGGAAAATCCCCTGGACAGGGTTGGCGAATTTTTCGGCGCCGACGATATCGATTTCGAATCAGCCGAGTTCAGCCGCAAATTCTTTGTTAAATCCGCCGACCGGAAATGGGCCTACGACGTTGTCCACACCCGCACCATGGAATACCTGATGAAATCCCCGTCGTGTTTCACCATCGAATTCGGTTTCGGTGAAATCGCGATCTACCAGAATGGCTGGTGCGGCACCGACAATTACGAAAAGGCGCTCGAAATGGCGTGGGACCTTCATGAACTGATCCCGGATTACGTTGTCCGGCAGATGAAAGGCGAGGGCCGATGAGTCTGTACATCCCTTTGGGTATTGTGGTTGCCATCCTGCTGTGGGCCGCCTTGAACTACAACTTCCTGATCCGTGTCAGGCAGCAGGTTCGCGAATCGTGGTCCGGGATCGACACGGAATTGAAGCGCAGGTACGACCTGGTGCCCAATCTCGTGGAGACGGTCAAGGGTTACGCCGCCCACGAAAAACAGGTACTGACCCAGGTGACCGAAGCGAGGGCCGCGGCTCAGGCTTCCACCGGCAGTCCGGGCGCCCAGGCCAAGGATGAAAAACAACTCGTGGAAAGCATGCGCCGTCTGCTGGCCGTGGCCGAGGATTACCCGGACCTCAAGGCCAGCGAACATTACCTGGCGCTGCAGAAGGAACTGGCCAATACCGAAGACCGGATCCAGGCCGCCCGCAGGTTCTACAACGGAAACGTCAGGGATTTGAACACGAGGATCGAAGTGTTTCCCTCCAACCTGATCGCCTCGTTGTTCAGTTTCGCCAAAGAGGAATATTTCGAGGTGGAGAGTTCGGTCATCCGCCAGGTCGTTGATGTGAATTTTTCCGATTGACCCCGAATTGATCCCGAATTGATCCCGAAAGGTCATCCGATGAGCACCGCCGGTCCCCTGTACACTTCTTTCGCTGCGCATGAAGAAGAAATCATTGTTGATTCCGAAATGGTGGCTGCCGGCGGCCTGGACCGTTGGGCCGAACAGTTCAAGCTGGGAACCGCCGGTTACCGGGACCTGATGGATCCGGAGGACATGTTCAATCTGGGGGTGCCGCTTAACGGTCTGACCCTGGCGATCATTCTGGAAGCCAGGGCCCGCTTGGCGAAGGAAGTCGGGATCAAGAGTCTTCATGTGGGTGGCGAGGTTCGTCCCCATACCCAGGAATTCATCGATCTGGCGGCCAGGATTTACGCCGCCCACGGTATCAGCGTGCACTTGCGTCCGTTCGGTGAGCGCACGACGCCCATCTGGCTCTCATCATTCGGCGTTTTCTTCAACGAACTGGACGGTGGAGAGAACTTCACCGCTTCCCACAGCCAGAGCTACAAGGGCGGTTGGAAGCCCATGGAGGCAGCCGGCGGACAGATGTTGGAAATGGCCGGCAGGATTGCCGACCGGGCCCGGGAACTGGTCAAGGAGGCCGAAACAGTCGGGCTGAAAATTCGCCTGGCATCGGCTGCGGACAAACTCATCCAGCACGATTTCGATCCGGTGGAAGATTATGTGGGAGTGCTGCGGCAGGTCGTACCCGCGGGCCTGCTGGCCGAGATTCCCCGGGCAATCCAGGAGGGATTTCGCGCGGCGTTTTGTACCGAAGGCGGCTCCATGGGGCCGACCGCCAGACGAATATTCGCAGCCCTGGATATCCCGGCCGGTGATGATGCTCCGGTGTTTTTCACGCACGAGGCCGAGAGCAATAATTTTCACGGGATCGGTATCGTCGACGGGGTCAATCACGGTGTGGATCCGGGCAAGTGGCAGGTCTACAAACACGTGGGTGCCCAGGACTACCTGCGCGACCGCAAGTGCGATGTCTTTTTCATCTGGGATCCGGATGGCGACCGCTTCAACATGGTCACCGTCGCGCCGGCGAAGTTGGCGGAACCCGCGGCGGCCGCCGGTCTGGAAGTGGATCCCCTGGATGACGAGCGCTGCCTGGTGTTCTTTAAACCCAACCAGATCTACTTCATGCTCACGGCCCTGAAGATCGCCTCGCTGGCCGAAGCCGGTGAACTGGACGACTACAACTGGATCGTGGCCACCACCTGGCCGACGAGCATGAGCATCGGGGAAATCGCTTCCACCTTCAACGAGCGCTTCGGGGGCAGCCTGGGCACCTTCCGGGTGCCGGTGGGCTTCAAGTATTTCGCGTCGCTGGTGGGAGACCTCGAAAATCAGATCGCCGCCGGAAAAGCCGGCACCCAGGCAACCGACGTAACCGGTACGGTAACCGAATTCGGCCCCAAACCCCGGCTGTTGATGATGGCCGAAGAAAGCGGCGGCGCGGCCATGGGTTCGGCCGAGCCGGTGGTGAGTCGCCACGGCAACCGGACCAGCCTGG
>JAGLCY010000382.1 GCA_023270185.1 Candidatus Krumholzibacteriia bacterium | reverse complement strand
GTTTCCTTCTTTTTGATCCTCGTGGTGGTGTCCTGGTCGGATCCCTCGGTCGCCCTGGAACGAACCGCCGACTGGACCCTTGAAACCACCACCGGAGAAACGGTCAATTTCCATGAAACCCTGGGCAAAGGTCCGGTGGTCCTGAACTTCTGGGCCACCTGGTGCAGGCCCTGCCTCAAGGAAATGCCTCACATGAACCGGTTGGCGGGCGAGTACGCGGGGCGTGTCACATTTCTGGCCGTCAACACCGACGCTTCCAAGGCCGTGGCCAAGGTCGCGCCCTTCATTCAGGCCAAGGGTTACGACAACCTCATCGTCCCGTTGGATACCGGCGCCGAATTGCAGCAGCTGTTGCAGGTGGGCGGCATCCTGCCCTTCACGATTGTTTTTGACGGGCAGGGCCGGGAAATCTACCGCCACATCGGCTACAAGGAAGGCGACGAGGAGGAGCTTCAGCGTGAAATCGAGGCGCTCCTGGCCAACATTGACCAGGGTGTCGAAGTCGATACCGGTAAACCGGAATGGGGCGAAGCCGTCACTGCCACCGACCGCTTCGAATACTCCTACTCTGATGAGACCCGCCGGGAAATCTTCGAAAACTGGCTGGACGTCAGCTACCAGTTCGGCGGGTTCCGCACCGGCATCATGCTCAACACCCAGGCACCCAGCGAAGAGGGCGGCAGGGGCACCAACATCGAACACCGGTTCTTCGAATTCAACAGCAGCAACGTCTTCGTGAGGGCCGGGCATTTCTACGGCCTTTTCGGACGCGGCCTCGTCTTCAATTCCTACGAGGATCGCACCGTGCGGATAGACACTCGTCTGGACGGCCTCATCGGCACCTATAAGAGCGGAAAGATCACCGCCACGGCTTTCTCGGGCACTCCCAGGGTGAACGACAAGGACATCCGGGCCGCCGATTTCAACTACGCCCTGCCCTACAAGATCAATCTGGCCATTACCGGAATGACATACCGCCGGGACAACGAGGTTCTTGAGGACGACAAGGTCAACCGCGACTGGATAACCGCCGCCAGGGTCAGGCAGAATTTCGGCTTCGGCGACTACTACTTTGAGTACGGCGCGAAAAACGACTTCACATTCGATGCCGCGAATGACCTCCACGGCAAAGCGCTTTACGGCAACTTGAATTTTTATCAGGGGCCTTTTTCCGTCTCCTGGGAAACAAGTGATTACGATCGCTTCGAACTGATTCCCCGAGCGGACGGGATCACTGCCCTGAACCGCCCACCCGCCCTGGCGCGGGAATTCACCTGGACCCTGATGAACAGGGCGCCCCACGTCCTGAACGCCAACGACGAAGTGGGCAACAACCTGGACCTGATGTATTCGGGAGACAACGGCTGGTCACTGCTGGCCAGTGGAGCGCGGATCCGGAACCATGCGGCCGAGACCATCTACGAGTTGGCCTACGGCAGCTTCGTGAAGGATCGCCTGGGCGATTTCCGTCTGTCGGGCGCCTACGGCTACCAGGACAGCGAGGGGCTGCGGCAAACGGCCATGGGTGAATTGACCTGGTTCTCCACCTCCACCCAGTCATGGACCCTGCAGGCCGAGCATCAGCACGTGCGCCTTGGCGGCGGACATGGCTTCGACCTTGGCGCCTACGACGAACAGTGGTTCAAACTGGAGTACGAAACCGCCCCGCGCTGGGCCTTCGCGGCCATCCTCGAGGTCAACAACAAATACGATGCGCAGCGTCAGCCCGGTGAAGAAGAAGGGCCCTTCCCCGCCGGTCAGATCACCTACACCATCAGCCACGGGGGGAATCTCAACCTTTGGGCCGGCAAGCGGCAGGCCGGGTTTCTTTGTTCAGGAGGGATATGTAAGTTCGAGCCCGCCTTTCAAGGGGTGGAAGTGTTTGGGGTGTTCCGGTATTGATCGGGAGTTTGGTCCTGGTCGGGTTCAGAGGTTGAAGGATGTTGAC
>JAGLCY010000381.1 GCA_023270185.1 Candidatus Krumholzibacteriia bacterium | reverse complement strand
CCGTCACCGGAACCCGCGAAATCCCAGACATTCATGGCAAGCAGGCCCAGCGCCAATTTCCCCTGCATTTTCAGCGCCAGAAAACTCGGGCCGGCGGACCAGAGGTTCGAGCCCAAAGCATCGTTCGACGCGGTCGGCATCTGCAGGGCCATGCCCGCGCCCCAGATGATTGATCCTGGATTGGCGGGAGACAGGAACCCCTGATAGGTGATGTCGCCCATGCCCTTCTCTTCAATGGCAGGGCTTCCGAATTCGGTATCGGGCAGCTGCAATATTCCCGAGATGGACGCGTAGGGCACGATAAAGCGGTTGATCAGGTTCATCCCCCCGACGGATGCGGGGATGACCGGTTTGGCGATGGCGGTGAATCCGTCTCCGTTTTTTCCCTCGTGGTGCCAGAGTTCGATCGGGATCATGATCATGTTGGCCACGGGGTTCTGGTTTGCTTTGGCAAGTGCCGCCTTCTGTGCGTCGTCGTCCTGGGCAAAAGCGCCGGAGCAACCCAAAACCAATACGGCAAGCAATAGAGTGATCGTTGTTTTCATCATCCTGCTTTCTGGTGACCATTGTTTTCATCACTGGACAAATTAATTGGCCAATCCAGGTTATCCTGAATCCAATACTGGCACAAGCACCCAAGGCAAGAGCTTGGCCAACCCCATTCTTGACAACATCTCTCCGGATATGATCAACTGCTGAAGAACGGGATCACTCACCAAGCGACATGTAAAACATACCTTTATATTGGGCGTCCCGTCGGCAAGTGGATATCCCACGACGGGTGTTGGCCTCGCCTCAATGAAATGGATGACCGCCCATGATCTGGCTTGAGCTCGTCATCCTCCTGGCATGCATCGTGGTCGGTGCCCGGTACGGAGGGATCGCCCTGGGCGCGGTCGCCGGTATCGGACTGATCATTTTCGTGTTCGTTCTGGGCGCGCCTCCCGGCGGACCTCCCGCCGCGGTGTTGGGAATGATCATCGCGGTGATCACCGCGCTGGCCGCCCTGCAGGCCGCCGGCGGGCTGGACTATCTGGTGCTGCTGGCGCAAAAGGTCCTGCGTCGCAATCCCCAGAACATCACCTTTCTGGCCCCCTTGACCACCTATGTGCTCGTCGCCGCCTGCGGCACCCAGCATGTGGTCTACGCCCTTTTGCCCGTCATTGCCGAAACCGCGCGCAAGGCCGGCGTGCGACCGGAACGGCCGATGTCGATCAGCGTGATCGCGGCCCAGCACGGCCTGATCGCCTCCCCCATCTCGGCCGTCACCGTGGCGGTGCTCGGTCTGCTCGCGCCGCTGGGCGTCAGCCTGCCCAAGATCCTGATGGTGATCGTGCCCTCGACGTTCATCGCGGTGATGATTGGCGCGCTTTCTGTTGCCTGGCGGGGCAAGTCACTCGAGGAAGAAGGCATTTCAACGGACGATGCCGTGGACGCCAATTCGGCCGGCGGGGAACTGGCCGAACTCGAAGGCTCCGCCCTGACCCGCGCGAAGGGCTCGACCCTGATCTTCCTCCTCGGGATCGTATTCGTGGTGCTGCTCGGCATCTTCGAAGAGATGCGCCCCCAGTATAAAATGCTGGTGGAAGGCGTGCAGCAGTATGACCAGGTCGACATGGCCGCGGCCATCATGATCATCATGCTGGGTGTCGCGGGCCTCATCATGATCTTCTTCAAGGCCAGCCCCGAAGTCGCCATGAAAGGCAGCATCATGAAGGGCGGGATGACCGCCGTGATCAGCATCCTGGGAGTGGCCTGGCTCGGTTCCTCGTTTTTCGAACACAATCGCGAGTTCATCGTCGGCGGCATTTCGGAACTGATCAACCAGCAACCCTGGGTTTACGCGCTCGGCCTCTTCACGCTTTCGATCATGCTCTTCAGCCAGGCCGCGACGATCGTCACGCTCATGCCGGTGGCCGTGGCGGCGGGAATGTCGGTTGGTCTGCTGGTGGGGCTCTACCCCGCCGTGAACGGCCTCTTCGTGCTTCCCACCTACGGGACGGTGCTCGCCGCGGTCTCATTCGACCAGACCGGCACCACTCGCATCGGCAAATATCTTTTGAATCACAGTTTCATGATACCCGGTTTGGTGACGACCGCTTCGGCGGTCATCCTGGCTATGCTGATAGTTTCCATCGTCGGCCTTTAGGGTCATAAAGGGAGGGTTTAGAAATGAACAGGTTGAAATTTGGCGTGCTTGCCATGCTGATCGTGATGAGCAGTGTGGCTTCGGCGCAGGAGTTCCGGACCGAACACGATCTGCTGGGTGAAATGCAGATCCCTGCCGAAGCCTATTACGGCATTCAGGCCGCGCGCGCCATGGAGAACTTCCAGATCTCGGGAGTTCCCGTACACCGTTATCCCGAACTGGTGAACGCCCTGGCCCTGGTGAA
>JAGLCY010000380.1 GCA_023270185.1 Candidatus Krumholzibacteriia bacterium | reverse complement strand
ACGCTGAAGACCATTGCCAATGTTCACAATTGCATGGATCATGAGGCCGGCCCCTGAAATAATCATGGGTACGGTATCCAAGGGGGAAAACCAATGCGCAAAGCCCTGATCGCGGTCTTCGCGGCCAACCTCATTCTGATGGCTGTTTCCCTGGCCCTTCTGCCCGACCAGGTGGCCATCCACTTCGGCGGCGGCGGCCGTCCCGATTCGTGGGCCTCCAAGGAGTTCAACGCCGCCATTTTTATCGTGCTGGAGGTTCCCTTTTTCCTGATGTTCTACTTCGCGCCGGTGCTGACTCTCGGTGTTTCGAAGAATTTTCTGAATATCCCCAACAAGGATTACTGGCTGAAGGAAGAAAACCTCCCGGATTTTCAGAGGAAGTTCGGTTACTACATGGCGGAGTTCGGGGTAGCGGTTTTCATCTTCTTTTTCTGCATCAGTCTTCTCGCCCTGCGGGCCAATCTTCGCGACCCTGTCCAGTTGGATAATGTGCTCTTCCTGGTCGTGTTCATCGCTTACATGTCCTACACGATATGGTGGCTGGTGAGGCTTGTTCGCGGACTCAAGGTGCCGAAATCCGGGTCCTGACGGTTGTCGAATATCCCCGTTTGCTTACCTTGTCTCTGCTTGCAAGGGGGAGGTAATTTGATGTCCGGATCAATTCATCTGATCAGTGTTCTTGGCATAATCGGCAAGAGTGAATACGTATCCTACGACTTCGATGACTCGGGGGTGCGTGCTGAAGTCAGGCGATATCCCTTCGATCCCCAGGCTATTCCCACCGATTTGAACGATATCATCGAGGAGGGGTTCACGCGCGATAAAATGCACGTGATTCTCGACCTGGGGAACATTCCCTGGATGAACTCGAAGGGCCTGGGCACCCTCGTCATGCTTTTCCACGTGGTCAAGGACCGCGGCGGCGAGCTGGTGCTGGCCAAACCGGTGCCGGAAGTTGCCAAGTTGATCGAGACGGCCCATCTGGAGACCGTTTTCCGGATCTTCCCATCGCTTACCGAGGCTCGGGAGCACTTGAATTCCCTACCGGTGCCCGGGGCGGATTAATCCTCCGATGACCCGACCGGTGTGGGCAGCACCTTGATAAGCACTGCCATACCTAACACCGCGGCGATCAGACTCGCGCCCAGCACACCCACCTTGGCGGTTTGCAGAACCGGTCCACTCAACGCCAGGCCAGAGATGAACAGCGCCATGGTGAAGCCGATTCCCGACAGAAATCCACCACCGAGCATGGCGGACCAGCTCAGCCCCTCGGGCAATGTTTTAGTGATCAACTTCACGGCCAGGAAACTCATCAGCAGGATGCCCACCGGTTTGCCCACGACCAGGCCGACCATCACGGCGATGGCCACCGGTTCGCCGAAGTCGGCGAGGGTGAAAGCCACTCCGGCATTGGCCAAAGCGAAGATGGGCATGATTATGAAACTGGTCCACGGATGCAAAGTGCCTTCGAGGTATTCCAGGGGTGAGATGACCTCGCGCACCGAGTCCGTGAATTTGCGAACCGCGTCGCTGCGGTGGTGCATATTGATCCAGGATCCACCGTGAAGCGTTTTATCGGCCCGTTGGAACATCTGGCTGACGGTGTTTTCGCCGAGGTAACTGCGCGCCGGAGTCAGCAGACCCATCAATACGCCGGCGATGGTCGCGTGGACTCCCGATTCGTGGAAGCCGAACCAGACAAGCACGCCCAGGATGACGTAGATGCCGAAGCTGCGCACTCCCATCCGACCCAGCGTGTAGACAACCCCCAGCCCTCCGAAGGCCAGGAACAGGGCGGTAATGTTCAGGGATTCGGTGTAGCCGATGGCGATGACCAGGATGGCTCCGATATCATCGACGATGGCCAGCGAGAGCAGCATCACCCGCAGGATGTGCGGCACGCGGGGGCCGAGCAGGGCCATGCAGCCAACCACGAACGCGATGTCCGTCGCCATGGGAATGCCCCAGCCACGGGCGGCTTCGGTACCGTTCTGCATGGCAAAGTAGATCAGGGCGGGAACGACCATGCCGCCGATCGCAGCGGCCACGGGCAGGGCGGCGCGTTTTGGGTCACGCAGTTCGCCAACAACCATCTCCCGTTTCACTTCGAGGCCGACGACGAAGAAGAAGATCGCCATCAGCCCGTCATTGATCCAGTGCTGCAGCGAATACATCATCGAGAAGTTTCCGAAGGCGAAACCCACCTTCGTCTTCCACAGGGTGGCATACCATTCGCTCGCCGCGCTGTTGGCCAGGACCAGGGCGATGATCGTGCAGACCACCAGCAAAACACCGCTGGCGGCCTCGACGTGGAGGAACCGCTCGATCGGTTCGGTGATCCTGTGGATGGGTTCGCGGGGAACCAGGTCTCTTGGTCTGTCTTCGGCCATGAGGGGCATCTCCCTGTGGGAATCTGGTCACGGTTCAATAATTCAGTACCTTACCGTGAAAGTCGGCGGTTCGTCTGCGAGTTTTTTTGGGGTCGTGTAAACAGGAACCCGGTCAGGTGGTGTCCGTATGTACACAGATGGGGTTGTTTGCCCGGCGCGATCATTCTGCTAAAGGCGGCCCGCCAACCAGTTGAGATTTTCAACCTGCCGCTTTTGCATTGGCCCGACATCTGCAATATCATGTGAAACACGAACCAGGGGGGTTTGTCATGTTCACGTTCCGTAGATTTTTCCGACCTTTTCTCGCCCTGATTTCCGTTCTTGTAATCGCAATCGCGCAACCGGTCACTGCCGGTGACCTGCCCACTCTGGAACAGATCCTGGGCCGTTACGTCGAAGCCCTGGGGGGACGCGAGAACCTGACAAAACTTACCACCCGCTCGATTATCGGCGAACAGATCGACGATCGACCCTACAAGGGTGAGCGGGTGACAATCGGGATCGAGGCCTGGGCCGACACCACCGGGGCTTTCTCCATGGTCATGCATGAAGCCGGGGGCGACCGACGCACAGGAAGCGATGACGATCACAACGCCAAACTGGCTTTCATCTTCAATCCGCAGGGACCGCTGATGATCGCCAAACATTTCCCCAATCCGCATGTGACAGGCACCTGGGATTATGACGGCAAGCTGTATTACAAGGTAGAAAACGACCTCAAGTTCGAGTACTACACCCTGTACTTCGAGGTTGAGACGGGGATGCTCACCAGGATCGGCTACCATTGGTGGCTGGAGGATTTCCGCACCGTCGACGGTGTGCTGATTCCCTTTATCGTCGTGCGTGGGCGCAAGGGCGGCTCGACAACTCTGTATCTCGAAACCGTGACCCATAATGGCGATGTGACCGAGCACCTGGCGACGGGTGGGCAGGAGCGGTGATTAATGCTACTCTGGTTGCCGGTGAACCAGCCAAGGAAGGTTTCAATGATGTCCCGTTTGATTCCAGTCATCATAATGGCCGCATGTGTTGTGAGCATGGCGGCCTGCAAGGACGATGATCCCGTCTTCGACGAAAAGGCCGACCGCTCCAGTCTGGTCGAAATGGAAGCCCAAATCGACACATTGATCTCTGCGGGGACGTGTGCGGACACCGAGGATTGCCGTTCGATCGCCTTCGGGGACAAGCCCTGCGGAGGACCCTGGAGCTACAAGATCTACTCGGTTTCCGGAGTGGATACCCTGCAACTGGTCGGTCTGGTCGACGCGTACAACAAGTTCAACAAGGTGCTCAACGAACGCCATGGCTGGATGTCCGACTGCATGGTCGTGATGTCGCCGGACATCGACTGCGTGGAAGGTCGGTGCGTTGCCGTTGAATAAGACCGTCTATTCATCCGACGGTGGGCGGACGTGCCCGAAGTGCAACCAATCCGTGGCCAATTGCGTGTGTGGGAAGAACCGGCCGCCGGCGCCGAAAGACGGCGTGGTGCGCGTGAGCCGCGAAACGAAGGGTCGCAAGGGCAAGGGTGTCACCCTGGTGACCGGTGTTCCGCTGGACGCCGATGAATTGCCCGTCCTGGCCAAGCGCCTTAAAAATCTGTGCGGGGCCGGCGGCACGGTGAAGAACGGGATCATCGAGATCCAGGGCGACCACCGCGATCGCATCGTCGCCGAACTGCAGGGCCGGGGCTGGACCGTCAAACGCTCCGGCGGTTGAACCGGGTTAATCCGCTTTTTCCATCTGAAACAGTTCGAAGACATCGACCAGGTCATCGGCCGCGGCCTTGTAGGCCAGCAACTGGGGCGATTCCATGTGCGCCAGCCACTGCTCTTTCGTTTCCCAGTTCTCAAAAAACAGGAAGTTGCCGGGATCTTCCAGATCACGGTGGAGGTCGTACTGCAGACAGCCGGCCTCAAGCAGGGTGGGAGGGACCAGCTTGGCCAATTCGGCGGCCAGTGTGTTTTCCTGGCCGGGCTTGGCCTTGATGCGGGCGACGATGGTCAGGGACCTGGACATGAAGTAGACTCCCTGGATTCAGACAGCGGAACAATTTGATTTCATCGGGTCTACTTTAACGGCGCGCGGTCGATGATGCTACATCAGGAAAGGAATCGGGTGTGAACCGATACCACGAATCGATCAACGATCATTACGGGCAACCCGATCTGTCAGGAAAAATTCGCCAGGCTTTCGACAGGTTGGGCATTTCCCCTGAGGAAGTGATCCGAGAAGATCTGGCCAATATGGATGAGATCCATATCCGCGGTCTGGAAGCCACCCTCGAACTGGGCAATCTGGCCGGTCTGAAGC
>JAGLCY010000038.1 GCA_023270185.1 Candidatus Krumholzibacteriia bacterium | reverse complement strand
GTGAAACTGCCGCGGGTTACGGGCGAGCAGGCCTACGCGGGGGTCCATGTGGATCGTGCTGACCTTCAGCCGGGGGACCTGGTGTTTTTCAAGCTCAGTGGCTCCAGGATCAATCACGTTGGTATCTACCTGGGAAACTCCGAATTCGTGCACGCCCCGCGCAAGCACCAGCCCGTGCGCACCGACAGTCTGAATAATTCATATTGGAGGGGTCGGTTCAAGGGGGGCCGGCGCCTGAGCTGAAGGATATAATTTTTGGCCGCCGAATTTTTCGACATTACGGAAAATAGATTTCACGGACCACATCCGGGGCCCCTGGCTTTGATGTTGTGGGTGATGATGCTTGTCGTTGGTGCCATGGGTACCGAGGCGGCATCGGCCCAGGATACTCCCGATTCAACCAGTTCCTTCTGGGGTCACACCACTTCTCCAGCCGATACTCTGGGCGCCTTCGACGGCAACCTGTGGGGGCCCGTGCCCGCCCGCCACGACAGTGTCTCCGCCCATTGCGCGAATTCTTCACGGCCGGCCTGGGAAACGGCTGTCATGGTGCCCTACTGGATCATTGGCATTCCCTTTCGGATAGTGTATTTGGGCATCGACCAGACGGTCATCGGCATGGACAAGCTGGGCGTGTTCGGAGAGGCGGCGGAGCATCCCGGCATCAAAATTCCTTACGACACATACCTCATGCCCGTCATTTCCATCGGTGATCTGGAAGGATTCACCCTGGGGCTCCAAGCCAAACATTACGACTTCCTGGGGCCGGGCAACATGTTGTTCCTCCATGGGTCACGGTCCATTCGTGAGGCTGACAAACTTTCCGGCGGCACCCTGTTCCACATAGGCCGTGGTTGGACCATCCAGGCCGGCGGGGGCACGGAGGAAACGAACCTGACCCGGTATTACGGGCTGGGACCCAATTCGTACAATGGCGATGAGTCATTTTATCACCGTCGCGTCACCTGGGGCGGGTTCGAGATGGACAAGGCGGTGGGTCGCAAGGTCGGCCTGAAACTGCACACATATTCCTCCAAGGTTGAAGCTCTCGAACCGGTCTACGAGATCGATAAATCACTCGGCAGGGTTCATGGAGACGAAATTCCTTTCGGATATCCCGGCATTTCCACAGGCTGGACCTGGCGCCTGGCCCTGTACCGTGACAATGCCGACCAGCGGGGCCGGCCCCGGCAGGGCGGATTCCAGTCGTTGGGCGTCTCGCTGTTCAACGCGAGTGACGGCAGCGGTCTGCAGTACCTGACATACCACGCGAACCTGGAAAAATATTTTCCGCTCTGGCACACGGACCGAACCCTGGCCGTGCGCGGCTTTTTCAATCGAATCGCCAACGTGGGAAACGCGGACATTCCCTTCACGCGGCTGGTGACTTTTCAGCGTCCGGACGAGTTGCGGGGATACCACTCCCTGCGTTTTTACGGGATGGGTTCGCTGGGCGTTTCCACGGAATACCGCTGGCCGGTCTGGGTGGCCCGCGGCCGCAACGACCTGGGGGTGGACGCCTATCTCTTTTCGGACATCGGTCAGGTGTTCGAGAAAACGTATGAGATCAGCCTCAACAATATCAGGGTCACCGGTGGAGCGGGGCTGCGTTTGGTCGATTCGGACCGGGGTTTCGCCGCGCGTTTTGAACTCGGGCTCAGCGATGAGCAGACGATCGTCCGACTGAAGTTCAGCCAGACGTTCCAGTACGATCCGAAAGGTCTTCTCTATGGCAAGAATCCGACCAAGGTCTATTAGGCGGTTCCCGTCGCCCCGACCTGGTCGGGGAGCGGGACGGGACATCTGCCTGATGCTGATGGTGATGGTCACGGCCCTGTGTTCTACCCCGGTGTTTGCCAGGGAGCCCCTGCGTGACAAACCGGTGGTTTGGTTCGCGGACGACAGGACGCCGATCCCGGCGCCCGAATTCCAGGAACCCGGTATCGTGCCCTACGCGGTGGAATCGTTTGTGGGCCGTCCGTTTTCGCGGTTCTGGCATCCCGGTCGTTTTTTTCGCTGGGTGGGAACCGGCGACCGGGTCCAGGAAGCGGTGGACATCAACACCTTGGACGAAGTGGTCAACTCGACCTGGTTCACCAACCGGATCGGGCTGAAGCCCTTATCGGATGCTGAACTTACCGAAGGTGCCGCCCTCGGATTCGGGTTCGCCGCCGGTCCTGACCGTGGTGCTCCGTGGACCATCATCGGGGCCAAGACCTCGGGCGTGACACCCGGCTTCAGGATCAAGGACGCCAAGGGGGATGTCTGGCTGCTCAAGTTCGACCCGCCATCGCATCCGGGCATGACCATTCGGGCCGGTGTGGTGACCAACCTGCTATTCCACGCCATCGGCTTCAACGTGCCGGTGGACCGTCTGGTGATTTTTTCCCGCGAGGATCTGGTGGTGGGCGAAGGCGCCATGATGCGTTTGCCGCGCGTGGGCAAGGTTCCCATGACCGAAGCGAACCTGGACTCGATCCTGGTGGCCACCGGATCCATCTTCAACGGCGAATACCATGTCCTTGCCAGTCGCTATCTGGATGGTGTTCCCCTGGGGCCCTTCGACGACCAGGACTCGCGCGAGGATGATCCCAACGATACGGTGCGCCATCAGGACCGTCGCGAATTGCGCGCCCTGCAGGTGTTCGCCGGCTGGGTCAACCACTTCGACACCAAGATGCACAATTCCCTGGACATGTATGTGGGGGAACCGGGCGAGGGTCATGTTCGTCATCACCTGATTGATTTCGCCTCGACCCTGGGCGGTTTCGGCGACAAGCTGGTCAAGCGGTTCGGTTATGAATACGGCTTCGACACATTTCCGATCATAGGGCGCACCTTCACCCTGGGTATCGTGGAAGACACCTGGGTTTCGCTCGAGAGGCCCGCCGGCCTGGATGAGGTGGGGCTCTTCGACGTGGCCACCTTCGAACCGGACCTCTGGAAACCCGACCTGCCCCACAGCGCCATGGCAAACCTGACCGAGCGGGACGGTTACTGGGGAGCCAAGGTCCTGTCCGCCTTTACCGGCGAGGATCTGCGATTGATCGTAGAGCAGGGTCATTACCAGAACCCGGCGGCGGTGGATTTCCTGGTCGAGACCCTGGCCGGACGGCGCGACAAGATCGTCAGATACTGGTTCGACCGGGTTCCACCCCTCGATTTCTTTACGCTGTCCGAGAAGGGAATCGAATTCCACGATCTGGCCGCCGAGCGGGGTTATGAAGTGGCGGAAGATTCCCGGTACCGCTTCAGGCTGGCCGCTGTGGACAGCAACCGCAACACACGAGATGACGATAAGACCTCGTGGCAGGAAACTCCTGTTACGCTGGTGCCGCTGTTTGATGATTCCGGACGGTTGGCTGCTGATATTCCCCAAGGGGATGTTGACCATCCCTTCCTGGCTGTTGAAGTTCAGGTCAATCGGGGTGATCGATGGAGTCGATCCACCATTCTTTACGGGGCCTATGCTTCTGGGCGCCTGGTGGCCCTGGATCGTTAGTTTGTTGCCATGATTCCAGACCCGCTGGGAGATTGGATGTCATTGCGAAAAAGGTCCCCAGGGGGCATCGGAAAACAATATTTATGTTGTGAGTGGTTCATATTTAACAACAAATATATTGTTAAATCCCTCGATAGAGGTAACTCGAAATTTTAACCCTTTGAAAACAAATAAAATAGCCCTAAAAAGTGCCCCCAGGGGCACTTTTGAAAATAATAACCTCTTGATACCAAATGAGTTGAAGACCAAAATTCCATTTGGAGGCCCAAACAGACCAAACACAATTTGAGAGGCACACACGATAGCGTCTAAAATTCAACCCCAATGCATTGGGGACGATAAATCCATGACCCAGCCATCCTCGGACGAACGCTCCCCAGGGATCATCCAGGGTATTCAACAGAATGGTTGTTTCCACACTGACGGGCCTCGACGACGGCACCATTAAACATGAAATTCCCGCTTTTCATGCGGGTTTTTCATGGTGAACTTCATTCATGATCCTCCGCAATGGCATTCTCGAATCACTCAACAGCTCCCTTTCCCGAAGCAGGGTGGTTGTCCTGGTGGGTCCCCCCAGTGCGGAAAAACCACTCTGGCTCGCCAACTTCTGGACCAGGAGTCCCCCAACTACTTTGACCTTGAAGACCCCATCACCTTGACCAGGCTGGACGAGCCCATGACAGCCTTGGCACAGGGGTTGCCTGATCGGAATAGGAACAAGAGAAGACCATATGCAATAGAAGCAGGGTCACCTCTCCATTGAACACAGGTAACCTACAATGAATTCAGCACTTACAGGTTACGCAAAGATGCCGGCTGGGACAGTGAGACGGATTCTCAGGTTCTGAGCTGGCAGAAATATGGAATAGACACGAATTGAGCGGCCAGAATTCTGCCGGGGCAGAAGGAACGGCGCGCGGCACGACACACAGAACATGGAGGATGACGATGGCTCCCGAATGCGCAGTGGCATCAATAGCACAGGCCGGTAAGTACCTTTCATTCAGGCTGGATGAATCGGAGTACGGGCTGGAAATCCTCAAAGTTCAGGAAATTGTCGGAGCGACCGGAATTTCGGCGCTTCCGTTGGGACCGGAGCATGTCCGGGGGCTGGTTCGATTGCGTGGGCGGGATATTCCCGTGATCGGGCTGCGTAGCTTGTTCGGGCTGCCGGTTGGCCAGGAATCCGAGAAGAATTGCCTGATCATCGCCCAGGTTCCGGTTCATGGCTCCCTGGCGACCCTGGGGCTGCTGGTGGACGAGGTTTGCGAGGTGTTGAATTTCACCGATGACGAGATCCAGTTTCCCCCCTCCCTGGCCGGCGGTATGGAAGGGCCCGATTTCATCAGTGGAATGGGCCAAATGGAGGATCGGGACGTGATCCTGCTGGATATCGAGAATTTATTCAGTGAGGAAGAACTCAAGGCCGTGGTGATGTGGGACGAATAATACCCGGTAAGGGTTTCAGTCCACCCCTGTAAAGGAACAGGTCTATTGTGACAGTTCGAAACAACATTTTGGCGAAGGTCCGCAACGTACCTTCCATGCCCTCGGTCGTTATCAAACTGAGGCAATATTTGAGTGATCCGGACGTCAGTTTCGACGAGCTGGCGAAGGTCATCGAATACGATCCCGGCCTGACGGCGAACCTCCTGCAGTTGGCCAATTCGGCCTACTTCGGTTGGTCCGGAAAAATCAAGACCGTGAAGGACGCCATCACGCGACTGGGCACCAACCGGATCTTCCAGATGGTGCTGTGCATGTCCGTGGCTCCGTTGGTGCGTAAGCCGGTCAAGGGTTACGACATGGAATCCAACGGCCTGTGGAAGCATTCCATCGCCGTGGCGATCTGCGCGGAGCAGCTCGCCAGGGCCCTCAAGCTTCCCATCTCCGAAGAAGCCTTCACCGCGGGTCTGCTCCATGATATGGGCAAGATACTTTTGGGTACTTTCGTTGAAGTGGACGACAAGCCCATCAAGGATCTGGTCCGGGCCGAGAACCTGTCCTTCAACGAGGCCGAGCGCCGGGTTTTGGGCATCGACCACGCCGAAGCCGCGGCCGAGCTGCTGCAATACTGGAAACTGCCGGAGAACGTGGTGGCCGCCGCCAGGTGGCATCACAGCCCGCAGGAGGCTGACGAGAAGTTCCGCGGCATCGTGGACCTGGTTCACGTGGCGGACTTTCTGTGCATCAGGATGGGGTGGGGCATCGGTGCGGACGGCCCGCTCTATTTCCTGAACGAGGAGGCCGGGGAAAGACTGGGGATCGATTCCAGTGTGGAGGACGAGGTCACGGACAAAGTTGGCGCGGCCATCGACGATCTCAAAAGCATTCTGCACATGGCGCCGGAGCCCGTACTCAGTTAGCCGCCGATTTTCACTTCCACGGCGCCGTTCATCGCTTCCTGGACGGCGTCGTCCAATTCCATTTTCTCCGAATACATGAGCAGATCCCGGGCCCGGGCGGTCAGCACCGGCTTGGGCGACCTGATGGAACAGCAGTCCCTGTAGGGCAGGATCGACGTTTCGAAGGCGCCGATTTTTTTGGACCAAGCCGTGATTTCCATCTTATCCATGCCGATCAAAGGTCGCAGGATCGGCAATTCCACATCGGAACTTATCGCGCCGAGATTGGGCAGGGTCTGGCTGGCCACCTGGCCGAGGCTGTCGCCGGTTACCAGGCCCAGGCAACTGTTGCGGCGGGCCAGCCGGGCCGCGGTCTTGACCATGAAACGGCGGAACATGACCATGTCGTAACTGTCGGCGATCTTTCCGATGGCCCGCATCTCGTAGGGCACCACCGGAACCAGGAACAGTTTCAGCGCCGATGGGGAATACCGCGCCAGGATCTTCACCAGATCCTTGATCTTTTCGACATCCGCTTCGTCGATGTCGCGTCCGGAATAGAAGTGAACGAAGGTGGGCCGGCTGCCGCGGCGCATCATCAGCCAGGCGGCCACTGGGGAGTCGATGCCTCCGGACAGCAGAACCATGGTGCGCCCGCTCGAACCGAAGGGCAGCCCCCCGTAGGCCGGTACCTTGCCCGTGAAGACGAACACGTTTTCCTTCAGGACCAGCACGTTCACCATCAAGTCGGGATGGGCCATTTTCGCCGGCATGCCGGTGGTCATGTGTATCGCCGCGCCGACAAGGCGGCTGATTTCGGGCGAAGTCAGGCCGAAATCGCGGTCGCTGCGGCGGGTCTCCACCTTGAAATTCACCGCGTCACCCCGGTTTTCGGCGGTGAGTTCGAGGGCCACTTCACAGATCCTGGTCAGCCGGGGTTCACGGTCGGCCTCCTGATCCTCGCGCAGTTCCGGATCCACTTCGTCACGGGGAATGGGCACCACGGGGGACAGCCATTGCAGGCCGAAAACATCCTGCAGCTTTCGGGTCACTTCCTTCGCCCGTCCCGGGTCCTTCAGGTGGACCATGAGCCGGCTCTCCACATGGTTGACCGACTCCACCGGCTCACCCTTGAGGGCGATCTGGATGTTGTTGATCAGCTTGCGCAGGAACATCTTGCGGTTGCGGCCCTTCAGGGCGATTTCCGCGTAGGTGCAGGCGATGATGGGTGTGGCCAGGGCCATGGCTGCTCCGGGGGCTTGATTCTGCAGGTGATCCATGTATTCTGCTGTTTGTATTCTCTTCAGAATCTAACAGTAGTGATTGAGGGCGCAAGCCGACGCGCCAGGCAAAGGATCAAATGATGAGTGAAACCGGTGGCATCAAGCTGGATATTTCGGGCCTGGATGGATTCCTGAAGCCCGGTGAAATAGAGGCCATGTCGGCCAGGGTGAAGGCCGTCGCGGGTGATCTGGAAAACGGGACCTGTCCCGGCGCGGAATTCCTGGGTTGGTTGGATCTTCCCGAGCGTGTCACCGAGGCCGAGTTTGCGGCTATCGAAGCGACTGCCGAGCGGGCCCGCGAGGATGCGGCCTGTTACGTGGTGATCGGCATCGGTGGATCGTACCTGGGTGCTCGTGCCGTATTGGAAGCGGTGGGTGGACCGGCTGATGGGCATCCCGAAATCATCTTCGCCGGCACGGGGTTGTGTTCGGCCACCCTGGACCGGGTTCTGACCAGGGTTCGAGGCCGTGATTTCCGGCTGTGCGTGATCTCCAAATCCGGCACCACGCTCGAGCCCGCGGTGGCCTTCCGTTTGTTGCGGGGCGAGTTGGAGAAGAAGTACGGCCGCGCGGGGGTCGCTGATCGTATTACCGCCGTGACTGACGCCAGCCGCGGCGCCCTGCGCGGACTGGCCGAAACCGAGGGGTTTGAAACCTTCGTCATCCCTGATGATGTGGGCGGTCGTTTTTCGGTTCTCACACCGGTTGGGCTGGTGCCGTTGGCGTGCGCCGGGGTGGACATCCGCGGCCTGGTCGCCGGGGCCCGCGCCATGCGTGAGGCTTGCCGAACCGATGATCTGCTCGCCAATCCCGCCCATCTGTACGCCGCGGCGCGCCATCTTCTTTACGAAAAGGGCTTCACGACCGAGGTCATGAGCACTTTTCACGGCGATCTGCAGATGTTGCAGGAATGGTGGAAGCAGCTTTTCGGCGAGAGCGAAGGAAAGAATGGTCAGGGTATCTTTCCGGCGTCGACGGTGTTCACTACCGACCTGCACAGCCTGGGTCAGTATGTCCAGGACGGTCGGCGCAACCTCCAGGAGACCTTCCTGTGCGTGCGAGGCGCGGTCGGCGATCTAACGGTTCCCGGCGACGATGCCGACAATCTCGACGGCCTCAACTATCTGGGCGGCCGGAGTCTGGACGACATCAACTGGAAAGCCTATCAGGGGACGAAACAGGCCCATTTGGCCGGTGGAGTGCCCTGCGCCAGCTTTGAAGTCGATGTCTTGACTCCCGAAATCGTGGGCGGATTGCTGTATCTTTTCGAAAAAGCGGTGGCCGTGAGCGGTTTGTTGCTGGGGGTCAATCCCTTCGATCAGCCGGGGGTGGAAACCTATAAGAAGGCGATGTTCCGTTTGCTGGGGAAGTCCTAGCAGGCTGTTGAAAAACTCCTCCCGGCGTCATGCACGCCTTGATCTCGGCTCGGCAAGGCGCACCTGCCACCAGAATGAGTTTTTCAACAGCCTGCTGGAACAGGGACACCAATCCCTGTTTGCTCTCCCCTCGGCAGCGTTATATTTTCGGCAAGTAATTGGATGATTCCCGGGGCCGATTTTCGGTCTCCCGATGTTTTCCCCAGAATGAGGAGAAAATCCGTGAAGAAATCAGCCCTTGTCTTCACATTGCTGGCCGTGGTCCTGATGATCGCATTGGCCGGTTGCGGCGAAAAGAAGGAAACGACCGAAACAGCTCCGGCGGCCACCGCGGAAGCGACCACGACCCAGGCCTCCAATCCCAACGTCTGGAAAGGCGAAGTCCTGGAGACCATGAACTCCGGTGGCTACACCTACGTGTATCTGGATACCGGCAGCGAAAAGATCTGGGCCGCCGGCCCCGAGACCCAGGTTTCCGTTGGTCAGACCATCACCATGGACAAGGGCATGGCCATGCCTCAGTTCCATGCCAAGAGTCTTGACCGCACCTTCGAGGTCATCTACTTCGTGGGTTCCATCCAGGGATCCGACGGCGTCAAACCCGCGGCTGAAGCCGCCCATGGCGGTTCAGACATGGGCATGGGCTCCGGTGGCGGTCACAACGTGGTGGCGCAGACCGAAGTCAAGGATGTCACCAAGGCTGCCGGCGGATACACCATCGAGGAAATCTACACCCAGAGCGCCGCGTTGAGCGGCAAGCCGGTGAAGGTGCGCGGCCAGGTCGTCAAGTTCACGGCCAACATCATGGGCACGAATTGGGTTCATATCCAGGATGGCACCGGCAGCGGCCCCACCTCTGATCTGACCGTGACCACCAGCGCCGTCGTGGCTTCCGGTGACATGGTCACCGTTGAAGGCAGTTTAACGGTGAACAAGGATTTTGGCGCCGGCTATAAGTATGATGCGATTATCGAGGGTGCGAAGGTCACCAAGGAGTAGATCTGAGAGCTATGGCTGCCTGTCCGATCATGGGTAGGTATTGGTTAGGGGCATGAGCCCATATACAGAGAACCCGGGAAATCCGCAGCCACGATCCGTCCGGATCGCAGCGAGGACCTCCCGGGTTCTCTGTATATGGGCTCATGCCCCGAAGCGACTACCTACTTATGATCCGACAGGTACTTCGCCACACCTTCAGCGGTCGGTGTCATGGCGTCATCACCCTTGGTCCAGTTCGCGGGGCAAACTTCGCCGTGCTCTTCGAGATGCTGCAGGGCGTCGACCATGCGGATCATCTCGTCGATGTTCCGGCCCAGGCCCAGGTTGTTGACGGTGCTGTGCTGCACGACGCCGTCCTTGTCGATAAGGAAGGTGCCGCGCAGGGCCATGCCGCCCTCCAGCAGCAGGCCGTAGTCCTGGCTGATGATCTTCTGGAAGTCGGCGACCAGCGGGTACTGGATGTTGCCGATGCCGCCATCGTTGACGGCGGTGTTTTTCCAGGCCCAGTGGCTGAAGTGGCTGTCGGTCGAAACACCGATGACCTCGACGCCGCGGCTCTTGAAATCCTCGAGCTGCTTGTCGAAGGCAATGATCTCGGACGGGCACACGAAGGTGAAGTCCAGGGGATAGAAGAACAGGACCACGTGCTTGCCCCGATAGTCGGAAAGCTTGAATTTGTCGTTGAAGCTGTTGTCCGGCATCACGGCCGTGGCGGTGAAGTCGGGAGCCTCGGTCGAAACCAGGGGCACGGGCACGAAATCGAAGTCCAGGTTATCCATGAAAGTTCTCTCCTTGAGACAGGTTGTTGGGATGGCACGACGTCAGTCGCCGTGTCGTGAAAAAACGGGAACGAAAAAAATTAATGGGCCAGCCTGATCCGGCAGTCGGGGCAGATTCCGAAATACTCCAGCCGGTATCCGGTGACCTGGAATCCCGCCAACTCGGCCGGCTGGGCAGGTGTCTGTTCCCAGTCCAGCGGGAAGATGTCTTCGATCCGGCCGCATTCGGTGCACCGCACGTGGTAGTGTAGTTCAGTGTTGCCATCGAATCGGGATTCGGCGCCCGCGAATTCCATCTTGTCAATCACGCCGTCCTCGTGCAGGACTTCCAGATTCCGGTAGACTGTCCCCAGACTGATTCGGGGCAACCGCTTGCGAACAATAGCGTAGAGTTCAGCAGCGGTCGGATGCGATTTCAAAAGGCAAAGCTCTTCCAGAATCACCCTGCGCTGGGGTGTGTTGCGGCGTAGTTTTGTGATTGCCATGGCCAAAGTCCTTCCCGGGTCCAGGTCCGCAACGGTGGATTTCGTCCTCGGGGCCCAATTCACGGGGGCAAATTAATAGGAACCATTCCTGGTGTCAACCCCCGAGACATCGATTTTAAAAATCCCGAAATCCCTTTTAAACCCTTGGGGAGGCCGGGACGTCTAAATAAAGAAGCAATTGGCGGGATTCGCCATTAATAAGAATGAAGGAAACGGAGCCTCGATGATCGACCGAAAGTCAAAACCGCCAACCGCCGCCGAAACCGGGGAAACCCTGGCTATCGACCGCAGTCTGGCGGATCGGGCCGCCGAGGGCGATCGGACGGCTTTCGAGGAGATCTATCGGCGTTACGTGAATAGGGTTTATGGGCTTTGTTTGCGCCTGACAACCGATGTCGTCGAGGCTGAATCCCTGACCCAGGACACCTTCGTCAAAGGCTGGTTCGCCATCGCCGGGTACGCCGGTCACGGTAGTCTGGGTGGATGGCTGGGTCGCGTGGCGGTGAATTTGTGGCGGGATCAATACCGGGCGGCAGCCCGCCGGGGGAGGGTCGTGGCGGAAATAACTTTGGATCAGCTAGGAGTTTACGGCACCGCAACTTCGGCCGGTTTAACCGGGACTTCGGGCCCGAACAGGGACGGGGTCATCGACCTTTTGACCGGCCTTGACCTGGAACGCTGCATCGCCCGCCTCCCGGAAGGCGGTCGTCTGGTGTTCGTCTTCCACGACGTGGAGGGTTATACACACCGGGAAATCGCCGAATTGCTCGACCTGGCCGTCGGAACGGTAAAAGCCCAGCTGCACCGGGCCCGACGCCTGCTCAGAAACATGTTGGCAGAAGACAGGGAGGCCGCTCATGGAGCCTAATCCATCACAAAATGAAAAACGTGACAGTCAGTTGAATCGTCTGGCGGGACAGATGCGGGATGCGGGCACGGTCCCGGGCCGAGATCTGTGGCCCGACATCGACGCCGCCATTGACCAGGCGGAGCACAGGACCGCCATCCGGGCACCTCGCCGGAAAGGCCGACCCTGGTTGCGATTGGCCGGGGTGGCCGCGGTGCTGACCCTGATGCTGGCCGCGGGTTGGGTAGGTGTCCGTTCGATCACCGGCGATGTGATCACCGGGGATGTGGCTTCGCTGAACACCGGCGAGGCGCCTGAAACCGAGGCCAACGGTCTGGCGGTCATCGACAAAGCCCTGGATGAGTTGTTGCTCGCTTTGAAAGATGATCCCGAAAACAGGAATCTGTCCCATCTCGTTCTCATGGTTCACAAGACCCGGGGCCACCTGCTGCGCAGGAACTCGGAAAGCCTCGTGCGTAATTAAGAGGTTCTGTTCGACAATACCCGTTCGGCGGAACCGACGGGACTACAGGAGGATTTGCAATG
>JAGLCY010000379.1 GCA_023270185.1 Candidatus Krumholzibacteriia bacterium | reverse complement strand
AAAGGCGCGCGGTTTTTCAACTACTCCGCTTTTTGCCTGCCTTGAGACGAATAATGGGAATCGAGAACGATAGCAAAGCCAACGCCAGCATGATCGCGCTGACCGGACGGGTGAAGAAAATGGAGGCGTCGCCCATGATCAGGGCGCGACGGAAATTGGATTCGGCCATGTAACCCAGGATCAGGGCCAGCACCAGGGGCGCGGTCGGGAAGCCGTAGCGACGCAGTATCCAGCCGAGAATCCCGAAGATCAGACAGATCAGCACATCGAAGAGGGAGTTGGCCACGCCGAAACTCCCCACGAAGGCGATGACCAGGATCACCGGATAGAGCAGGGCCTTGGGCGCGGAAATGATCTTTACCCACAGCCTGTTGCCCATGATCCCCAGGACCAACAGCACGAAGTTGCCCAGCACCAGGCTGGCGAAGAGGCCGTACACCAGATAGGAATTCTTGCCGGCGAAGAGTTCGGGCCCCGGAGTCACACCGTGCAGCATCAGGGCGCCGATGAGAACCGCCGTGGCTGCGCTGCCGGGAATGCCCAGGGTCAACAGGGGCACCAGGGCCCCGCCGACGGACCCGCCGGCCGCGGCCGCCGGAGCAGCGATCCCTTCC
This sequence comes from Candidatus Krumholzibacteriia bacterium, assembly GCA_023270185.1. Classification (GTDB taxonomy): domain Bacteria; phylum Krumholzibacteriota; class Krumholzibacteriia; order LZORAL124-64-63; family LZORAL124-64-63; genus JAGLCY01. The sequence continues at coordinate 4,190 of JAGLCY010000379.1, read as the reverse complement.
AGGCTGCCCTTGCCGAATTCATCAGGCTTCTTGCTGACCCGCCGCGCCTCGTTGTAGGCGATGAAGGCCGCGATGGTGGCGCCGGCACCGGGCACCACGCCGATCACGGTACCCAGAATCGACGACTGCAGAATGGCGACCTTGAGCCCCAACACTTCCTTGCGTCCCGGCATCTTGCTGGAGAAGGTCTGCAATGCCGCCTGCACCGGTTCGTAGCGTTCGATATTCAGCAGGACTTCGCCCACGGCGAACAGACCGATCAGGGCCGGGATGAAGGCAACCCCGTCGATCAACTCGGGCCTGCCGAAGGTGAAGCGCATGAAGCCGGTAATGGGATCCAGGCCGATGGTCATCAGCAGCAGGCCCAATACGGTGCTCACGGCGCCCTTGAGCATGTTCTTCGATTCCATGGAGACCACGATGGTCAGGCCGAAGATGGCCAGAGCGAAGTATTCCGGTGGTCCGAAGGCCAGCGCCGCCTTGGCCAAAGGCACCGAGAAACCGATGAGGATGAAGGTGCCCAGAATGCCGCCGGTGCAGTTGGCTATCACGGCCGTTCCCAGCGCGCGTCCCGGCTCGCCGCGTTTTGTCAGGGTGTAACCGTCGAAGGCCAGGGCCACCGCCGCGGGTGTTCCCGGAGTGTTGATGGCGATGGCGGTAATGCAGCCGCCGTACGCCGAAGCCGTGTAGACGGCCACCAACAGGATCAGGGCCAGCAAAGGATGCATGCCGTAGGTGAACGGCACCATCAAGGCCACACCCGTGGATGCGGACAGCCCGGGCATGACGCCCACGAAGATCCCGATGATGATGCCGCCCACGATGACGGCGGTCGGTTCCCACCAGGCGATGTCCGTCAGACCGGCGCCCACCAACGTCGCGAAACCATCCAAAAGGTTTTGTAGAATCTCCATCAAATCTCTCCGTCTATTGGAACCAACTACCTTCGGGCAACGGCAGCCCCAGGGTACGAATGAATATCACGTAACAGAACACGAGCATGGAAACAGCAACAGCCGCCGCCATGCCGTGGCGCCGGTAACCCATGGCGTAGATACCGCCCAGAAGCAGGATCAAGGTTGCCGGAAAAAACCCGACAAGCGGCAGGATGGCGACAAAGACCACCATCAACAGGATGAGACCCAGGACCAGGTTGACCCTGCCGTGTTTGACGTGCTGATGGTTGACCAGGTCGGCACGGATCTGAAGAACGGCGAAGACGGCCAGCACCGCGGACCAGATCAGGGGGATTGTCGCGGCGCCCACGTTCTGCCCCTTTGTCGGTGGCGGGAAACTGAAGGCGAGTACGAAAAACAGAACAGCCAGCGCCAGACAAGCCCCGGCGATCATGGACACGCCGGCTGGGCGCCGTCGCCGGAGGCGCAGCACCAGGGCAATCGCCAGGGCAATTATGGGGATCATCGACCAGGCCACTATGCGGATGCGGTTCGTGGACTGGTCTGTTTCAGAAGCCAGGATATTGGCCATCTGCAGGTACTTGACCGATTGGTGACTGTCGCGATTCACGATAGCCGTGAATTCGTCGTGGCGGTAATGGACCGCTTTGGCGGAGTTCAGTTTCACGAAGGCAAGCCACTCCTCGTCCCGGGCGACCTTACCCAGCAGGTCGTCCAGGTAGGCGATGACGTCCGGCGGGGTGCCCTGTTTGACGGCGAATCCGCGCCACATGATTTCGTCGGGAAGGTCACAGCCGACTTCAAGCAACGTTGGTGTCTCGGGGAAGTTTTTCAGGCGTTCGCGAGCTGAAACCACCGCAATTTTCAGATCCGGCCGGCCCTTGACGTCCTCGGGATTCCCTACGTAGACATCGCCGTGTTTGCCGAGCAGAGCCGCAATGGCTTCACCGCCGCCGTCGTAGGGTACCCAGGTGGCGGTGATGCCCAGTTTGTCCCAGGTCTTGATGGCCATCAGGTGATCCAGGCTGCCCACACCGGGTCCGACCCAGATCTGGCGGCCCTCCTTGGCGCGAGCGTCGGCAACAATATCCTCGAAGGTGACCACGTCGCTGTGACGGTTGGTGATCAGGGCTTCGGGCGCTTCGGTCAGACAGGCCAGGAAATAGAAATCCTCCATGCCGAAATCGCTCTGGGTGATCTGCACCGTGGAAATGAAAGTGGCCGGCGAGGCCAGCACGGTGTAGCCGTCAGCCTTGCGGCCAAGCACGGCCCGCATGGCCACTGCGCCGGATCCGCCGTAGCGGTTCTCGATCACCATCGGCGCGTCGGTGTACTTGCGGGCGACCTTGGATACCACGCGCGCGGTCAGGTCGATGGCTCCGCCCGGTTTGGCGTGCACGATGATGACGATGGGTTTGTCGGGATAGGCCGCACGCGGGGCGGGAGGTTGGGCGAACACGACCGCAGCCATCATCAGCGCGGACATTCCGAGAATCCGCATGGTCAGTCTCATGGTCACGTTCATTGCATCCTACTCGTGGTTCGGGTCGTCACTATCATGTCCATTCAATGTCCCCTCGTAACGGGAGAGCATTGCGCGGGCAATGTCGGCCGAATGGGAATTCATCTTACGAAGGTTGTCCATCAGGGACAGATGGACTTCGCTGGTGACCAGCGATTCCCGCACCGCACCGCTCACCCGTTCGAAATGGGCGTGGCGAAAGTCGCCCTCCAAGGCCACGTACTTGGCCTGCTTGGCGGTGATCTTCTTGGCGGTTTCCAGGCTGTTCTCGCGGAAGGCGTCCAATCCTCGAGCGATCTGCTTCAGCATCTTGATGTGGTAGGCTTTCACCTCTTCCTTCCCCGATTCGGAAAAGTCCACGCCCAACGCCGCTTTCTTGTGGGCCAGGGGGCGCAACTCCTTGTCGATGATGTCCGCGATGAACTCGTAGAGTTTCGTTACGTGCATCATCAGGTAGACTTCCTCGATCTGCTCCTTGCTGATGTTCTGCTTACCGATGTCGATGAGGTAGGCGGTAATCTGTTCGTCCAGATCGTCGATCTCCTGCTCGCGTTCGTGCAGGTCGTCCAGGATTTTCAGGTCGGCCTCAAGGAACGGACGGATGGCTATCGTGGCCATGTCCTTCACGATTTCCCCCATGCGCAGGATTTCCACTTTGGCCAGGTTGAGGGCCAGGACCGGGGTCTGCAGCATGTTCGGTTCGAGGAATTGGGGTCGATAGCGAGCCTCGGCCACCTCATCGACATCGGGTAGAAGCCGTTTGACGAGACGACCGAACAGTGATGTGAAGGGGAGGAAAACAAGGGCCAATCCCACATTGAAGATGGTGTGCGCGTTAGCTACCTGACGTGGCATGAAACGAGCGAGTTGCGTGGTGTCCCCACTGGCGATGGCGCCTCCTGGAGAAATTGAACGAACGAGGTCGGCAAGTTGGGGAATCCAGAACACCATGAGCAACACGCCCACGACCTTGAACAGGGTGTGCGCCAGGGCCACGCGTTTAGCTTCACGACCGGCGTTGAGGCTTGCCAGGACCGCGGTGATACAGGTGCCGATGTTGGCTCCGAAAATCAATGGGATCCCTGCGTCCAGAGTCAGCAATCCCTGTTGAGCCAACACGATGACGATTCCCGTGAACGCACTCGAACTCTGGATCAACGCCGTGAAAATCGTCCCGACCAGGATGCCGAAGAGCGGATTCTCGAGGCCGGCGAGCAGGTCCAGAAATGGGCGATAAGAGCGCAAGGGGAACATAGCCTTGCTCATGACGGCCATGCCGAAGAAAAGCAGGCCGAAGCCGAGCGTAACGTCACCCAGATTGCGCCAGGATTGGTTCCGTCCCATGTACTTCAACCCGAAACCGATGGCGATCATCAGCAGGGCGTAGTCGGTCAGTTTGAAAGCGATGAGCTGGGCGGTGATGGTGGTTCCGATATCCGCGCCGAGGATCACGCCGAGGGTCTGGCCGAAAGTCATCAACTGGGCCTGCACGAAGCTGACCAACATAACCGTCGTCGCGCTGGAACTCTGGATGACCATCGTCACGAAAGCGCCCACCGCCGCGCCGAGGAATCGGTTGGCGGTCAAAGTGCCGAGAATGCTCCGCATGCGTCCGCCGGCGGAACGCTGAAGGGAGGTGCTCATCATGTCCATGCCGAAGAGGAAAAGTCCCAGGCCGCCGGCAAGGCCGAAGATCATGAACATCACCCAGGTCGACTTGCGGACCGGCACGTGGTAGACGAGGCGCCCCT
>JAGLCY010000378.1 GCA_023270185.1 Candidatus Krumholzibacteriia bacterium | reverse complement strand
GACCTGTCCGGGATCCGGGACTATGAAATCCTGGTGGAAGTGCCCCAGGAGCGATTGCGGGCCTACGGCCTGACCCTGGCCGGGATCGCCGCTACCATTAACAGCGCTTCCACCGAGATTCCCGGTGGCTCGGTGGATACGGCCGGCGGGGATATCCTGCTGCGGATAAAAGACCGCCGGGACTGGGCCCATGAGTTCGCCCGAATCCCCATTGTAACAACGGCCGACGGCAGCGTGGTGTATCTCGAAGAGATTGCCACCGTGCGCGAAGGTTTCGCGGACACGGACCAATCCGCCACCTACAACGGGCAGCGGGCCATCGGAGTTGATGTTTATAGGGTCGGGGATCAGACCCCCATTGGGGTGGCCGGGGCCGTACGCACCGCCATGGAAGAGATCGAACAGGACCTGCCCGCCGGCATCCACTGGCACATCAGCCGCGACCAGTCCGAAGTATACCAGCAGCGCCTGGAATTGCTGATGAAAAACGCCTTCATGGGGTTGGCCCTGGTACTGGTCGTGCTCGGGTTGTTTCTGGAGTTCAAGCTGGCCTTCTGGGTCACCATGGGGATTCCCACCGCCTTTCTCGGCAGCCTGCTCTTCCTGCCGGTTGTGGGGGTGTCCATCAACATGATTTCCATGTTTGCCTTTATCATTGCCCTGGGGATCGTGGTGGACGACGCCATTGTTGCCGGTGAAAATATATACGAGTACCAGCAGCAGGGCATGGGGTTTGCCCGGGCCGCGGTTCTGGGCGCCCGGGATGTGGCCGTCCCCATCACCTTTTCCATTCTTACCAATGTGGTGGCTTTTTTGCCCCTTTCCTTTATTCCCGGGACCATGGGTAAGATCTGGAAGGTCATTCCCCTGGTGGTCATCACGGTTTTTCTCATCTCCTGGGTCGAATCGCTGTTGATCCTGCCGGGCCACCTGGCCCATATCAATCGCCGCGAGGCAGGCCGTCCAACCACCCGCCTGCGCCGTTGGCAGCAGGGGTTCACGGATCAGGTGGCCCGCTTTACCAACCGGGTCTACAGCCCCTTTCTGGACCTGTGCCTCCGTTGGCGGACCCTGACCGTGGCCATCTGCCTGACAGTGCTGGTCGTCGTGCTCAGCTACGCCATGAGCGGCCGCATCGGCATAATTTTGATGCCACGGGTCGAGTCGGACCATGCCGATGTAACCGCTGTCCTTCCCGTGGGCAGTCCCATGGACAAGGTGGCGGCCGTTCAGGAAAAACTATCCGCTGCCATGAATACTGTGGCGAGTGAAAACGGCGGCGACCAGCTGCTCAAGGGGATCTTTTCCAAGATCGAAGAAAACCAGGTGGAGGTAGGAGCCTACCTGACCGATGTCGGGGTGCGGCCGTTGAACACCAGTGAAGTGACCCGGCTGTGGCGGGAAAAGCTGGGACCGGTGGTCGGCCTGGAATCGTTGCGCTTTAAGTCTGACGGGGGAGGGCCCGGCTCCGGGGCGGCGTTGACCATTGAGCTCTCCCATTCTGATATCCATGTGCTTGACCAAGCCAGTGCTGCCCTGGCGGAAGGCCTGGCCGAGTTTTCCAACGTCAAGGATATTGACGATGGCTACACACCGGGAAAACAACAGCTGGACTTTTCCATCAAACCCGAAGGTCAGAGCCTGGGCCTGACATCTGCCGAGGTGGCCCGTCAGGTGCGCAACGCCTTCTCCGGTGCCGAGGCCCTCAGCCAGCAGCGGGGCCGAAATGAGGTGACCGTACGCGTGCGGCTGCCCGAAAATGAGCGTACGAGTGAATACCATATAGAGCATCTGATGATCCAGACACCGGCGGGAATATTTGTGCCCCTGGCCGAGATCTCCACTGTTGAACGGGGCCGGGCCTACACCAGCATCAGCCGCCGGGACGCCCGGCGCACGGTGACGGTGAGCGCCAACGTGGAACCCATGGGGGAAACCGGCCAGGTTCAGACTGCCCTCAACAGCACCCTGTTGCCTGAACTGGCCCGTGAGTATCCTGGTCTCACCTATGGCTACCAGGGGAGGCAGGCCGACATGAAAGAGAGCATGCAGAGCCTGATCGGCGGATTTGTCTTGTCCATGCTGGCCATCTATTTTTTGCTGGCGATTCCCTTTCGCAGCTACAGCCAGCCCCTGATCGTCATGATCGCCATTCCCTTCGGCATCGTCGGGGCGGTGCTGGGCCATCTGCTGATGGGATACAATTTAAGCCTTATGAGCATGATGGGGATCGTGGCCCTGGCCGGGG
>JAGLCY010000377.1 GCA_023270185.1 Candidatus Krumholzibacteriia bacterium | reverse complement strand
CTGGTCCTGTTCGCGGCGGCCCTGGGCAACGGAGGCGAAGTCTTCATCCTGGACATGGGGGACCAGGTGAAGATCGATGAACTCGCTCGGCAGATGATCCGCCTGTCCGGCCTGACTCCGGACGTCGACGTGGAGATCAAATACATCGGCCTGCGCCCGGGAGAGAAACTCTATGAAGAGCTCTGGGCCGAGGGCGAGGAACCGCGCCGGACCGACAGCCCCGATATCCTGGTGGCCCGTCGGCAAACCATTGATCCGGTGGCCGTCGAAGCCGGAGTGGGACGCCTGGTGGTGGCCGCGTCCAGCGGTGACCGGGAAGCCTTGTGGCGCGAACTGCTGGACCTTGTTCCCGATTTTCAGGGCCTGACCGGGACGGAGGCGGAAAATCCTCCGGAACCGCCCCGGGCCGCCGGCCTTGGTGAGTCATGACCGACGGCCAACCCTCGCTTCGGCGCAATTTCTCGTGGACCTTTTTCGGCAATGTCGTGTTCGCGGCCTGCCTGTGGGGTATCCTGTCATTTTTGACCAAGATGGGTTCCCCGGACATCGTGGGCCGCTTCGCGTTGGGATCGGCCATCGCCACCCCCGCGATCATGTTCGCCAACCTTCAACTCCGGGTGGTTCTTGCCACCGACGCGAAGACAAACCATGAGTTCCGGGATTATCTCGGCATTCGTCTGCTCCTGCTTCCGGCCGCCCTGCTCATTGTTGTCGTCATAGCTGTTCTCGGTTACAACCGTGAACAGGCGCTGGTCATAGCCATGTTCGGTCTGGTCCGATGCGTGGAATCACTGAGCGATATTTTTTACGGTTTTGCCCAGAAACACGAACGCATGGATCTTGTCGCGCGCTCGCTCTGGATCCGGGGAATATCGGCTCTGGCACTGTTCGGCGGGGTGTTCTGGTTGACGGGTGATCTGGCCTTCAGCCTGGGAGGTATGGCCGTCGCGTGGCTGCTGACCATCCTCTTTTTCGATTGGCCGAGTCTGCGGCACATGGTCAAACAGGCGGGCGAATCCGGACTGAGACCGCGTCTCCGGCGTGATGTCGTCCGGAATATCGTCTGGCTGGCGTTGCCGCTGGGACTGGTGATGCTTCTGATCAACCTGCGCAACACCATTCCCCGCGCGTTCCTGGAGTCCTCGTTCGGGGAAGAACAACTGGGGATTTTTTCGGCCCTGTCCTATCTGGTGATTGCCGGTTCCACCGTGATCATGGCTCTTTCGCAGTCAAGCATCGCCCGCCTTTCGCGGTACTACGCGGAGGGGCGCAGGGAACAGTTCCAATCCACGATCATCAAACTGCTGGGGCTGGGGGTGGTGATCGGAATTTTCGGCGTCCTGGTGGCTGCTCTGGCCGGCAAGCCGCTGCTGACGCTTCTGTATTCCGAGGAATACGCGGGACACACGGGGTTGTTTGTGGTGATCATGATCGGTGGGGCTCTGCTGTACCTGGGCAGCCTCCTGGGCGCCCCGGTCAGCGCCATGCGTGAATTTCGGGTTCAGTTGTGGGTTTATCTGGTCAATGTCGTTTTAATGCTGGGCTTTTCGGTTTGGGCCATCCCGAAGTACGGCATGATGGGGGCGGCCGTTGTCATGGTGGTCTGTTCCCTGTGGGTGACGTCGGCATACGGTTTTCTCGTCTGGCGTGGCATTCATCGTATGGAGATTCCTGTTGACGGAGTGGTTTCGGATCGGGGAGGTGATGCCGGATGAGCTTGGTGGATTTCCTGTGGTTGTGGATATTCGTTCCATTGATTTTTCTGTCCGTCGGTGTTTCCCGGCGGGTATTTCATCACTGGTTCACCCCCTTGAGTGTTTTCATAGGTGTCAATTCCATTTCATTGTCGTTATATCATTTACGCCTTCTCGAGATGACGGATGTTTCAGCCGTCACCCATGCCGTCATCCTGTCGTCATTCGGCATGTTTTTTTTGGGTGTTCTCTTGGCCGCCAAGCCGATTGAAGTTTCCGCCCTGAAGGGTGACCGGGCCAGGATTGATGGGCGGCATCTTTCGTCCTTTTTCTACATGACCGCGGTCCTGGCGGCCATTGGCTGGATGGTCCAACTGTCCATGTTCGTCATGACCCACGGCGTGGGTGCCTTGCTGGGCAATATCTGGATGCTCCAGGATAAATTCCAAATGCAGTTCATCGGCTACCTCAATCTGATTGGTATTCTGGTTCTGCCCGCATATGTACTCAAGCGCGTCATGGGAACCGCCCGAAAGGTGGACATCCTCATTGTTCTGGCCACGGTATTCGGACTGGTTCTGACGGGTGTGAAGGGGTATTTGATCTACTCCGTGTTTGCCGCGCTTTTCACCTGGAGTGTCGCGCGTCCGTCCGGGTTCCGCATGATCCACCTGGCCGGCGGAATGTTTGTCATGCTTGGATTTTTCATCGTGTATTCGGCCAAGATAGATATTTTCTCGGTCGATTTTTACGGCGGTTCCCAAACCCTTGGCAAGCTGGCGGTTCTCAAACGGCCATATCTGTATTTCGTCGGCAGCTGGCCCGCCCTGGAATTCATCGTCAATGGTACGGTGAATGATCTGCCGCGGTTCGGATTCGTTGTCCTCGAGCCGATCTGGAAATTACTGGGAGGGTTGGGACTGACTGAAATCATCGTCAAGGCCCACCGGCAATACGTCGTCATCGGCAAAACCACATTCAATGTTTTTTCACTGATAGGGGAGGTCTACTGGGACGTTAAATGGCCCGGCCTTCTGGTGGTTTCCTGGTTGCTGGGTTT
>JAGLCY010000376.1 GCA_023270185.1 Candidatus Krumholzibacteriia bacterium | reverse complement strand
CGCGCCACGACCGCAACAAGCAGCCGATTGGATTTACGGATCTGGCGGCCGTTGTTCCCGTTGAGTTGGAGCGCATCCAGCAGGATCTCTTCGACCGCGCCCTGAAACGCCGTGAAGAAGCCACGGTCTCGATCGATACATGGGACGAGTTCACCAAGCTGTTCAAGGGTGAAGGCGGATTTGCCCACTGCCATTGGTGTGGCGAAGGTGACTGCGAAAAGACCATCCAGGACAAGACCAAGGTGACCATCAGGAACATCCCCTTCGAACGGGATGAAACCAAGGGCGAGTGCGTGCATTGCGGCAAGCCGTCCATCGGGCGGGTGCTCTTTTCACAGTCGTATTGACCTGTTCAGTGGTTTCAGACAGGTCGGGGCGGTCCTTTCGCCCGGCGGGCCGATCTATTATCTTGTGATTAATGGAAGACCAAGAGGCGCTGGCTTTTGCCCGGCATCGGCCTCATTGCGTACAGGTTCGATTAAGGAGGAAGAATCATGGAGTCTCCCCGAAGCAATCAGGAGATTCAGGAGCAGTTCCGCCACAAGGTGGGTCTGGCCGAAATGCTCAAGGGCGGCGTCATCATGGACGTCACAAACGCCGAGCAGGCCAAGATCGCGGAGGAGGCGGGCGCCGTGGCCGTCATGGCCCTGGAACGCATCCCCTCCGACATCAGGAAAATGGGCGGCATCGCGCGCATGTCCCAGCCGGACATGATCAGGCAGATCCAGGACATGGTCTCCATTCCGGTGATGGCCAAGGTCCGCATCGGTCATTTCGCCGAGGCCCAGATCCTTCAGGCTCTCGGTGTCGATTTCATCGACGAGTCGGAAGTCCTGACCCCCGCGGACAACGCCAACCACGTCTACAAGCACGATTTCAAGGTTCCTTTCGTCTGCGGATGCCGCAATCTGGGCGAAGCCCTGCGTCGGATCGGTGAGGGCGCGGCCATGATGCGCACCAAGGGCGAGGCCGGCAGTGGCGACATCGTCGAAGCGGTGACCCATATGCGCCAGGTCACCGAAGGCATTCGCCGTCTGCAGATGATGCGCACCGACGAGTTGATGGCCGAGGCCAAAAATCTGGGCGCTCCCTATGAAATCCTCGTCCAGACCGCCGAACTCGGCAAACTGCCCGTTCCCAACTTCGCGGCCGGCGGCATCGCCACTCCGGCTGACGCCGCGCTGATGATGCAACTGGGTGCCGAGACGGTTTTTGTCGGCAGCGGCATTTTCGCCAGCGAGGATCCGGCGCCGCGCGCCAAGGCCATCGTCGATGCCGTGACTTATCATGACGATCCCGCCAAGCTTATGGAAATCTCCATGAAACTGGGCGAGGCCATGAAGGGCCGAGCGGTGAACGAGATGGCCGAGAACGAGAAAATGGCGGGACGGGGCTGGTAACGGCCATGGCCAAACCCGTCGGGTTGCTGACCCTGCAGGGGGACTACGACAAGCATCGCCAGGCCTTCCGTTCCCTGGGGCGGGAGACCTTCGATGTGCGCCGCCCCGGTGAGCTGGCAGAGGTGTCCTGCCTTGTCATTCCCGGCGGCGAGTCCACCACCCTGACCCGGCTCATGGACCGGGTGGGACTCAGGGAGCCGCTTCTCGATTTTGCTGCCCATAATCCGGTGATGGGAACCTGTGCCGGACTGATCATGCTGGCGTCCCGACTCACTGGGGAAAAAC
>JAGLCY010000375.1 GCA_023270185.1 Candidatus Krumholzibacteriia bacterium | reverse complement strand
AGATCGTGGGCGTGGCCGCCCAATTGGGTCATGCCGGCCTCGAAGGAATTCCGGGTGCGGGTGCTCTGTTCGTAGAACATCATGAACAGGGTCTTGTCCGGCAGCAAACGGTGAGGTTCGCCGGCGGCGAATTTCTTTTTCAGATCAGTGCTTGTCGCCAGGAGAAGCTCGATCTCGTTGTCGGACCATTCCTGGGTGGAAATGAAATGTCGGCCCTTGAGGTCCATGGTCATGAGGATTCCTTTCAATGGTGCGCGGTAACGGGGAAACCATACTCCAAGCCCGCCGATGAAGGCACAACAAAAAACCGCCCGCCGGGTTGGCGGGCGGTTGACACCGGTAAGCCGTAATAGCTACCGGAAATTTGCTTTCAAGGTTCCCCATGTGGTGTGGTCGGTGGCGACGGCTCCACAATCGGCCATGTGGTAGCCCAGCCCAGTGAATACATCGATGGGGAAGAAGGAATATTCAAGGCACGGGTCAAATTCGTCATAGATGTCTGTATCACCGGTGCAGATGCTGCTCAGCCGGCGAAGGGTGTGATTCTGGGTGTTGCCCTCGTCGCAGGACCAGTAGTCGCCGGGATCCACGCCGACCTGGCCAAAACTGTCCACGACCTGAGTGCCGTTAAAGACAAGTACCAGGGCGTCGTCTCCGCTGAAATTGAGATTGTCGTCCGTCTGGTCGGCCAGCTCCAGAAGGGCGGAATCGGCCTGGGGGTTAACGATAACCCAGGTGTCGCCCGGTTCGAGATCCCCAGTAGTCAGAGGAATGTTGACCGGGTCGGTGCTGCCATTGGAATACCGGTCGATGGAATAGTCGCCCAGATTGATGAGATCCTCGGTGCCGTTGAAGATCTCCAGGGCCATGTTGTTGCCGGATCCTTCCACGTATTCCGTAATGAGAAGATTATCGGTCTGGGCCAGGGCACCACCCGCACAAAGGCAGATGACAGCCGTGAGAAAAATTATCCGTTGCATCATCGAACTCCCGTTCTGACAGGGTTCATGGGAAGGCCCGGAAACCAACGGGCTGCGGTTCCATGGGGACCTTGGGCGATGCTGATATTATATCAAATCACCACAAGATTTGTCAATCCAATTCGCCCTCCAAAGTGCGGAAAACAGTGCAAAATCAAGCGATTCAGCAATCAGGCATCCAGTGTATCAGGTTCCGGAACCGCCAAGTTCACCGGGCAGGGCGGCGTAAAAGGCGCAAGCCGTCAGGACATCTTCCACCGGAACGAATTCGTTGGCGGAGTGGGCCACGTCTTCCTGCCCGGGACCGAACCCGAAACAGGGGACCCCGTGCAGGCCCATGATGGCCACACCGTTGGTGCTGAATATCCAACGGGAAACCTCGGGCTCCTTGCCGGTGGCCTTTCTGAAGGCCCGGCCAGCCGCGGCCAAGGCGGAATGTTTCTCGTCCAACACCCAGGTCGGATAATATTTATCCATGGGATAGATCAGTCCGGTCCAGGCTTTTTCCTCATATCTCAGGGTGAAGACCTCGGCCTCGACTCCGGCTTCGGCAAGGGCGGTCTCCACTTCAGCCAGGGCCGATTCACGGGTTTCACCAGTGGTCAATCGCCGGTCGATGTGGAACTCGGCTTCGTCCGGCACCGCGCAGAGGCTGGGCCCCTTGCTGCCGATCCAGGTCACGGTGCAGGTGCCCTTGCCGAGGAAGGGGTCATCCGGCAGCCGCTCATTGAGCTCTTCGATGGCCTTGACCGCGGGTGTGATGCGGTAGATGGCGTTGTCGCCGAGGTGAGGCATGCTGCCGTGGCAGGAGCGGCCCTTGACCCGGACCCGGATTTCCATGCGTCCCCGTTGGCCGCGATTGATCCGCAGGCCGGTCGGTTCGGTGGACACGACCAGTTCGGGATCGAGGGTTTTTTCGGTGAGGATGTGGTGCCAGCACAGGCCGTCGCAGTCTTCTTCCATGACCGAACCGACCATCCAGACCTGACAGCCGTCCAGCAGGTCCAACTCCTTCATGACTGCGCCGGCGTAGACCATGCCCGCCATGCCGGCTTTTTGATCCACGGATCCCCGTCCGAAAACCTTGCCGTCTTCCAGTTTGCCGGTGAAGGGGTCGCACTCCCACTGGTCCCGGTCGGTGACGTCGACGGTGTCCAGGTGCGCGTCGAAGGCGATCACGCGCGGGCCGTTCCCGATTCTGCCCAGGACGTTGCCCAACGGGTCGATGATCACCTCGTCGAAGCCCACGTCATGCATTTCCTCGGCGACCCGGCGGACCACCGCCTCTTCCTTGCCGGACAGGCTTGGCAGCGCGACGATGTCCCGCAGGAAGGAGATAATGGGTTGTTCCAGTTCCCTGATCCGCGCAAGGATCATGTCGGTGGCGCTTTCATCCTTCATGCGGTCAATCCCATTGCTTTCCAGATCCTGGCGGCGGTTTCCTGCAGCAGCCCCGCGTCCACCGGCGGGGTGTCGCCGTTCAGGTAGACGCGCCGGCCTCCGGAGTAGACGGCATGGATGTCCCAGGGATGGAAATCGAAGAGCAGGTGTCCGAGCCAGGTGTCGGTGGTCAGGGGAGTCTTCTGGAAATTATCCAGGATGATGAAGTCGGCCGGGGCGCCGCCGTCGAGGCTGCCGAAGGGCTCGCCGAAGATCTCGCGGGCCAGACGGAAATTACCCAGCCAGAAGCGCTTGGCGTCAGCATGGCTCAGGGGCCCCCGTCCGCCTTCGTTGCCCCGGAAATAGGTGGTGCGCAGCTCGCCCCACATATTGTCGTCCAGGCCGTCGGATCCGATCCCGCAGTTGGCCGGGAATCGATCCACCGGGGCCCTGCCCACACCGTTGTTCATGTTCGAACGGCCGCAGTGGATCAGCCAGACGCCTTTTTCCTCCAGGGTCTGCATGTCGATGGGAGAAAGGTCCACGCCATGGGCGAAGATACTGCCGGGCCTGACCAGCCCGAATTCCCCCAAGCGATCCAGCGGATCCTTCCAGCCGCGGTCGTGGCTCACTTCGCGGTCGGTTGTGCCCTCGGCCAGGTGGATGTGCAGGCCCGCGTCCATGCGACTGCAGATACTTTCCAGGAGAGCCAGAGTGCGCTCTTCCAGGGTGAAACTGGCGTGGGCGCCGACCATTCCCCGGAATTGGGCCACGCCGGACTGGGGTGAGTCCAGCAGCTTCTGCAGGTAACGCTCGTTTTCCTCCAGGGTGGTGTCGCGCTGGCCCTTGCCGCCACGGTCAGTCACTTCGTAACAGAGGCAGCCCCGCAGGCCGATCTCGGCGATTCCCTGTTCCACCCGGTCCAGTGAACCGCCCACGCAGGCCGTGCTGGCATGGTGGTCGAAGATGAGGGTCGTGCCGCAGCGCACCGCGTCCCAGCTCCCGGCCAGCGCGCTCAGGTAGATGGCGTCGGAGTCCAGGGCCCTGTCCAGGGGCCACCAGATTTCCGTCAGGATATCGGTAAAAGTTTCGAGGGATCTTTTGGGTAGGGGCATGCCGGCAGCCAAGGCGGCATATAGATGGCCGTGGGCGTTGATGTTCCCGGGCATGACGGTGTGTCCCTGCAGGTCGATGACCTCTTCACCGTCGGCCGGCTGGAGCCCGGTTCCGCGTTCGATGATCCGATCGCCGGCGATCCTCAGATCGACGGATTCCACCCTGGGATCGGCCTGGGCGTCCATGGCCACGGGGAAATAGTCGAGTACGGTTCCGTTTTTCAGCAGCAGTCCAATCACTGCGTTCCTCCTGCAGGTATGATAGTCCACGGGCCCCGCCCGGATATGGGGTGGGGAATGGAAATCTAACACATGTCGCGACCGTAGGGAAACCCGGC
>JAGLCY010000374.1 GCA_023270185.1 Candidatus Krumholzibacteriia bacterium | reverse complement strand
CGGCTCGGCGCTATCCATTCCATTATCTTCGGCGGTTTCAGCGCCGACGCCATCCGGGACCGGGTGCTGGACGCCCGCTGCAAGTTGGTCGTCACGGCCAACGAAGGTTTGCGCGGGGGCAAGAAGATCAAGCTGAAGGACACCGTGGACCGCGCCGTCGACGGCCTGGACATGGTCGAAACAGTGCTGGTCGCCCGCCGCACCGACACCAAAACGAACATGAAACCCGGTCGCGATTTCTGGCTGGATGAGGAAACGCGTAAACAGCGTTCGACCTGCACCGTGGAGTGGATGGGAGCCGAGGATCCTTTGTTCATCCTGTACACCTCCGGTTCGACTGGTCAGCCGAAGGGCGTGATGCACACTACGGGCGGTTACATGGTCTACTCCGCGATGACCCACCGGGTGGTGTTCAATTATCAGCCGAAGGATGTCTACTTCTGCGCCGCGGACATCGGCTGGATCACCGGGCACAGCTACATCATCTACGGTCCGCTGGCCAACGGGGCGACCACGGTGATGTTCGAATCGATTCCCACCTATCCCGACGCCGGTCGCTATTGGCAGATCGTCGACGATCTGAAAGTGAACATCTTCTACACGGCGCCCACGGCGATCAGGGCCATCGCGCGTGAGGGCGACGGGTTCCTGGAAAAATCCTCCCGTGATTCCCTGAAGGTGCTTGGCACGGTGGGTGAACCCATCAACCCTGACACCTGGAAGTGGTACTGGGAAAAGGTCGGCAAAAAGAAGAGCTGCATCGTCGATACCTGGTGGCAGACCGAAACCGGCGGCATCATGATCACTCCCCTGCCCGGGGTGACACCCCTTAAGCCGGGGTCGGCCACGTTGCCGTTCTTTGGCGTCAAACCGCTTTTGGTGGATGAGGAAGGGCAGATCATCGAGGGCAACGGCGTGTCGGGAAATCTGTGCATCGAGAAAACCTGGCCGGGCCAGGCGCGCACCGTCTGGGGTGATCACTATCGTTTCTACGAAACCTACTTCTCGCAGTACCCGGGCCTTTATTTCACGGGTGACGGCTGCCGGCGCGATGAAGACGGTTATTACTGGATCACAGGGCGCGTGGACGACGTGATCAACGTTTCTGGACATCGCATGGGCACCGCGGAGGTGGAATCAGCCCTGGTCGCCCATGAAGCGGTGGCCGAGGCGGCCGTGGTGGGTTTTCCTCACGAGATCAAAGGTCAGGGCATCTTCGCCTACGTCATCCTGGGGGCCGTCAACAACGGAGCCACGCCCGCCGAGCTGGTGGGCGCGTTGAAGGAGCAGGTGCGGCACGTGATCGGGCCCATCGCCACGCCGGACCGGATCATGATCGTGCCCGGCCTGCCCAAGACACGCAGCGGGAAAATCATGCGGCGCATCCTGCGTAATATCGCCGCGGGGGAATACACCGACTTGGGGGACATCACCACGCTGGCTGATCCGACCGTGGTGGAAAAACTGATTGCCGGGCATGAGGAGCTGAGCGGTTAGGTGTCACGCAAAAAAAAGCCCCGGACAAGGGTCCGGGGCTTTGATCTCCACTTTAATTAGAACTTGAACATGGCTCCAAAAGTAAGGGAATTCACGTCGTCGGAATCAGCTCCAACGTCCGACCATTTCTGGAAACGGTACGAAGTGAAAACATCGAGGAAGGCAAACTTGACTCCCGCCCGCAAGGCATAGAAAGGATCATCCAACCAATCACCGTTGTAATTGCCTATTCCGATACCCACGCCACCGTAGATGAAGCTTCCGACAAAGACATAGGCCGACGG
>JAGLCY010000373.1 GCA_023270185.1 Candidatus Krumholzibacteriia bacterium | reverse complement strand
CTCGTATTGCAAAGGTGACAGGTTGCGAAGTCCGAAGGCGTCTTCCAGGTTCACCGTGAAGATGGTCGTCTCGGCAACACGCAAGGTGCCGGATATCCGCAGGGAATCCTCTTCCAGGGAAAGGGTGTCACCCGCGGTGATGGCGATCCAGACATGATCGACAGGATGATTAACCGTTCCGGACAACCGGACGGAACTTCCGGCGGGCACCTCGAACCAGGCCGGCAGCCGGGCCATGTCACGCGCGGGAAGCCGAGTGTAGGCCGGCGGCGTCACCCTTGCGGATAGTCCGGTCACCAGGGGATGGTGCCTGACGGTCACCTGACCGATTGCCGTGACCATCTCGCCACGGCGGAAGCGCCAGTCGAAATTCTCACGAACCTCGGGAATGATCGCAGCCCATTTTCGGTAAGGGGAAGGAAGTCCCGGCGCAGCGATGAACACGCGCTCACCCTTCGTGTCCATACGCTGCCACATGCCGCTGCCGATGCGGATCTCGCAGACAGCGGGATCGGATCCACCGGCAAAATCCAGGGCGGCCAGTTCGATATCCAGGCCGGCAATCACAAAATCCCGGTCCGCCAATCCGTAGAGCCCTCCCACCGGAACCAGGACTTTGGCGGGATTTGGTTTGGCCAAACGACCAAGGCCCCGACCGAGATCCTCCGGGCCGGTGACCACCATCAGGATTCCCAGACAAAACACCGCCACCAGGCCCAGGCTCCAGGCCCGCGCGCGTGGAAGCACCAGCACTTTCCCGGGGTCCAGATCTTCCAGGATCGAATCGGCCCTTTGGTACAGCCGCCGCAGCAATTCGGCCCTGACCGGATGCGACGTATCCCAACGCCCGGGCAAACGTTCGGCCTCCTCGGCGGAGACCAGGACATTGGCAAAATCATCCTGTTGTTCGATGGTCGCAACGAGATCCCGACCCCGCCGCAAGAGTCGCAGGGGTTTGACGAGAAAATGCCGAACTGTCAGGATCAGGACCGCGAGCAGGGAAAGAGACAAACCCCAGGCGATGAAGCCCCCCGGGCCGGTTTCCGCGCCGACTGCCCATGCCGCCAGCAGAAGCGCCCCGCCGCCGACCGTCATGGTCCGCACCAGACCGTAACGCACCGCGCGCAACCTCACGCGCGTCAGAAGACGCCCGAGCCGGGTCTGGAAATTGGAATTTTGCTTCACGGTTGCCATGGTTTTCAAATCCGGTTCAGGGATGGG
This sequence comes from Candidatus Krumholzibacteriia bacterium, assembly GCA_023270185.1. Classification (GTDB taxonomy): domain Bacteria; phylum Krumholzibacteriota; class Krumholzibacteriia; order LZORAL124-64-63; family LZORAL124-64-63; genus JAGLCY01. Next base: position 327 of record JAGLCY010000373.1, on the reverse strand, counting down.
TCAGGGCGTACATCAGGATGTTGACGGCCATCTTGGCCGCCGCCTCGCGAACCTCGGGCGGATCACCGTGCACCTCGGGATCCTCCAGCCCATCCCCGATATCCGAGGAATAGGAATAGAACAGGACAAGTCGCCCGTTTCTGAAAACGCCGTAACCGCGGGCTGGTTCCCCATCGTGCTGATGGATTTTCGGCAATCCCGGCAATTCATAAAACGAATGATAGATGGGATGGTTGCCGGCAATCGGTTCCAATTCGTTTTCGGGAAACAGGTGGGCGACCATGTCCCGGAAAGACGCGTCCAGCCCGTAGTTGTCGTCGGCGTACA
>JAGLCY010000372.1 GCA_023270185.1 Candidatus Krumholzibacteriia bacterium | reverse complement strand
AAGGCCCGTTTCACTGATGATTCAAATGTCATTAAAGTTCGGGATCCTTTTCCTCGGCGCCTTCCGCGGTGCTGCGGGGCAGCGTCAATTCCGCGATGGCTCCGTGTCCGTCCCCGCGGTTGGAAAGCGTGATGCTTCCGCCCATGCGGTCGGCCAGGTTCCGGCAGATGGCCAGACCCAGGCCCGTGCCTTTACTCTTGGTTGAAAAATACGGGTCGAACAGGCGATCGGCCACTTCGGCGAGCAGACCCGATCCGTTGTCCGTCCAGATCAGGGTGACCTGGTCAGGCGTCTGACGCCAGTCGACACCGATGACCAACCTCTGTCCGTCGCGCGCGGCATCCAGCGAATTTTGCATGAGATTGCCGAGAATCTTCTGCAGGGATTCCCGGTGGGCCATTACCGGAGGCACCGGACCCGGACCCATGGTCACTTCAGGGATCGGAACTCCCGTCGCCGATACAATGGCTTCTTCCTCGTCGGGCGCCCCTTCCCGGGCACCGTATCCCGCTAAAACGTCCGTGACCATGGCCTCCAGGGCCACCGCCTCGGTTTCCAGTTCACCCGGCCGACCGAGCAGGCTGAATTCCCCCGCGATGCTGCGCAGCAATGTGACCTGGCCCAGCACACGGTCCACTGTTTCGGTGACGATGCGATCCAGCTGGGGATGCTGATCCTGCCAAGCCTGGCCCAGCAGTTGGACCGAAAGCTGGATGGGAGTCAACGGATTCTTGATCTCGTGAGCCACCTGACGCGCCAGCTCCGCGTTGATGGCCATCTTTTTGTTGTCCAAAAACTCGCTGATGTCCTCGAAGACCAGCATGGTGTCTGTCCTGCCGTCGGGCAGGTCCAACGGAGCCATGGCGCCGCGCAGGGTCCGGCGGCCGTCTTCGCTGACCAGTTCTCCTCCCACCCGGTCCGCCCCCGCGGCCAGGCTGCGGAATCCCGCCAGCAGCCAGGCGACCCCGTCCCGATCATCCTTGGCTGGTTGGCATCCGTCCAGTATCTGTCGGCCCGCCGGATTGAGGGTTACGATTTCCCCGCCGGTATCAAGGACCGCCACACCGACGGTGACCCTCTTGAGCACCGTGGCCAGGAATTGCTCCCGGGCCGCAAGGTCATCGCGGGCCGTCAGCAGATCATCCCGCATGAGGGAGAAGGAGCCGGCCAGACGACCGATTTCATCGGAACCGGGATCTGGCAACGGAGCGCCGTAATCGCCCTGGGCCAGGGAACGGGTGGCCGTCAGCAACAGGCGCAGGGGACGGAAGATATTCCAGGACATGAGTAGAGCCAGGACCAGAGCGGTCAGCAGGATCAAGTTCGCCAGTCCGGTGAGAAACAATACGGTTTCACGCCTCTGGGCGCTGTATTCACGCTCCCGATCGGGGAAATGGAGGGCCAGGATGGCGGGCATTCTCCGAGGCCGCAACCGGTCCTGCCGATCCCGTCCGAACGCCGGTAAAGGTTGGACACCGGTGAAAGCGAAAGGCCTGCCCACAGCCGCGAACACACCCTTGCCACTGGGATGGTCCAGCAGGGATCCCATCACGGCCGGTTCCGCCAGGAGGGGCGCTTCCCCCGAAAAAACATCGGCCGGCTGACTGGCCAACACCGGCAAGCCATCGAAGCGAACCATGGCCTGCCCATCGACGAGATCCGCCAGACTTCCCAGCAGCCCCGCGTTCAGGGCCTGGCGATAGAAGAAGAAGCCCAGGTTTTCCGTTCCGGAGTGCCCGAGTTCGTCAGCCGGCTCGTCAATGAATCCCCCCAAGTCCAGGGGGATCACCGTCCCGACAAACAGTTCACCATCATCCCTGATGATCACCAGTGGCGCTTCGCGACCGGCATTCAACAGGTCTCGTGCCTGGTCATTGTCCAGATCACTGAGGGTTTCGTCCAGCATCAGGACGCCGTCCGGACTGAAGACCATGCCTTGCCGGATATCAATCGGGCCCACCGGCCGGTTACCAGACAACTGACCCTCCAGCAGCTCGGCGATGTAGTCACTGGAAGCCAGGGACTTTGCCTGTTCCACGAGAAGATTGCGTAATTGCTCAACCGCCAGCTCCAGACCCGACCGAGTCTGGACCCGCGCCTCGTTGCGCACCCGATCTTGGCCCACCTTGTCCACGGAAGTTCCGATCACGAGCAATAAAACCATGCCCAGCAACAAGTACCCGGCCAGGAACCGTTCCTGGAACCCCGGGCGCCAGGATTCGGCGTCCCCGGCCCTCACCACCCAGTGATGGAATTGGATCAACCCGAACAGGATGAAAAGCAGCACCAGGTTCAGAAGCATCAGTCGGGATAGATCCAGAAGATCCTCCCGGAAATTCGACCGCCGCAGACCCAGCAGGAACCCCTCTCCCGGAGTCCTGGCCGCACCTTCGGGCAGGTAGTTCCACTGGCACAACCATGACCGGTCGGCAACCGGAATTTCGGCCAGAGAACGCCCGCCGGCGCGAAGGTCAGCCACGAGCGGACCGGTTTCCGGACCCGGAAAACCCGTGCCGCCGGCTTCCAGCCAACCGGTGTCGTCGGCCCGGAGCAAAAGGACGGGCCGGTCCACTTCCGCCCTGGGACGATACCCGTTTCCCCTGGGATCCTGGTCTCCCCCCAGTTTCTCCACCAGGGTGGAGATGCGCCATGAACGGACCGGCAGTTCGACCCTGATCCAACCCCTGCCGCCCACTCTGGGCGTCTCAGCCGCCACCACTTCCTCCTGGCCGCCGGTGTAGACCCGGCGTTCAGTCTGGAAAATCATTTCCCAGCCGTCGGCCACGGCGCCGCCGTCGATTCCAACCCATGGCGAGCGACTCACCATCTCGTACTGGTATTCCCTCATGAAACCCTGGGCAAACAGGCTCTCCTCGTCGCCCAAATCGTCGACGATCTCCACCAGACACGAATACCCCAGATCCCGCAGGGCCGAATCCCGCCACAGGGCCCAGGCCGGTTCATTACGCCACACTGCCGAACGGTCACCAGTGGTCATCGTCGACAATGCGTCCTGATCCTGCATTTCTTCCAGGACACTGCCCAGGAGAATCCGGGTCCACTCCTGATCCGCCTGGGTGATGACCGCTCCCTTGCGGTGCAGCCAGGATCGTTCGGCCTGGTCATAGACCTCCCTCAGGGACGCGTAATTCCAAACCACGGTTACCAGCAGGATCGCGGGCCAGGCGAATCGGCGCAGAAAATGTGGCCGGGACAGGAGGGCCGGAGCCACCATCCACAGAGCCGTGGCCACACCAGCCGCCAGAAGTCTGCTCACCCACCAGTCCCCGCCCAGGGCCAGACTCACCAGAAAGGCCGTGCCGCCCGCCGCCAGCGCGCCCCCGATCCACACGAAAAGTTCCTCCCGGCGGGGCCACGACCGCCGCGCCAAAAGACCGGTCACCAGGGCCGCGAGTCCGAACGCCATGAGCATGAGAGAGATCTGCAGACCCCAAAAGGAAAGAAAAGAAAGAGAGACGCCCGTCCCGATCAGACGCGCGTTGGCGTTTTCCGCCAGGAGTCCGGCATAGAACTGCAACCACAGCAGGACCACGCCCACGACCAGACCAAAGACGGGGCCATGCAGGAGTCCCCGCATTTTCCAGGGCATCCGGATCCGTGAAAATGCCGTCCCTTCGACCACACCCAGAACCTGCAACAGGCGCCAGGCTGTGACCGCCAGCAGAAGGGAAGTCAGCAGGGCGTCGGCGACCGAAGCGAACCAACCGAAGGCAAACGGCGTCGCGAAATAGGCGGGATCCATCAGGCTGAACAATGATCCCGGATCCGCGGGGAAGGTCTGACCGGGAAAGGCCGCCGTGATCCAACGCAACAGTTCCGCCACCGCGAGCATGGCCCGGCCGACCCACAGGACGATCAGGAAGACCATGGGGCCGGCGAATATCCGAGCTCCCACCGCCAGGACAACAACCCAGGCGACAAGACCGGCCAACAAGAGCCGTGATCGCCAGCGTACCGATCCCCTGGAAAGTTCGCCATCGCTCGCGATCAACCGGATCATCTCCTCCGGCAGGCCATCGGTCAGAACCATGTCGCCAGCCGGATGGCCCAGCGGGTCAATCGTGACAGGTACGCCCTCCAGCGGGATCTGGATTTCCAGATCCAGGCCACCGGGGATCCGGCCGACCTCCCGCAGAAACCAACGACCCCGACTTGCCATCAGACTCCTGCGGCCGACTCCATCGGCGTCCCTCTCGATGGGATCCCCCCAGAAGGGCAACGGTTCAGTGACCGCGGTCCAGGCGATTCTATCATCGCCGTCCCAGAGAACAGCTCCGAGGGGGAGTTTATCGTGGAAGGAAAAATCATCGTTCCAAAGGGATGGAAGCTCCTGAAGGACACGGAATCTATCCCCTCCATTGGTTTCGCCGCGTACTGTGGAATCCTCCGGAGAAATGAACAGGGGGGCCAAGCCGTGATCGAAACGATCCAGGGCGGGAATAAGCCCGTCCAGGACTTTCCGGACCTCAGTCAATTTCTGGGCGTGATCGGAGCGGAAGGTATCCGCAGGAGAACCGCTGACTGAAAGGAATCCCAGTCCGACACCCATCAGGATCAAGGCAGCCAGCAAGGCAAGAGTCCGGAACGTCACTCCTGAAACCGTGCGGGTGTTCGGTGAGTCGGCCTTGCGCCAGGCCAGCGCCAGGACAACGATCTGAAGGATGGTCAAGCCCAGAAACAGCGCCGGCAACGGCAGTCGCGGCGCATCGGACCCGTTGCCCGCCAGATACAACAGAGTCCCCTGCCCCACCAGACAGAGAACTCCCGTAATCGACAAAACCCGGACCCGCAGCCAGGTCATGAACGGCCTCCTACCTGATCTTGTTGATCTCCGCCAGTCTCCACTGGTCATCCTGCCTGACCAGTACGCAAACCAGTTTCAGTTCCTGGATCTTCTCCGAATCCGGCCGGCGGCGTTTCCATACCGCAATCCCGTGGACCCGATCGCCGGCGGAAGCATCCTGCGTCTTGTCAAAGACAAAAATCAGGGTCCGGTGGGTCTGGAACATGTTCTTGAAATAGTAGAAAGCCTGGCTGGGACTGTACTGGGTCGTACGGTCGGAGGTTCCTCCGGTGGTCACCAACAGGCCGTCTTCATGGACCAGATCGGCCAAGGCCTGCTGGTCACCATCCTCCCAGGCCCGGGCGATCATGCCGAAAACCATTCGCGGGTCATCCACTTGCGAGCCGTCTTCGTCTATGACGATGTCACCGACAGCAAAGGTTGGCAAGACAACTAACAAGACAACTAACAAGGCAACCACCAGGGTTGCCAACAGCCGCACCCCGGCCCAATTGATGCTGAAGTTGTTCCTTTGGATGTCGTCAAGTCTGATCATGAGCTCCACGATTCCGGATGGGGGTCGACGGGCTGCACAGGGGCCTGTCATACAGGGCAAAGCCCGTGCCACAGGCCCGTCAACCGGTCTTACCCCTGATTCTACCCC
>JAGLCY010000371.1 GCA_023270185.1 Candidatus Krumholzibacteriia bacterium | reverse complement strand
CTGACGGACGGATCCGGTCTGGTCCATATTGATTATGATGTGTTCGATACGGATGGCGACACCCTTACTGTCTCCCTGCAGTTGTCGGATGACGAAGGAACCACCTTCCACTTTCCCCCTTTGCATGTCAGCGGCGATGTCGGGCCCGGTATCATGCCTGGTGTCGGGAAAACCATTGTTTGGGACGCCGGAGCTCTCGCCGATCCCCTTGTCATCGAAACCATGCAGGCCAGGGTTATCGCCAGCGATGCCGGAGTTGAATTCAATGCCCACTCCCCGCGCCATGTGGCCATTACCGATGGTTCGTTTTTTGATTGGTCGGATCCGGCCATCATTGAGAAATTCTCACGCGCGGATTTTGTCATCGTCATGGGGCACAACCTCTGGATGGGGGGACCATCCGCATCGGTCAATGCCATACAGCAGATGAAGGCTCTCAATCCCGATCTGATCATTGTCGGTTACGTTTCGGTCAAGTCGGCGCAATTGTCAGGTCTGAACCAGGATCCGAGCAGTTATTGGTACAAATGGTATGAGAGAACAGAACCCTATTTCGTTCAGACCACCGAGGGTGAAATCGCCCAGGATTGGCCGGCCAGTCGACTGATCAATATTCTGGAACCCGATTGTCGAACCGCCATGATCGAAACCATCATGGAGATGCAGAACAATTCCCTGAATGTTTTCGACGGTATCATGTGGGATTATTTCAACAACGTTCTGTGGGTTTCGTCGGATGTTGATAACGTGGGCGATCCCGATATGGATGGTGATGGAATCGGTCATTGGGATGATGCGGATGAAATGGCGGCCTATCGAGTAGCCCAGGTGGATCTGGTCAACGCGACCCGGGATTCCCTTGGCAGTGACTTTATCCAGTTCTTCAATGGCCAACGGGCTTACGGCGACTCGACTTTCGCGGCACTTGGGGATGGGGCGTTCTACGAGTTGTTCCCCACCCTTTTCTTCCCTGATCCGGACATGGGGCACGCCCTGGATCCGGACTACCCCTTCAGTCTCTTCAATGTCCGTTCATGGTTCCGCACGGAAAATGGTGGTCCATTTTTGGTTCTATCAAGCATTTGGTACAATGTATTCCTGGACAACAATCACGAAGTCACCCAGATCATAACGGGTGATAAATTTCGGGCGGTTTCCCTCCTGGCGGACACGTATTCGTCCTGGAATTCAAATCCGGACGGTAACCAGAGGCCGCTTTACCACTGGACTTCCCATGATATTTCACTCGGCCTCCCATTGGGGCCACCGGTGTTTGAAGATCCGTTCATCCGCCGGGAATTTCAATACGGGAGAGTGGAAATAGAGATGAAGAGCGGAGCCTATCCCAATCCCTTCGATTATCGTATCTGGCTGTTGGACGAACTGGTTTCCGAACTGGCGGTTCCCTACCACACACCCTAGCTCTCAGGGTCTACCCTTACCCGATCCCGCCCCCGTCTGGTCCACCCTCAACCAATCCGGCCCATAAATCTCCTGAGGAAAGATCTTCGGCACAAGCCCATACAGGAACTGCCGCAGCTTCAACGCCAGGTGACTCGCGTCATGCGCCCCACAAACCGTTCGCAGGTAACTCTCCAGCGTGAAAATCTGGATCTCCACCGGGAATCGATACGGAGTCCCTCCGCCGGGATCGCCGATCAGCACGTCCACATCGCCCTTGAAAACCTTGAATTCCTTGCTGCTGAAGGTATTCAGCGAGCTGCCGCCCGGGTGTTGGTAGAGGGTGTCGGTGACGTTGCGCCAGCCGAAAGGGGTGCCGATGCAGGAGTCCAGCAGCACCAGCAGGTCGGTCAGGGCGTCGTTGTTGTTGACGATGAACATGGCCCCGATGATGTCCCCGATCTCGTCGGGATTGTTGATGCCCTTGCGGATCAT
>JAGLCY010000370.1 GCA_023270185.1 Candidatus Krumholzibacteriia bacterium | reverse complement strand
GCGCATTCATGCGGAACAAGATTCAGTCGAACCGGAAAGGTTTAAAATGAAAGACATCAGCAAACGGGGAATGATGACCCGCATCATCCACGCCGGACAGCACGTCGACCCCCAGACCGGAGCCGTCGCCACCCCCATCTACCAGACGTCCACCTTCTCGTTCCGGGACGCCGACCACGGCGCCGCCTGTTTCGGTGGCGAACCCGGCTACAAGTACACTCGGCTGGGAAACCCGACCACCGAAGCCCTGGAAAACAACATCGCCCAGCTGGAGGGCGGCTGCGGCGGACTGGGCGCCGCCAGCGGTATGGCAGCCGTGAACATGGTCTATTTGACCATACTGTCCCAGGGCACTCACGTGGTGGCCACTGAAAGCCTGTACGGGCCCAGCCGGATGATTCTCGAAAACGAGTATCCCCGCTTCGGCGTCGAGAGCACCTTCGTGGACACCTCCAATCCCGAGAATCTGGCCGCGGCCATGCAGGACAACACGAAGCTCGTCTACATCGAAACTCCCGCCAACCCCACTCTCAAATTGGCCGACATCAAGGCCTGCGCCGAGATCGCCCATGCCAAGGGCGCCGTGGTGGCGGTCGACAACACCTTCGCCTCGCCGTACCTGCAGAATCCCCTGGAACTCGGGGCCGATATCGTCCTTCACAGCATGACCAAGTTCATCAACGGACACACCGACGTGGTGGCAGGGATGGTCGTGGCCAAGGACCCGGACATGCTCGCCAGGCTGGCCAAGGTCCACTATAATATGGGGGGAACCATGGATCCCCATCAGGCCTGGTTGGTGCTCCGCGGAGTCAAGAGCCTGGGGTTGCGCATGGAACGCGCGATGGAAAACGCCATGAAGCTGGCCACTTTCCTGGAAAATCACCCCAAGGTCGATTGGATCCGGTATCCCGGGTTGGAAAGCCATCCCCAGTACGCGCTGGCCCGGAAGCAGATGCGCGGCGGCGGCGCTGTCTTCAGCTTCGGCGTCAAGGGCGGCCTGGAAGCCGGCAAAACCGTGATCAACAACGTCGAGATACCCATCCTGGCAGTCAGTCTGGGCGGCATCGAGTCGTTGATTGAGCATCCGGCCAGCATGACGCACGCGGGCATTCCCGCCGCTGAAAGGCTGGAAGCCGACATCACCGACGATCTGGTGCGGATCGCGGTCGGCTGCGAAGCCTACGAGGATCTGGAGGCTGATCTGGCCCGGGTTCTCGACATGATCTAAAAACGGGTCGCAGACCCGGAAAAGAGCGAGATGTACCAAAGCTGGGTCGACGCGGCCAGGATCATGAAAGAGACGGAAGAGGATATCTGGGCGGTGGACTACACCGCCCATCCTCTGTTGGATCCGGATTTTGGCACCAAGGGCTCCCGCCTGCTGTATTTGACCCGCCTGAATTTCCGCCACATCGTCAGGGACGACGAAGTCTACCGGCAGGAACTGGCTCGCATCTTCCATCCCCACGACGACGACCAGGCCTCTGACCAGAAGCTCGGCGCGCTGGTCACCCGGGCCGGAGAATACCTGCGGGAAGCCGACATCTACCTGGCCTCGACCATCGAACTGCTGCCGTCAGACACCCGGACCAGCGTTTTGCCCCTGCCCCTGGTCACGGACTGCAACGACGTGCGGGACCTGATGGGCATCGCCATCCACGGCGAGGGCGAACGCCTGCGCTACGAGGCCAGGCGCAAACTCTACCTGGCCCAGATGCTGATCCAGATCGACCAGTCCCGCATCATCCAGGACGGTCCCGATCACAGGGCCCAGTTCGAGGAAATCCTCAA
>JAGLCY010000037.1 GCA_023270185.1 Candidatus Krumholzibacteriia bacterium | reverse complement strand
TCGGTGTCGGATTGGTGTAGACGAACCAGATGGAAAAGGGAATGGAGGCAAGCACCGAATCACTGCAGATCTGGTCACCGTACTCGTCGAAATATACGCCAAAAATATCGGACCAGGGATCGGTCCCCGCGAAGGCAACCTGAGTGAACATGACCAGGATGAAGGCGATCGTTAACAATCGAGCCATATCCCACCCCCTTGTTGGTGTGGCCGATTATTTCTGATGGGATCAATTCACATCATACTGGATTCAACACCCAATGGCAAAAATCAGGGTGACCCCGAACGTTTGACCTTCAGCTTCAGGGCCATCAATTCCTCGTGCCGGACGCCGAGCAGGGTGCCCATCTTGTGCAAGAGAGCGTCCTCTCGGGCCTCGAGAACTCCATCGTTGTAGACCACCTGCCAGAGCAGTTCCAGGACAGCCAGTTTGCGGGCGTGGGAAAAATTGTCGTTGATCAGGCGGGCAAACTGATAGAGATCCCCGCTGGAACGTCGTTCCTCGTCGGCCACGTGCAGCAGTTCCGATGTCTGTTCGACATCCAGGCCGAAGCGAACGCCCACCATCCCGGCGATGGCATTTTCCTCTTCTTCGGTGAAGTCACTGTCGGCGTGCGCGGCCTCCAGCAAAAGGGCACAGGTGGCCACCTGCAGATGGTTCAGATCGTCGGTCCGGCTCTGTGCCGGAGCCATCTTGTCCTTGAAGAAGCCGCCGAGGGATTCGAACATTTATTCTCCAGGCCCGTGGGGACGGTTCAAAGGGGTTTATGGGTCCAGGTGGGGCCCGGCAGAGTGAGAACTTCATAGGGAATGGTTCCCAAAAGCCCGGCCAGCATTTCGGGCGCGATGATTTCATCGCCCTGACTTCCCAGCAGTACGGCCTGATCGCCGGCTTCCGCATCAGGGATGTGGGTCACGTCCACCATGCACAGGTTCATGCAGATGCGCCCGATAAGGGGTGCCCGCCGGCCCCGGATAAGGACGTGTCCCCCGCCTGAGAGGGCGCGGGGCCAACCGTCGGAGTAGCCCACCGGCAACACGGCGACACGACTGTCAGTCATGGCCTTCCATGACCGGCCGTAACCCACCGTTTCTCCCTCCGGAACCAGACGCACCTGGGATACGGTCACCCTCCAGGTCACCGCCGGATCAAGGGCAACTTCTTCACGCCCCCGTTGCCGCACCGAAACCAATGTCTCCTTCGACGGCCACACTCCGTAGGCGCTGATGCCCACCCTGGCAATGTCGCGGTGACTGCGATCCCACAGCAGGGTCGCCGCGCTGCAACTCATATGCAGGGCCAGCATTTCGAAACCCGCGGTGGCCAGGTTGTCCTGGTATCCGGCCAAACGGGTCATCTGGGCCTCGGCGAATTCGTGATCTGTGGTGTCTTCGATATCGGCGAAGTGGCTGGAAAGACCGACCACCGCGATATTTGCGGCTGAACCCAGAATTTTGACGGCTTCGTCGATTTCCGTCTCGACGAGTCCTTGCCGGTTCACCCCGGTTTCCACTTTGAGATGCACCTTCAGGGCCCCGCCGCATTCCGCCGCGGCGCGGCAGGCGGGCAGGGAACCCACGGTGATTTCCACCCCGAGTCCAGCGGCTGTTTCGGCCTCATTCCGATTGACAGGACCGAGGACCAGGATGGGCGCGACTATGCCGCCATCTCTCAGTCTGACCGCTTCAGCTACCGAATGAACACCGAGCAGATCGGCACCGCCGGCAAGAAAGGCTTCCGAAGCAATGAGAAGACCGTGGCCATAGGCATCAGCCTTGACCACGGCCATCAATCGGGATGACGGTCCCACCAGCCGGCGGAAAACCGCAATGTTCCGTGAGAGAGCCGACCGGTCGACCTCAATGGTCAACCAGGCCCCGGTCGCGTCAGACACCCCGGGCCGCGGCGGCTTTGTTGTTCTTGCGCTTGTTGCAGGCTTCCTTGTCCTTGCAGACACCGTAAAGCTCCAGACGATGGCGATAGATCTCGAAGTTGTTTTCCTCGGCCAGTTTCTCCTGCAGGGCCTCCAGGCGGGGATTGAAGAACTCGGAGATCATGCCGCACTCGAGGCAGATCATGTGGTCGTGGTGTTCCACGTCCGAGTGGCCTTCATATCGGGCCAGACCATCACCGAAGCGACGCTCCTCGACCAGATTGCTCTCCACCAACAGGTGGAGCGTCCGGTAGACTGTCGCGTATCCAATCCTGGGATTGACCTTCTTGACCTCGTTCAGCAACTCCTCCACCGAGATGTGTCCGCGCAGGCGGAAGAAGACGGAGATGATTGTATTGCGCTGACGCGTGGTCTTGAGTCCCTTGCGCTGGATGAACTCCGCGAAGCCGGCTTCCTTCTCTTTGACAAAGCTCTCGTCGACTTCTTTCGGTCTGTTAACGGGCGTCATGTCGGACCTCTTGAATTTGAAGGGTTTCCCAATGTTACGAAATTGATTTCCGTTTTCGTATTTCAGAATAAGTCCACTTCAATCCGGTGTCAAGAATCCCGATTAATCGAATCGCAATTCAACCGCAACTCTTTCCTGCGGAATAACATACCAAAATGACCGCTCCTCGTTCAGCAAAAGGACATCCTTACCGCGGAATAGGAAGGATTCGGTATCCACCGTGGCGCTCCAGTTTCGCCGGGAGCCGGATAACCGATATAATCGGCCGGTTCCACTGTCGGTCACCCACATGTTATGGCCGTCCCACGCCACACCGAAGGGGGAAAACCCTGGTGTGACGACGGAGCGCGTGATGGCTTTCGTCTCGGGGTCGAAGCGGTCGACCCGCCCCGAGTCACGGTCGGTGATCCAAACGTAGCGCCCGTCGAAGCACATGGCGCTGGGCCGATGACCCGGCGCGTCGAAGGCTTCTTCCACCTGCAGGGTGTCCACCTGGATCTGATACAGGATGGAGCTGCCGTCGGCGGCATCGCCACAACTGTAGAGAAATTCCCCGTCCCAGGCCAGGGCCCGGTCCAGCACCCCGCTGAAATCCTCCATGTGCAGAATGGCGCCTTCGGTGTCCCTGAAAACCATGCGGACCTCGCGGTCACCCGACTCACTCACCGAATCCGGAATGTCCTCGAGCACGACCAGGGTGTCCGGCCCCATCCAGGTAATCCCGGCAATCAGACCGACATCGGCCAGAACCATGGTGTCGAGGGTGGTGAAGGAAAGGGTCAACTCCGGTGCTTCCTTGTCAACGGCCAGAACCGTTCCAGGCCGAGCGACGCTTCCGGCACAGCAGAGTCCGATCAGCAAAGCCACCAGGGTCGCGGGTTTCGTCATCCTCGTCATCAGGTTCTTCCCTTCGTCACTTCTTGTGCCAATCATCCGGACCCGGCGTCCCGCCTCTGGCGGTTCAGCCTCTCACCCTTGTCCAGAAGTTCAATGATGTGCGTCCATTCCAGGGGTTTGGTGGCGGTCATATCCACGATCGCCGGATCGACCGAGGCCAGAGTCTCCTCCTGCCCCCAGCCGGTAATCAGGACAACAACCAGGTATGGATCCCGTTCCCTCAGCACGGCCGCCAGTTCCAGCCCCGACCGGCCAGGCAGCGACTGATCCACCATGGCCAGACCGAACTCTTCTGGAACAAACCTGTCGAGAGCCGAATTCGCGTCCCGGGCGACCGTCACCCGGCAGTCCAGTTCGGTAAGGACATCGCTGAGCATGTCCCGCACCGCTGGTTCGTCGTCCACCACCAGCACAGGGAAGGAAACCGGCCGGGATTCCTGTCCGTCAACCTTCGAAACCTCGGCTTCCGACTTTGCGGGAACCGGTTCGACCCGGGGCAGATCCAGCAGGAACTGGGCGCCGGTTCCCTGGTCCGGTCCAAGATCCAAGCGCCCGTCGAAACATTTCAACAACTGGCGGCTGCCCGCCAGACCGATCCCCCGGAATTCACCACCGCTGGAGGTGAAACCGGGTTCGAAAATACGATGAGCCGTCTCTTTGTCCAGTCCGGGCCCGTTGTCGGCAATGGTCAGGACCACCCGACCCCGGTCCGTCGCCGCGTCGACACGAATGCGCCCACCGTCCGGCAGGACCTCGAGGGCGTTGACCAGCAGATTGCTCAGCACCTCCCGGATAACCTGGCCCGGTACGGAGGTGAAAAGATCCGCCGGAACCCCCAGGTCGAAAATCCATGATCCCTGCCCGGATTCCTCTTCCGGTGACGCCCATCTCTCGGTCCCCTCGGGGCGGATCAGCAATGAAACCGCCCGGACCGCTTCCCGCAGATTGACCGCGGCCTGATCTCCATGGCCATGGGGTGGCGGCAGGCCTCTCTGCAATCTCTTGAGCATGGCGGCCGCGTCACCGGCAGCCAGGATGATGGCCGCAAGATCCTCCCGGCGGGAGTTCGATCCCTCACACTGCTGCAGAAGTTCGGCGCGGCCCATGATCACGGCGAGCATCTGGTTGACGTCGTGCACCACCCCCGCCTGTCGCAGGGAAGCTCCCTCAACTTTTGCCATGTTATTTTCTCCGGAAAGGTCCTAGGACAGAAATCGACCCGGGGATCATACACACCAGAACCAGTCGTGCAACTGTTAGACGGGACAGACGGGATCATGGGCCAGGGAAAACGTCCCGGCGTAAAGCGGCAGATCGATGGTTAGTTCAACAGTGCCAGTATCTTCGACGAATAGGCGGGGTCTGGCTCCCAGAACCTGAAGCAGGTGAGGAGAGATCAACATCCGAACCAGATGACCGTGTTCGACCCGGTTCCCTTCGGCGTTTTCAGGGTTGATATCCCCACCCGCGGTGCAGGACATCCGGCAATCTCCGCTGCGGTCATCGAAATCCAGCCGGAAGGACAGACAACTCCCGGGGCAGACGAAGCCCAGGACACGTGCCATCTGCCCTGCCAACACTCCCAGAAGCCGGGGGTCGGTAAGGACCACGTGGGATCCATGTTTTTCATCCAGATGGACGTCAAAATGATCCGGAATCGCTTTCGACAATGAAGCCAGACTCACCGGACTCAAATCAGCAGCCGGCGGCGCTTCGGCCAGCGACATCAGCTCCTGACTCCATTCCACCGTTTCGGCCAGGCGGACAAGGTTGCGCTGGGCGATCCGGAGCATTCTGTGCGAGCCGGATTCATGGCCTCCCTCGGCTTCCATGACCGTCAGGGCCGTCTTGATCGCCGTGAGGGGACTTCGCAACTCGTGGCCCAGAAAATTCCGGAATTGATCCAGTTCATGACGAGAACGGGGATCGCCCCGCAACATCCGGGCCCGCTCCTGACATGATTGCAGCGCGACCTTCAGGCGAGAGCCTCCCGGACCGGGATCCGGGATGGTGATCCAGGACTCCACAGCCACCGGCCCGGCCCCTATGACCAGAAGGGGGGCCGCCTCGACCGCGGCCTCCCCTTCTGCTTCAGCACCATCGGGCATGGCGCCTGAATCATAACCCGCGGGATCGGACAGCTCTGCCACATGCACTATGGCATCGCAATCCTCGACGGTCGCTCGACCTCCGGCCTGGACGCTTGCCGGCAAACGACCCACCGTAAAGCCCCACTGCCAAAACAGGGAACGCAGAGCGGGGTACCGCTGAATATCACCGTCAAAAAGGATGTGGGACAATGCCAATCTCCCTGGTCAATCCCTTCCGGCCAAGGCCGGATTCCGCCTGCTTGGAGGCATGGACCGCAAGGCATGTGCCACGGCTCAATCCGTTGTGAAACGATCAATTAACAGGGATCAACAAAGGACCAGCAGGATCTTTCCACCCTGCCGGGAAATCCCGGGGAACGATGAGGAACAGAAAGAATGATCGGGACAGGAACAGGAGGACCGGGATTGTTTCGTGCGTTCCTGGAATGAAGAAGAAATCAGCAGGGCAAAAAGCAAGCCCGCGAAAAATCAGGGATTCGGCACCTCGGCCTGAGGGCGGTAGCGGTCACTGTCCAGACGCCAGGCCAGGGTGAAATACCAGGCCGCCGGCCGATCGAGAGTGCCCTGCAGTTCGCGGGCGACCTTGAAGCCCAATGAACCGTCCGCACCCCATGACATCCACCACTGAGCCCCCACCAACTGGGACCGGCGCGAATCCCGGTCCTGGTAATCATAGGTCAGGCCCAATCGCTGTCCCCGCCCCTGGTACAGATCCAACGCGGCGCCCAGATGATACCCGTTCGGAAAGGCGACTGGATCCAGGTGGGCCCTGCCGGAATCCATATTGGCCAGGTAGCCCGCCACCAACCCGAGGTAGGAGATTCGGCCGAGTTGTATGTTTTTCCTGAGCTCCAGCCTCAGGGGAATACTCATCGAGGAGAAGGGATAGACCCTGTCTGTTCCCGTGGGCAGCCCCATAGCCAGGGCGTAGTCCACCCAACCCACCAATGGCAGGCCGACCGGACCGGTCACCCCGACCTCTATCTGTCCGAAACTGGAGATACGTTTTTCGTGGGGCCAGCCGTCTTGTCCGTCTTCGCCGATGACCCAGGGCCATCGGTGGGCCACCGGTATGTTGCCTGTATCGAAGGTCATGTGGGGAAGACGCAGAAAGAAGGCGGCGTTGTCTCCGGCCGGCAGCACAACCGTCAAGAGGATCCTGTTCAGGTTCCAGTCGAACTTGGGATCATGGAACCGGTTGACCTCGACAACCAGGGCCAGCCGGGAAGTGGAATCGGCGGGAGTGAACCAGGGAACGGCGTCAAGATGCATCAGCTGGGCGCTTGCCCCGCCGGGAGTCAGCAGGGTCCAGAGAACCAGGAACAGAGGTGAGTACCTCCACATGACTACTTGGGTGCCTGTTCGATCAGGCGCACTACCCCGGCCTCTTTGAAATAGCACTTGATGATCTGCCTTCCGCCCGGCAGATCCTCCTTGGCAACCACGACTCCGCAGTCCTCCCACGCCTGGTGATGAACACACTGGCCGACCTCGTAGGATTCCCATGGTCGGTAAGGCGTGGGATCGCTCTGGTCCTTTTCGGCCAGCAGCGCGGCGTATTCATGGACGGGTTCGGCGGGTTCGTCTTTCCTGCTGTCTTTGGAGTCCGCGGGACTCGAATCGTCCGACGTCTTTTCCCTGGCCGCCATCATGTCGGCCGGGCTGTCCCAAGGCAACGCTTCTCCGGTCTCTCCGGTTTCCTTGGAGTCCTCGGTTTCCTCGGCAGATGTGGAAGAAACGGCGGGTGAAGCAGAGGTTTCCTTCACGGACTCGGGTTCCAATCCTCCCAGCTTGGGAAGAAACCCCTGGCATTGGGGACATCGGAACCAGATGACGCCGTCATCCTCCTCACCATCACTGGTGGGAACGACTTCCATCTCGAGCCATTCCTTGCAGACCGAACAGAACTGTCTGGACTTCATCAGGGTCACCAGGTGTGGTCAGGGATTGATCTTGCAGCAGCTGTCGGCTTCATCCTTGCTCATGTAACGCATTCCGCACACGAGACATTTTTTGGGACCGTCAATCCGCCCTTCGGTTTCGGCTTTGGTCAGTAGCCGTTCGTATTTTACGAAGCTCTCATCGCGAACGAGTATATCATCTTCCTTGACGCTGACCATTGGCTCCTCCTTGGCTCTGTTTGCGCGTCCGCCCTGGCTGAATCCCCGGACAAAATCCCCAAAAGGCTCCTACCTACCAGAACGTGTATATTGGGAGGCATACTATTACAATGTGAATTGTGAGTCAATATGGTGGATCGAAATAATTAATTTTTATTGAAGGTCAAGATTCGGCCGCGCGGGAAGCGAGAGAGTCACCATCGGCGGAACGGGCGGCGATGATCTCTTCGACCCGAAAGAGGTCGCCAAGATCCAGCAACCCAAGCTGTTTGGATTCCTTGAGGACCTCGAGAAGAACCCCGGCGGTCGCGGTCGCGTCGTCAGCGGCCCGGTGGGGGTTGTCGTGATCGATGCCGAAATATTTCGCCAGGTCGCCCAAACTCCGGCTCACCAGATCGGGCCAGAACTGGCGGCTGAGTTGAAGGGTGCACATGCCGGTCACCGCAGGACGCCCGATACCCCGGCGAGCGAACTCCCACCGCAGGAACGGCAGGTCGAACCGGATATCATGGGCCACGAAAACATTCCCGTCCAGAAGGCCCACCATGTTTTCGGCCAGGTCGGAAAAGGTGGGAGCCCCTTCCAGATCCTCGTTGCTGATGCCGGTCAACCGGGCCACCCAGGGAGGAATGGGACGATCAGTCCAGACAAGGGATTCGAACCGGTCGACGATTTTCCCGCCCCTAACCTGGATCAGACCTATCTCGATGATCTCGTCGACCCCGATGACGCTGCCGGTCGTTTCCAGATCCACCACCGAGAAGGTGGCCTCACTCAGGGCCTTGTCCAGAAGAGGCGAACCCAGCACGGTCCAGCAGTGATCATGTGTCTCCACAAAACGGTGATCATCGGCCAGCAAAGCCCTGACGACCACCTGGGTCTCGGGCATTTCATGGCGGCGGGCGCCAAAGAGACGCCGGGCAATGGCCGGAGTAGGCAAAGGCTTCTGCTGGCCCAGCAGAAATTCATGGGCCTCCACCCGGAATTCATTTAGGTCACTTGAGATCATGATGTAATTATACCACAAGCCCTTATGGAGGGTCAATCTCCGTCATGGAGAACAGGCAGCGCCTGGAAGCCAAACTCAATCAATTCCATCACTTCCACCCTTACCCGGGGAGGTGGTGGCGAGAATTTGCGGCTTGGCGGATCCAGTTTCGAATCGGACCGGACCCTCTCCGCGGCGTAGGTGAGGCCCAAAAAGGGGACCTCCACGTTAACCGCGGCGGTGATTTCCCGGGTCGTCACCTGGATCATGCGCCCGGCCGGCAGTTCAGCGGTCTGGGTATCGACAGCGCTCATGACGAACTGGTCGCAAAGGAATTGAGTCCCGGCAATGACCCGGGTTGTCGGCGCCCTGCTCTCGGTCGTGTCAGGAATGAATTCCGAGTCCAGGGAGGCGGACACCAGGGGATCTTCGCGCAATTGATCCCTGGAAATTTTTTCCGGGAGTCCGTCACTCCACTTCTCCACTTCGACGATGGCATCCAGAAGATGCCCCTGGCGATCCAACAACCGGCGGGATAATCGCAATCGGGCACCCTCACCGGGCACGGGGACCAGACTGCCGTCGGGCTGTTCGGTCAAGGGCAGCAACTCGATCAACCAGGTGTCGTCGTCCGACCCGTGTTCGCGGCCCAGGCAGACAATCCTGGTCAGCCCCTCTTCACGACGGCCACCGGCCATGACCTGGGTCCGGTAATCGGCCCAGGCGCCCTCCTCCATGCGAAGAGGCAGCTCCGGCTGACGCCACAGGGTAAAAACGTCAAGGGCGCGAACCGGCCGCACCCCCGACGAAACCATGCCGCAGGCCACCCAGAACAGGGTGAAACCCAACAGCCTTCTAATGTTTGATCTTTTCCCAGTAGACCGCATAGTCGAATTCCGGACTGTTTTTCTGATCGTGACACATGATGCAGGAATCCTTGGCCTGGGCGACCCACTTGCCATCGCGCGCGTGTTGGGTGCCATAACCATGGCAGGCTTCGCACTGGACGTTGGCCAGCTTGTTGAACGGCGGCTCGTCCGAATAGCCTTTCTTGTGCTGGAAACCGGTGGTGTGGCAGGACAGACACTCCGGCTCAAAGCTCTGACCCTTGTTGCGGATGGTCGCGAAAGCCGACCGGTGCGACGAATCCATATAGACCTTCCAGGCGTCCTCGTGGCAGGACATGCAGGCGCGGTCGCCCAGGAAGGTTTCCTTATCCGAACCCATGGTCCGGGGATACGCGGCACGCTTCGCGGTCTTGAATTCCAACAGATCCTTCTTGTACTGCTCCACCCGGGCAGTCACCTCTTCATCTCCATCCCTCTTGTCACCGAGGCTGGTGATGGCCACGTCGATGGCCATGATCCGACCGTCCGCATCGTCGACAAAGAGGTTGGCGCGGCCGATGTACCGACCCTCATACGCGGAACTGAAAACGGCGGTGTCGTTGATGACCCGCTCGGCGCTGATGTTCCGCGAGGTGTGCCCGATGACACACATGTCGATGCCCTTGACTTCCTTGATCAGTTCCTCGGTCTTCGGTTCGCCAAGATGGGACAGCAGAAGAATCGTATCGGCTTCCTTGCGCAACCTGGGCAAGACATCCCGCATGGTCGCCACGGGATCATCGACCTGGAAAGCGTCTTCCTCGGCCGTCATGGTGATGATCTTTCTCCCGGGATCCAGGACACTGACGATGCCGTATTTGATCCCGGCCCGTTCCACGATGACGTATTCGGGCAGGATCAATTCGCCAGTCCCCGCATCGCGCACATTGGCGTTGATGAAAGGCAGGCCGTGAGTCGCCATCATTTCCTTCAGGAAGGGCAGGCCGTAGTTGAGATCCCGTTCGCCCAGTCCGATGGCGTCGTAACCCATTTCCCCCGTCATCTCGGCCAGGAAGGTGGACTGATACTTTTCGTTCTTGTTGCGGGACCCGAACAGGTCACCGCCGTCGACCAAAAGGACCGGCCGCTTTTCGCTCCAAACACCGTCTAAAAAGGTGACCCTCCGGGCCAACCCGCCACGCTTGTTGGATTTTCAGCCGCAGGGTTCGATTTTGCCCTTGATGTCGGTCGTGTACAGGAGAACGAGATCCTGCCAGGTGCCTTCGCCGGCACGGGCGTTCGTCCGCAGAAGAGCCGGGGCGGCCGCCGACAGCACGAAGGCCAGCGCCAGCGCCAGGCTCATCATACGCAGGACGCCGGTCAGGTCCTTGAGCTTGATCATTTTGGAAACCTTTCAGAAGTGCAGGAAAACGGATGCCGCCTGATTCCCGGGCGGCAGAACAACCCTGTCCGCGGATATACCGTCGGCGAGGGTCGGAAGTTCCGTCATCAAAATAATTGGAGCCCCGCGAACGGGCAACCCACGATTCCAAAGTTATCGATCAGTCCGGCCTACTACATAAGGAAAGGGCGACCGATAAGCCGCCCTTCCCTTCACCAAATGGTCCGGTTACTTCTGCACCCGGTCCTTGAGGCTCTTACCCGCCACGAAAGCGGGGTACTTGGCTGCTGGAATAACCAGCGAAGCGCCGGTCTGTGGGTTACGACCCATCCTTTTCTTGCGCTTGCGACGTTCGAAGGTTCCAAAACCGGTGATCTGCACCCGATCACCCTTGGATACGGCGTTGGCGATGATCCCTTCTCGCGGAGAGGTTGAGAAGATAGCATCGACAGCCCTCTTGGCGGCGGCCTTGGTCATTCCGGTCTTCTTCGACAGTTGTTCGGTAAGTTCCGTCTTGTTCATACATATCACCTCCTTTCAGGAGCCATCAAACCCCGCCACCAAAGGGATTGTCAACATCTAAATCGAGTTTTCCCAGTACTGGCGGGGAATAACCGGCGCGAAGATCAGAAAACCCCGCCACCAATGGCGTCGCCGACCGACCCCATGTAGTCTTCCCGGCCGCGGGCGAACTTCAGGCTGGGGATGGAACGCAGGTAAATGCGGAATCCGAACTGGGAATCGACGGCGCTGATGGTGCGGTTGAATTCGAAGCGCCAGCAGTGCAGATCCCGGTGCAAACTATACTGCTGGCGGGTGGGAGCGCCCGTGACCAGGTCGAATGAGGCCTGGTAGCGGACCTGCCAGTTCCGAGTCAGGTTGGTGTTTATCGCGATGTTCCCGGTGGCCCTCTTCGCCTGGGTTGAGTTTGTATAACTATATGAAAAAGAAGCGTTTACATCGAACGGAATAAACCGCCCACCCTCGGTGGGATCCTTCTTGCCCGGTCCTTCCTGTCGCCCGGATCGATTGTAGAAATCGTAGAAGCGGCTGTCCTCACCGTCGAAAAGTTCTTCCTGTTCGGAGGTATCGATGAAGTTGCCGTCCTCGTCGTATTCTCCATACATGCCATCGACCCTCGCGGTGTCCGCGGCCGCGGCCAGGTCCACCCCAAGCTGATCAATGGCCGCGTTGCGCTCCTGCTCCTGAACCTCCCCCACGTCGCCCACATCCAGGCGGCCCGAAAAACTCAGGCCGTAGGTGAATCGGGTGGACTTCAGGGCCAGGGTCTTGGGATCGATGGAATTATTGACCTTCAGCTTGAGATATCGGCTTTGTCCCGGCTTGACGGTCAGGCCGCTGGAAATGTCCGACCAGCGCCGGCCCGGCGATCCCTGGGGGTTGTACGAGGTACCAAGGGACCAATCGATCACACCATCGAGTTTCTTTTCCGTAAGCGTCGTATCGTTTTCCTGGCTCATGTATTTCAAGTCGAAACGGTTGTCGAAACCAAGACTGATGGTGGACCCGTAGTCTTGCCGATCTTTCAGCCCGGGTCGAACGTTCCACGACGAATTGAAGCGGGCCGTGTGCCTGACCGCTCGGATCCGACCCACATTCATGGGGAACATTCCGTACATGGTCGTGCCCAGGGTGGTGCCGAACGACAAGCTGGGAGAGGTTTCCTCGATGATCGAAGAGGTGTCGCGATAGGCTCCTCCTCCGGCCAGGCTGGTATCCGCTTCCCAAATCCTTCCTTCCACTTCGTCGCGCCGCCAGCTCTGCGCGGCGCTGGCCGAAAAACTCATGTTGAAAATACTGACCCGCGGTGGCCGCAGACTCAGGGACCAGTTGCCGTTGGCCTGATAGTTCTTGGTGTCGGTCAGCTCCCTGCCGGTTTCATTGGCCTGAAAGGAATAACCCTGTGAGAAATAGGTGTTGCGCAGGACGTTGCCGGCAAAACTTCCCTTCTGTCCCCCACGCAGGGCCGGAGCCAAAGTCAGCTGCTTGACGTTCAGCGAGAGGCTGGGCATGGTCATGGAGTAGAGCTGGTTGTTGCTGCCCGGATCGTCGGGATCCTCGGCGTTGGTCCGTTCATCCCGTTTGGCGCTGAGATTGGCTCCCATGAAGGACCAGTTACGACTTATGTAGACGGTCGAATTGAGTTGCCCACTGATGATGTCCCGGTCGTTGGAGCCGGCCAGGTCGTTGCTGGTCAGGGTGGTCGAGGCCATCTTGACGTCGGCGCGGAATTTATAATCGTCGAAAAGGGTTGGTTGGTTGTGGTTCCAGCGGAACTGCCATTCACGGGTGGTGGTGCCTTCCCCCAGCCCATCCTTGCGGGAATAATCGATGCCTCCGTTGAAGGCGTAGCGTTTCACATATCGGTTCTGGACCCGGAAACCGAAATCCCTGTGCTCGTTGTAATCACCCTCGAACAGGAAATCCATGTAGTCGTTCGTGGCCCAGTAGTAGCCGAAGTCCCGGATGTAGCGGCCCTCCCGGCTGGACCAGCCGAAATCGAACGAGGGAAAGAGAATCCCCGATTGACGTCCCGATTTGAGGCTCTTGTAATAGAAGGGAAGAGCGAACACCGGCACATGGCCGATGCGCAGAACCACCGGCGCGGCGACGATCTTGTCCCCGGGTTTCATCTTCATGTTGTTGGACCAGAAGTGGTAGTGCGGGTCCTCCAGGTCGCATGAGGTCATCTTCGCATCGCAAATCTTCATGGTCTGGTCGGGGAAACGCCGAATGCTTTCACCCTTGTAGTAGTATTCGTCCATCGCCGTGACGCCGCCTTCGACGGCCGCGGTCTTGTGTTTGAAGTTGTACCCCATGCGGTTGCCGACGATGGTGTCCGCGTCTTCCACCATGGGACTCCCCTCGGCGTAAAGTTCACGTTCACCCGTATCCATCGTGATGTGGTCGGCCGTCAGCTTCATGGTGCCGAATTCCAGGGAGCCCTCGTGGAGAATGTCCATCGTCTCGTCCTGCATCTCGAAAGTCACCACTCCCCCCGAGTAATCGACTTGCTCGGCGCTGGCCAGGAAGTCCATTGCCGACCGACTCGTGTCGAAGCCGGCGGAAGCCAGGGAATCAAGGACCGCGGACATAAGGGAATCGGCAGCGGAAATCATTTGGGGTGTCGCGCCCAAAAAAGCAAGAGTATCGGCGGCGGCAACACTGTCGGGCCCGGACCGCGCCAACTGGTCGACCAGTCGAAGCGAGCGGCCCAGCATCTCCGCCATGGCCGCGATCTTGGCAAAGCGATAGCTGCCCACGGCGTTGCCCATGACCTTGACCCGCCTGACCCGCTGTTCCTTGAAATTGATGATGATGGTGTCACCGCTGACATCGTTGGTCGCCACTTCATCGGAAAGATCCTGGGGTGTGAACTGGCTGCGGGCGTTGCCGATCACCACGGTCCGGGTGATTTTCTCGTCGTCGAGTTCCACCGTGATGGAATCCCCCTCCAGGACATCGAGGCTAGGCAGGCCATCATAGATCCGGGCCAGGCTGTCCGGGGCGGTGTCCTCCATGATGCCGTTACCAACAACAATCACTTCACGGAGTTGGCCATCGGTGTAGAAGAACTCGATCCTGTCGCCCTTCATCACGCTGGTGGCGGCCATGGACACCTCGGGAGCGCCGGTCAACACCATGTGTTCCTGACCGTAGACCACCGCCGTATCGGCCCGGGTCCGGGTCATTCCCTGCCTGATGCGCACCGAATCGACCATCACGACCTTGTCTTCTTCCCGGTGGAACCTCATCAGGCCGGCCACACTGGTCAGAACGCCCCCCTGTTGTTCCCGGCTGGTCAGGACAGGGTTGAGGTCGACTTCGGCCATTCCTCCTTCAGAGGAAAAAACCGCATGGTCCCCGGTAACGAGGCTTTTGGCTCCCGGCTCCATGATGCGCACGTGCCCGAAGGCTTCGCCGTCACCGGTCTCGCGGTCCTGGTAGATGGTGTCGGCCTTGACCGAATAGTCCGGGGTCACCAGCAGGGCGTCTTCGAACAACCTGACGTAGCGCCCGCTTTCCCGGGACTCCCCGCGCCGGCTTGTCCCGATTGTGCCATCCTCTTCCAGACGCACATGCCCGAAAAAATCCCCCGCGCCCAGATAGCGGTCGTAATGGGCCCGATCACAAGTAAGAACAGCTTCCTGCCGGGTCAGGTGGACATTCCCATGAAATTCGTAATATTCCCGGTCGCGATAATAAAAAGCGGTGTCGGCGCGAACGGACAGGGTGTCCCTGTCGATGAAGACGTTGCCGTACATGCAGGACACTTTTTGGCCGTCGATAACCCGGTCGACATAACGGTCCGCCACCGCCCTGGTCTGGGCCCGGGAAGGGGCCGGGGCATTCCGGGCGAAGGCAGGGTTTAAAAACCCACCGACCTGGCAGGCGACAAGAACGGCAGCCAGGGCCACCGCGGGCACAAGAACATGGCGGACAAAACTGTCACCGGTTCGGGCCATCAGCGGGATATCTCCATTTCCCGGGCCAGGCAGGCCGCGCCCACAGCTGCGGCGAGGGGACCCAGTTCCGCGATTACCACCGGGACATTCCTGGCCTCTTCAGCCAGGATCAGCCCGGGCACGATTTCGCGGCAGGGCTTGAGAATCAAATCTCCGGCCTGGGCCACTCCGCCGCCGACGATGACCCGGTCGGGATCCAGGAGATTGACGATGTTCCCGATGGCCTGACCGAGCCGGCGCCCCGCCTCGGCGAAAATTTCCGTGGCCGCGACATCTCCCCCTGCCGCGAGGCCCGCCAGGTCGAGAGTGTTCAGGGACTCACCGCGACGCGCGACGAGTCGGGCCAATTCATCGTTCGCGGTGCCCTGGGTCGCCGCTTCCCTGGCCCTGCGCAACAGTCCCGTACTGCCCGCCCAGGCCTCCAGACAGCCCCGGCTGCCGCAGGTGCAGGGCGGCCCGTCCCGATCCAGACTCATGTGGCCGATTTCCCCCGCGCCGAAGTGGGTTCCGACCACGAGTTTCCCGTCGATGATCACGCCTCCGCCCACCCCGGTGCCCAAAGCTATCATGACCAGGTTCCGGCAATCGCGGCCGGCCCCCTGCCGGAACTCACCATACAAGGCCCCGTTGACATCGTTGGCAACGGTCACGGGAACGTCGCGGAATACCCTTCCTATATCCCCCGTCAGATTCCTGCCCTGCCATCCCGGCAGGTTGGGGGATCTGCCCAACTGTCCCGTGACGGAGTTGACGATGCCGGCACAGGCCATCCCCAGCCCCGCAAGGTCGGGAAAATCCGGTTCACCTCCCAGCGCGCCGCCAACCGCCGTGGCCAGCCGCCGCATACTGACGGTAATGCTGGCAGGATCGGTGGGAACTTCACCGGAGGTGATGACCGAACCGCCGCTGTCGGTCACTACGAATTTCACACCGGTTCCACCCGTATCAACGCCAAGGTAGAGATCCTTCTTCACCTTCAATCCTCTCCAATGCGGTCAAACACCCGAGTGGCCTCCTGCGGTGCGCGCGTGGCTTCAAGATCGGTGAAACCCAACTGGTAAAGGGTTTCCGCCACGGTGAAACAGCTGCCGGTGACCAGGACCGTGTCCGCGGACTTCAGACTGCGGGCCAACAGGCGCAAGGCCCGTGGTATATCCGGCGCCACCGAGGCGGCCGGCAAGCCGGCGTCGTCATCCGGCCATGCCACGGGGTCACGGCCCCAGCCGCGGAACAGATCCTCCAACTCCACCCTGCTCCTGGAGCGGGGCAACGATACAGGCACACCGATCAGGGCATCGCACCCCGCGAGCATGGCGGCGGGGACCTCGGGGGTATCCTTGTCGTACATGGCACCGAACACGACCACCTTGCGGCCGGTCCCGGGCCTGGAGAAAAACTCCCGCCACACGCTTTGCAGGGCCTGGGCATTGTGGGCGGTATCGAAAATCCAATCCGGATCCGACAGCACGGTCTGGTACCGCCCCGGCAGAAAAAGATTCCCCAGCGCGCCCGCCAAATCCCCTGGCAACAAATCGATCCCCAGTATTGGTTCGAGTTCAGCCAGGGACATGATCGCAAGCGCCACGTTGCGCCGCATGGTCACCGTACCCGGATCCGGCAGGTCCGGATATACCTTTTCCCTGAGCGCCAGGTCCCAGACTCCCCCGCCATTGTCCCCCCACCGGGCGAGTTCGTCCAGAAAATGGCAGGGGCTGCCCGCCAGGACCGCGGCGGTGAACACCTGGCCGCGAAACTCTTCGGCGACGCCGCAGAACAGGGGCACCCCCTTCTTGAGGAGGCCCAGTTTTTCGGCGGTGATCTCTTCGAGTGATTCTCCCAGAATACGTTGATGATCCAGACCGATGGTGGTCAACAATGTGGCCACAGCCGGCAGGGCGTTGCTGGCGTCCAGGCGGCCACCCAGACCCGTCTCGCAACAAAGAAAATCAACCTTCTGTTCATGGGCGGTCTGAACCGCGAGGGCGGTAAGGGTTTCAAACCAGCTGGCCTCGTGTTTTTCCACCAGTGGTTTGATGGCCTCCACGCTGGAGGCGAAGGCGGTTTTATCCACCGGACGGTCATTGATCATGATCCGTTCGTGAACGTTCAGCAGATGGGGACTGGTGTAGGTGGCCACCCGGTAACCCGCGGCCTGGAGCAGCCGGGCCAGGATTCTGGTGGTGCTGCCCTTGCCGTTGGTACCGGCGACAACCAGGGTGCGGAGATGATCTTCGGGATGACCCAGGTCCGCCAGGAGTCCCTTGACGCGGACCAGTCCGGGGCGGATGCCGAACCTGTTGAGATTGAAGAGCCAGCGCGTGGCCTCATCACCGGCCACGAAGGGAGGTGCGAGATCCAGCCCCACGCCGGGCTCGCCGGGATGGCCGGAGTCCCCGTCACGGCGGGGCCTGCCGAGGGCCACGACGCTCAGCCCCGCGGCGGTCGAAGTACTGAAATGTCCCGGTTGTCGACGAACCAGTGCAGAGTCCGTTCGATGTTTTCCTTCAGATTCCTGCGTTCGGTGATGATGTCCACCATGCCGTGCTCGAGCAGGAACTCGGAGGACTGGAATCCCTCGGGCAAATCCCCGCCGATGGTCTGCTTGATGACCCGAGGTCCGGCAAAACCGATCAGCGCGCCGGGTTCGGCAACGTTGATGTCACCGAGAGTGGCGTAACTCGCGGTCACCCCGCCGGTGGTCGGATTGGTCAGGATCGAGATGAACGGAATGCCTTCCTTGCGAAGACGGGCCAGAACGGCGCTGGTCTTGGCCATCTGCATCAGCGAAAGGAGGGACTCCTGCATCCGGGCACCGCCACTGCGGCTCAGGATGATGGCCGCTTCGCGATGACGCAGCGAATCAAGCAGGGCCCGGGCGATCTTTTCCCCCACAACCGATCCCATGCTGCCACCCATGAAACTGAAATCCATGATTGATGCCGACACGGGAATGCGACCGATCTGGGCTCGTCCGGTGATGACGGCATCTTCTTTGCCGGTCTTTTGCCGACTGGCCTTGATGCGATCCTTGTACCGTTTGGAATCCTTGAAGTCCAGCGCGTCCTTGCTGGTGATGCCGCGATGGGTCTCGGCCCACGTTCCCTCATCGAAGAGAAGCCCTATGTACTGTTCGGTCGTGAAAGGCAGATGATGGCCGCAGGACCCGCAGACCCACAGGTTCCGATCCAGTTCGCGATGGTAAAGGATCTCCGAGCATTTGGGGCACTTGCGCCACAAATTGTCGGGGATGTCCTTCTTTTGACTAGTCAGGGCCTTGATCCCCTTTGCTGCCTGTGTCAACCAGGACACGGCGACCTCCTCGTATAAATCGGGCGGCGGCGGATGTGATTATCCAGCTAAACTAGCCCCTTTCGCCGATTCCGAACAGCATTTTCAGGGGGAAAGGAGTTGGGCAGCCCTGCTGGTCATGATGATAGCATCTTCCCCATTGTCCGCATAGTAGCTCCGTCGCAGTCCCGATGCGATAAAACCGTGCCTGAGGTAGAAAGCCCGGGCCTCGCTATTGCTTTCGCGGACCTCCAGGGTGACCTCCACCAGTCCCATTTCCACCGCTTGTCCGGCGGCGGCCAACAACAGGGCCGTTCCCACGCCACGACGTCGACATCCCGGATCCGCGGCAATGTTCAGCACGTGAAGTTGATCCACGATTTTCCAGGCCATCAGGTAACCAACGACCTTCCCATCGACTTCGGCCACCAACGGCAGACGTAATCTGTCGGAAGCCAGTTCCTGTTCCAGGGCGTCCCAGGACCAGGGATCGACAAAGCAGCGATTTTCCACCGCCACGACCCGGGCCATGTCCTCGGGCAGGGGTGTCCGAACGGTGATGGCGACTTCGGGGTCCGCCATCAGGAGGATCTTTCGGAGCGGTGCGAACTGACGTCATCGCTGGGCGCGTCCGGCGTCAGGTCCAGTTTCCGTTTCACCTCGGCATCGGAAACCCGCATGTACTCCGGCACCAGGGTAAAGGGATGAGCAGTCGGCAAACCACCGGTATTCATGGCCAGGGCCAGACTCCGCGCGGTGGCCGGATGGGCGGATGACCAGCGACGAAGTGACGGTTCGCCCCGGTTCGCCAACTCCGGACGAAGACCGGCCCCCTGTCCCAGAAGCAACTCGGCTCCGTCTCCCCCGTAGACCGGTTGTTCAGGATCGTCCACCACTTGCAGGATCCGGGGCCACCACTGATCCGGTTTTAGCGCTGCCGGTTCGGCCACGGGCCGCACCCAGGATCCTTCCCGCCGGAAGACCGCCGCGAATATCTCACGGCGCCTGGCGTCGAGCACGGGCACCGCCAATTCGGCTCCCGGATGTTCGTCAAGCATGGCCGCGGCCATGGCGGCCAGGGAAGTGACTCCCACCAGGTCGCAGCCCAGGCCCCAGGCCAGGCCCTTGGCGGTCGCCACACCGATCCGGATGCCGGTAAAACTGCCCGGCCCGATGGTGACCCCCACTCCGGTCAATTCCTCTTTGCGACGTCCCGCACGATCCAGCATGTCCTCGATCACCGGCAGGAGAGCATCCGCATAACTGCCCGACACGTTCAGTGGACGGTACTCCAGAACCTGATCCGCTTCCGCCAGGGCGAAGCGACCCCATTTCGTGGATGTGTCAAAAGCCAGGCTCAGCAAAGATCACTCCCCTGATGAGGTCGGAACATCTCCGTCGGTGAACAGGTCAGCCCACCGGTCCGGTATGGTCGGAACTCCCCGCAGATGCCAGATCCGATCATCGGGACCGGCCCCCCGTGTCGCCAGAAGTTCCAGGAAGGGAACGTCTTTCCCCAATTCAGGCATAAGCGGATCAGGCCATTCAACAACCGCCACCGCGGCTCCATCCCACACCTGGTCCAGGATGTCGGGGACACCGATATCCATCAGGTCGGCCTCCGGTTCAATCCGGTAGAAATCAAGGTGATGCACCAGGAGTCGTCCTGAATACGTGTTGACCAACGTGAACGTGGGCGAAACGACACCCTGGGTAACGTCAAGTCCCCGGCAAAGTCCCTGGGTGAAACAGGTCTTGCCGGCGCCCAGTTTTCCGTGGAGCAGAATGATTTCTCCCCCACGCAAAAGGCCGGACGCCTCTTCCGCGAGTTGGATGGTTCCCTCGGGCCCGTGGACCTCCCGGCGGAAAACGAATTCCTCCGCCGAGGGTATGGGATGGTCGGCCATCGGCTTCTCCCCGGTATCAAGGTCCTTCGTCAACGCGGCCGCATGACGACGAAGGGACAGATCATCTCCTCGAGGCTGATGCCCCCGTGCTGGAAGCTGTCCCGGTACAATCGTTCGTACTCGTGGAAATTGGTGGGGTACACGAGATAGAAATTATCCGACGTGATCGCGTAGTTCTCGATCGTGGTCTGGGCCGGCAGACGGTAATCCTCGGGATTCTTCATCAGCATGACCCGTTCCTCGTCCACCCCCAGGTTGTCGCCGAACTTGTAGCGCACGTTGCTGCTGGTATCCCTGTTGCCCCGGATCTGGACGGCCCGCCTGCACAGCTTGGATCCGTGGTCGGTGGTCAGGATCACGGTGCAATCCCGGCGGGCGAGGTTTTTCATGACGTCGAACAGGTTGGAATGTTCGAACCAGGACCGCATGAGAGTCCGGAAGGCCGCCTCGTCCGGAGCCAGTTCCTTGAGGATGCGATTCTGGCTGCGCCCGTGGGCCATGATGTCGAGGAAATTGTAGACACCTGCAACAAGGCGGGTATCGCCCAGGGAGCCCAGGTTGCGGTGGAGCAGGTCCAGGTCGCGGGCATCGGACACCTTGTAATATCGACTGCTGCCCACAGCCGGACTACCGAGCCGTTTGAGGAGCTCATTCATGAGATCACTCTCGCTGGCGTTGCGGCTACCATCGTGATCCGCGTTGGGAATCCACCACTGGGGATAACCCTCGGCAATATCCAGGGGATAAAGGCCCGCGAAAAGGGCGTTCCTGGCGTAGGGGGTCGCCGTGGGCAGGATTGACCAGTAGTTGCGGCGCTCCAGATGGAAAAAAGGTTCGAGCAGGGGTTCGATCATGCGCATCTGGTCCAGCCGCATGCAATCGATGACGATCCAGAACACCTGCTTACTGTTCTGGATCTCAGGTTCGACCCAGGCTTCGAAAACCCTCGGGCTCAGCATCGGGGCCTCCACCGAGGAATCACCCTCGGAGCCCACCCCGGTAGCGCCATCGGCGTTGACCCATTCCCGATAGTGTTCCCGCACGTATTTGGCGAAAGCCAGGTTGGCGGCGGTGATCTGGTCCTCCAGGGTTTCGAGTAACCCGTGGTCGCTGTACTGGAACAGGTCCATGCTCCAGGTGACAAGATCCTTGTAGATGTCTTCCCAACCGGCAGGCGAATCAGCGGCGGCGAAGCGGTCACCGAGCGCCATGAAATTGCTCATATAGTCGCGCGACACCTCTTCACCCGTCAGCTTGCGGGCCTCCAGTTGCCGCTTCAGGGTGGACAGGATCTGCAGAGGCGAAACCGGCTTGACCAGGTAGTCGTCGATCCGCTTGCCGATGGCCCGGGTCATCAGATCCTCGGCCTCGCTCTTGGTGATCATGATCACCGGGATGTGCGCGTTGAATTTGCGCATCTCCTCGAGCGTTTCCAGGCCACCCATCCCGGGCATCATCTCGTCCAGAAGAACGGCGTCGAAATCCTTCTCGCGCAAAACAGCAAGGGCGTCCAGCCCGTTGGTCACGCCCTCGACCTCGTAGCCCTTTTCTCCCAGATAGAGAAGATGGCTGTTCAGTTCGTCGATGTGGTCGTCGACCCAGAGTATGCGAAAAGCCAAGAGAGGCTCCTTATGTTCAGGAAGTGGGCGGACTCGCGGCCGGCGGAATTATCACCAGGAAGGTCGTCCCATGCTGATTGGTCGATTCGATCCGGATCTTCCCGTTGTGGTACTGGGTGGCGATCCGTTTGACAAGAGCAAGGCCCATGCCCCAGCCGCGTTTCTTGGTGGTGAACCCCGGTTCGAAGATCTTGTTCCCTTCCCGCCCCGGTATTCCTTTGCCGGTGTCCGACACCCGCAGCGCGACACTGCCGTCGGCGAGGTCTTCAAGGATGATGGTGATGGTCCCCTTGCCCTCGATCAAGGCGTCGATTCCGTTCTTGATCAGGTTTTCGAGCATCCAGCCCAAAAGGTCCCGGTTGAAGATCACCGAATTCAATGAATCCCCTTCACGCCGGAGCTGGACCCGGCCGCCCAGATGGGGCAAACGGTTCTGGAAATACAAGACCGTTTCATCCACCACCGCGACCAGATCGGTGTCATCGAGCTTGGGCAACGAGCCCATCTGGCTGAAGCGCGCCGAGATCATGCTCAGGCGATCGACGTCCCGGTTGAGTTCGACCATCACATGGTCTTTCGGGTCCAACCGTTCCTCGAGCAGGGCGATCCACCCCATGATGGATGTCAGCGGAGTGCCCAACTGGTGGGCGGTCTCCTTGGACATGCCGGCGAACAGGGCTTTCTGCTGCGCGTCCTTCTTGCTCTGCAGGGCCCAGAGGATCACCAGGAAAAACAGCGCCATCACCATCAGTTCCAGATAGGGCATGATCCGCAGGCGCTGACTCAGGGCCGACCGACCGTAATGGAGGGTCCCCACCCTTTTTCCCTCCGGATTGAAAATGGCGAACGGTTGTTGGTCCTGGTCGTAGGCCGCGGCGAGGGACAGGATTTCAAGGATAATGGGGTTGCTCGGCTTGGACATGTTCTCCTGGAACAGGACCTGGTAATCAGGCAGTGGAATACCGATTACAGGTTCGTTCCACAGGATCGGGCGACCCCCGTTGTCCGACACAATGAGCGGAACCTCGATGCTGTTGATCATCGAAACGATCGGCGCCACCTCCTCCAGCGGCCTGTTTTCCAACAGCAGGCTGGCAACGCCGGAGATGAGTTGGGTGGCCAGAAAACTCTGCTTCTCGACACTCTTGGACATGTTGATGGTAAAAATGGTCGTGGCCACCACGATGCTGACTCCACCGATCAACAGATACAGATTGAACAGATCCTGGCGCCGGATCCTGAAAAACCGAGTCTGCCGGAATCGGGTAAGCATCAGTCCATGTACTCCATGCCGCCCATGTACGGGACCAGAACCTCGGGAACCTTGATGCGCCCGTCGGCGGTCTGATAGTTTTCCATGATGGCCACCATGATTCTGGGCAAAGCCAGCCCGGACCCATTGAGCGTGTGGACAAAACCCTTGCCTTCCGGACCCTTGAAACGGATGCCCGCCCTGCGAGCCTGGAAATCACCGAAAGTGCTGCAGGACGAGACCTCGAGCCATTGTTCCACACCAGGGGACCACACTTCCAGGTCATAACACTTGGCCGCGGCGAAACTCAGGTCTCCCGTCGCCAGGGTAAGCACCCGGTAGGGCAGCTTCAATTTCTGCAGCAATTCCTCCGCGTCGGCGGTCAGGCTTTCCAACTCATCCCACGAGGTTTCCGGAGCGACGAATTTGACCATCTCCACCTTGTTGAACTGATGGACCCGCAACAATCCCCGCGTGTCCTTGCCCGCGGCGCCGGCTTCGCGCCGGAAGCATGGGGAACACGAACAGTATTTTCGGGGCAGATCGGCGGCGTCCAGGGTCTCCTTCATGTGGACATTGGTCACCGACACCTCGGCCGTCGGAATCAGGAACAGGTCGTCCACTTCGCAGTGGTACATATCGTCTTCCAGCTTGGGCAGCTGCCCGGTGCCGGTCATGGCCTGCCGCCCGACCAGATAGGGAATATTGAACTCGGTGTAACCCTGCTCCAGATGGACGTCGAGAAACCAGTTGATCAAGGCGCGCTCCAGGCGGGCGCCGGATCCCGACAGGACGGTAAATCCGCTGCCGCTCATCCGCGAAGCGCGTTCGGGATGGAAAATTCCCAATTCGGTCGCGATGTCCCAATGGGGCACAACGGTGAAATCGAAGGCCGAAATCTCGCCCCAGACGCGCGTCAGTTCGTTGTTTTCCTCGCCGCCGGCCGGCGCGGATTCGTGGGGGATGTTGGGAATCCGCAGGTAGAGTTGTTCGACTTCCTGCTCCAGAACCTCAGCTTTGGCTTTCAACTCCTTGACCCTGGCGGAGACTTCCTTCATGGCGGCGATCGCCTCGCCGGCATCCTCGCCCGCCTTTTTGCGCTCGGAAATGGCGCGGTTGGCCTTGTTGGCTTCGGCCTGGAGGGTTTCGGTCTCCTGCAGGGCGGCCCGACGCTCGGCGTCCTTGGCGTAATAGGCGTCGATGTCCACCGTTTCGTTCTTCAAGACCACGGCCCGAGTCACCAGTTCCCGGTTTTCACGAAGGAATTTGCGGTCCAGCAAGGGGGTTCCTTTCATCTGCGGAGCATTGGTCGGAAAAAGTGTCACGCACCAGGCAGGCCCAGGGGAAATGGACATACCCATACCTTGGGACCGGCTCCTTTTTCAGGAAAAGGAATTGAAATTGCAATCCGGACCCGAGGCTGTTAGAAGGGTAGTAGCAAAACGGCCGCCGCGGCAAGTCAAATCACCGCTCAGGGCCGCCAACCCGCATATTTGCGGAACAATCCGGAGTCGTTGTTCGTCATGGACAGAATCCAGCTCATCGCCAAATTGAGAGATCTTCCCGCCGGCCGACGCATCATCACCGCACTGGATGTGCCAACCATGGATCAGGCCCTGAGTATCGCCGAACGTCTCGGCGCCGAGGGGGGCTTCGTCAAGGTGGGCCTGGAATTGTATTCCGCCGCCGGACCCGAGGTCGTTCACCGCCTGAAAAACATGGACCGGGATATCTTCCTGGATCTGAAATACCATGACATTCCCAACACGGTGGCCTCGGCCGCCCGCGTGGCGGCCACCCTGGGGGCGTCCCTGTGCACCATGCACGCCTCCAACGGCCGAGCCGCCATGACCGCCGCCTCGGCCGCCCTGGCGGAAGCCAAAGTGGACCACAGGACAGGCCGCCGACCCGCCCTTCTGGCCGTGACCATCCTGACCAGTCTTTCCGAACAGGAGATGGGCGAAGTCAGCCCCTCCTACGACACCTTGCAGGACCGCGTCCAGAGACTGGCCCGCCTTGCCTGGGATTGTGGATGTGACGGCCTGGTCTGCTCGGCCACGGATCTGCCCGGACTGCGCGCGGCCCTGGGCCCGGAACCGTTGATCGTCACACCGGGCATCCGGCCCGCGGGCGCCGACGTAGGCGATCAACACCGAGTGACCACTCCCCGACAGGCCATGGACGCCGGCTCGGATTTCCTGGTGATCGGACGACCCATCACCCAGGCTCCCGATCCGGGCTCCGCCCTCAAGGCCATCGCCGACGAACTGGCATGATTCATCGACACGAAAAGGAAGGCCCTGAAAAATGACCGAAGACAAAGTCCTCACCCTTATGGAAGAACTGGGTGCCCTGCACAGCGGACATTTTCTTCTGAGCAGCGGCCTCCACAGTGACCGCTATTTCCAGTGCGCGCGCCTTTTGCAGTTCCCCGACCTGGCGCGTGAAGTTGGCGCCGCCATGGGTCAGTTCTTCACCGACACCCCCCATGATCTGGTGGTCAGTCCCGCCATGGGCGGCATCCTGATCGGCCATGAGGTCGCCCGCGCCCTGGGCCGCCGTTTCGTCTTCACCGAACGCAAGGACGGGCAGATGATGATCAGGCGTGGGTTCTCCCTGGAAAATGGCGAAAAGGTGATCATTGCCGAGGATGTCGTCACGCGAGGCACCAGTCTTTTGGAAGTCATCGACGTGGTCGAGAAGGCCGGCGGCAAGGTTGTCGGTTTGACCACCATCATCGACCGCACCGGCGGAGACGTCGAGCTTCCCCTGCCCCTTCACGCTCTGGCCAAGGTCCAGGTCCAGACCTGGCAAGCCGAAGACTGCCCCCTATGTGCCGAAGGCCAGGAACTCATCAAACCGGGAAGCCGGGGCAACTGACCGGAGGGGCCATGATCAAGGTTTCCATTCTCTCGCCCCCCGATGGCCCCGAAACATCTGCCTCGCCCGGGTGGCGAACCTGTTTTGCCGGAGGTATCCTGGCGGCCCTGCTGTTCCTGGTTGTCTGGGTCCCCACCCACCCCGCTCGGCCGGTCATGCCCACGGACGACCTGTACACCCACCTGAGCGTGGCCCGCCATCTTGCCCGTGGCGAAGGTTTCCTCACCGATGTGACCTACCCGCTTTCCTTCGCCTTTCCCTTCGCCAGGGAATTACCGCAACCCCTGATACACCGGCAGCCCGGGTTCGCCATCCTGCTGACGGTCCCCTTCCTCGCGGCTGAAAAACATCCTCATGATGCGATGGATCAGGTGCGGCATATGCAGATCATCCTGCTGGGATTGCTGGTCATGACCGGAAGCGCGTTCTTCATCAGGCGGGGACATCCCGCGGCAATTGCTCCCTGGCTGGTTTTCCTGTTTGCCAACCCGTTGCTGGTCTTCGCCGTGGACTGGGGCATGGTCGAGTTGGTCTGTTCCCTGCTGCTGCTGGTCCTGTGGTTGAGGATGCGCGGTAACAAACCGGGCCGACCCAACTGGGTCGACGGCCTGCTGGCCGGGGTGCTGTGCATGCTGCGGCTGGATCTTTTCTGGGTGCCGGTGCTGTGGTGGATTCTGCTCCGGGTCAACAGGAAAGGCGCTTCCCCGAACCCCGCATCGAGGCGCCGACGTCTGGGCCTTGTGATTCTGGCCTGGTTCCTGGTCATCGCTCCCTGGGCCATTCGCAACCTCCAGGTAACGGGCCAGCCGGCCTTCAGCCTGCAGACCTACGCCGAACACGTGAAGGACACACGCGCCTGGCCCGGTTACACGGTGTACCGGCAGCTCGAACCCCAGCCGTTTTTCGAAACCATGACCACCGATCCGGTGCCCGTCCTGCGCAAGGTTGGCCGCGGGATGAAGTTCTTCTATCGCGACATGCATCGCCTCGCTCCGCTGCTTGTGCTCATCGCCCTGGCTGCCGGCACCTTGGCCTTCCTGGCGGCTTGGCTGAAAATCCTGCCGGTCACTCCAAGACGACGTCGCTGGGGTTCGATGGTTGGTTTACCCGCAACTTCACGAACCGGCCCGATGGCCCTGACAGTCCTGACCACCATGCTGCTGACCATCCAGTATTCCTTTTTTGATCACAGTCTGCGGCATCTGCTGATCGTGCTGCCGGTGATTCTGTGGGAATTTTCCCCCTGGATCGGGGATCCCATCCGGCAGATCATCCATGACCGCCAGATGATCCGTGGGGTTCGCTTCCCCATCCTGCGGGATCTGGGATCGGTCATCATTCTGCCGGCGGCGGCCGCGGTGGTGGTGATCCTTCTTTTTCCCTGCCATCTGCCGGGCTGGGAATTCGCGGCCACCGAAGCGGTCAGCGGCGTTCCCAGGACCGAAAAGCAAATCGACTCCACACGCCAGGCATCTCCCGGAGTGCTGTTCGTGGACAACTCGGCCGTACCCTGGTTCATCGACCGGCCGGTGGTCTGGTCACCCACGCAAAAGGCCACCCGAGCCCGGATCTGTGACCTCCTGGATCAACCCGAGGCCGGGCCATGACCAGCGGAACAGACTGGCTTAAGCAAGCCTCCCTGTTGACCGCCGAAAACTGGCGGCACGGCTGGACGACCACCAAAGGACCCGACTTCGTTGGGGATCCCACCTCTGAAGATCATATTGCATGTGTGACGAAACTCGTCCAGGCCGCCGAATTGGAAGCTGGCGCCTGGGCTCGCCAAGTCCACGGCGGCACGGTGCTTCAGGTTACGGAGGCCGGTTTCGCCGGCGAAGCGGACGCCCTGTGGAGCGACCAACCCGGGCTGGGTGTCATCGGTCGCGGCGCTGACTGCCCCCTGATCCTGGTGGGAGGATCCCGACAGGATGGGTCACGGGTGTGGGGCTTCGCCCATGCTTCCTGGCGATCCACGGTAAAGGGCATCACCGCGGGCCTCATTCTGGACCTGACCAAAGCAGGCGCCGACCCCGACGAATTGCGGGCGGTCATCTGTCCCTCCGCCGGTCCCTGCTGTTACGAAGTGGGTGATGAGGTTCGCCAGGCGGCCCTCGAATCACTGGGGCCGGGAGCCGCCTGGTTTTTTCTGGAAAGAGCCAACGGCCTGGTCTTCGACCTGTGGGCCGCCAACCTCGCGCAGCTTTCCGCCGCTGGTGTGGCCGAAGACAATATCTTCAACGTGCGGCACTGCACGATCTGCGGGGGTGACCGTTATCCCAGCTACCGCCGCGACGGGGACAAGGCTGGGCGGTTGGCGGCGGTCATCGGTTTTTGACCACTGCCTCGGATCCCGGGCTATTGGATCGGAGTTCCGTGCTTCTTTCGAAGCAGATTGCACAGCGGAGTGCCCACCGCCATGGCGAAACGTTCGTGGGCGGAGGACTCATTGTCCGAGGTCTGCACGGAGTACGAGCCCAGATGAAGATTGGAAATGTAACCCCTCATGTTCTGCACGCGTCCCTCTTCCAAAGCAGGGGGAACCGGTTCCGCGGACAAATCCTTCCTGACAGCCAAGTATCTCGGTCCGTTCGATGTGAGCAGAATGTGTGAACGGAAAACAAACACGAATTCCTCAGTCGATCCGTTGACGTCTCTGCTTTCACGGTCAGGCACGACATATTCAAACGCCTGGCTGGCCCCTTCATTGGCCCCCTCGGGCAACGTGCTGCACTTGTACATCACGATACCCTCGGCTCTGTCCAGCGTGGTGTCCTTCACGATGATATTCGGGAACCGCGGCGCTCGGTCCGGCGGTGGAAGTTCATTGTCGTCGGCGATCATCCGGGGAACCAGCACCTGATCCATCTCGTCAAGCTCCTCGTTGCAGACTAAAAGGTGAGCCTCCAGTTTCCCCTTGGTTCCAAGCAGCCTGCTGATAGGACTGTTGAGAGCCCGTATATTGACGAAGAGCGTATCACGCGTATCCTCGGACATGAAAAAATCCGACTGCCGGTTATAGGGCGACCCAAGAACCGGGGAGTCGAAAACCTCCAATTCGATGCCTTTTTCCGCCGCGATGGCCTGCCATGATTCCTCGAGTTCCACTTCCATCAGGTAAGACGTGGTTACAAAAGAGGCAACCACATTCGCCGGAAAGATCACGATCCGTGAGAAATCATTTTCGGCGGCATACTTCACGATATTCCGGCATACCGGATCTCCCTCGGGGTAAAGATCCCTGCGGTCCGCGTGAAAGCCGGGGTTCATGTTGCTTTCCACGAAACAAACTTTTCCCTCGTGCATGAGGGTATCGATTCCAACGATCATGCAGCTCTCACTGCGCCGGCCCTCGCTCCGCCAAACCGGACAGAAGCGCCGATCGACGGGGATATCCTCGATGTAATCCTGGATCAATCCCAAAACATCACACCCGCAGTGGACCCATAAGGCATAGGCCAGCGGCATATGGTATCGATCGGTGAAACGGTATTTGGACAGCAGCTTTTTTCCACGGGCCCTGGACAGGCCCACCAGCTTCCGGCCCAGCCGCACGACCTGCGCTCCGCCTCTGAAATGCAGACGGTGAATCAGGGTCCATCCAACCTTGATCAGGCGGTATCCGAGATGGGTGC
Source organism: Candidatus Krumholzibacteriia bacterium (assembly GCA_023270185.1). Lineage (GTDB taxonomy): Bacteria > Krumholzibacteriota > Krumholzibacteriia > LZORAL124-64-63 > LZORAL124-64-63 > JAGLCY01. The sequence goes on along the minus strand of JAGLCY010000037.1, from coordinate 5,241 downwards.
GGGTTCCGTGAACCGCCCGGTCCAAAATAGGCGATGACAGGGAATGCCATTCGAGGAAGTTGAAGAGAGCCGATTCCCCCAGCCCCTTCTTAACGTCGACATGCAGCCCCGCGAACGGGCCCAGCGATTCCTCCGGTGTTGCCCAGAACTCGCGCATCTCGTCGGGCGAGCAGCCTGCTTCTTTCATGAGTTCATTGATGGCCAGCGACGCTTCTTCCCCTGTCATCACGCGCGCCAGGTCTCTTCCACGACGAAGCAAGGCATCTTTAATCGGGTTCTGCATGATTTCCATTGTTCCTTTGTCGGCATCCGCACCGTTAATCGGCATGGGATTCCAGTGGGCGATCAGAAATTCGAATCAGTTAGAAAGTGTGGATTAAGGAAAAGAGACTGGATTCTCCCCACCTCTTTGCGCGGAAGATCGCAGGAATTATAGCATCCCTGGATGTCCATCGTCAATCCGATGGCGCAGTTACGGCACCCGGAGCACCAGACCTCGCCACGGCTATTCCCTGATGCCGGCAAATTCCGCAACCCGCTCCTCCTGGGCGACGGTTTCCACGGACCCGGGACGGAGCTTCCGGACTTTCGCGATAGCATCTTCAGCCGAAAGTCCCCGGGTCACCAGGTATGCCGCCAGCATCGTTCCGGTTCTTCCCTTGCCGGCGGTGCAGTGGATGCCCAAAGCATAATTCTCGAGGCGGGCCCGATCCACTTCCTCAAGAAACCGATTAATTTGCGCCAACGTGGGTGGGGTGAAATCCTCGACCGGAAGGTGCAGCCCTGCCATGCCGTATTTTTCCAGGGATTCCTCAGGAATGGGTTCTTCGGTCAGGGAAACCAGAACCGTGATTCCAGCGGATTGAAGCCAGGCCAAATCCACCTCCAGGTCCCGCTCTCTTCCGGGACGGGCCATGGCGGCAAGTGTGTCTTTTTCCACCCAGGAAAACCCGGGCACGGAATCGGTATCCTGCGATTCCATCGGCTCAACGGTCCCCCCGAGAAGGCCCAACATTGCAACCGTCAGGATCGTTCCCAAAGTGATCATGTTACCTGTTTCCTTTCCGAAGAAACTGTCTCCGGTTTCCAACCATCGCCTCGACCATCACCTGTATCCCCAGCGCCAGGCCAAACGTGCAGACGATGGCCGCCCCGGTGGGCAGATCCAGCACGTAACTCAGGGCCGACCCCACGATGACCACCGCGGTACCCATCCCCACCACCCAGAAGAACTGGCCTTTCATCGTGAAAAAGAGGCGCAGGGCCATCACCGAGGGAACCACCAGCAGGCTGAACACGAGCAGCACTCCGGCCACCTGCACGCTGGATGTGACCACCATTCCCAGCACCATGTAGAACACGAAGTCCCAGCGGCCCAGGTTCATCCCGTCCCGGCGTGCCCGATCGGGATCCTCGGAAATTCGCAGCAGCGGTTTGTGGCAAAAGTACAGGACCACCCCAAGGATACCGTAAAGGATGGCGGTCTTGATCACGACGGCCCAGCTGACCCACAGAATCGAACCCACCAGAAGATGACTGATCTCCTCGCCCCCGTGCGGCACCGTAGTCAACACCAGGATCATCGCCGCGCTGAACACTACATAGATGATGCCGATGTAGGCCTCCTGGGGAATCCGCGAATTCCCGCCCCTGGTCATCGACAGCAAGAGAGCGCCCAGAAAAGTGGCGGCCAAACCCACGAAGTACGCGTTGTCGGTACCCACCTCCGCACCGAACAGAAGGGCCATCGCCACCCCGAAGGCGGCGATCTGAGCCAGCGCGATGTCGACGAAAATCACCCCGCGCTTGACCACGTGGGAACCGAGGTACCCGTGCATTGCCACCAGCACCAGGGAAATGACCACGGGCGCGGCCATCATTTCCACGAATCCGCTCATGGGCCTTCCCCCGCGGCTACCTCGAGCTTGCCGCAGATGACCTCGAACATGGCAAGGTATCCCGTCGCTTCCTCCATGGCGAGCGTCGACGCGGGCAGCACGGCCAGGACCGAACCTGTTTTTTCAGCCACCCGGTTGGCAGCCTCCACATGGTCCCAGGTTGCCGCGATCACAAGTACCGGCCCCTGCTGGCGACCGAGTTCGACCAAACCCTCGACATGGCGGGGCGCCGGGGATATACCGGGCCGGTTCTCGATGACTCCGAGAACATCCAACCCCAGCCAGTCGACCAGATACTCCCACTGCTGGTGATAGACGATGACTTTTTTGACGGCCAGGCTGTCCACCCGGGCCTCCCAATCCTCAATTCGAGCTTCGATTTCCCTAGCGAGGTTCTCCGCGCGATTCCGGTAACGGTCGCCGGCCTCGGGATCGATCCGGGCCAATCGTTCGGCCATCAGGTGGCCGACGGCGATGCCCTTGCGGGGATCAAGCAGGTAATGCGGATTGCCAAGCGGATGAATATCACCCTGGGACCGATCCACCTCTCCGACAGGAACCTCCAGGATTTCTCCCGGCCCAAGCGCCATGGAGCAGTTCAGTTCCCCCTGCTGACCGGGACGAATCCGGGGATTGCGCGCCGCGTCCAGCAGCAGCGGCAGCCAGCCGATTTCCAGTTCGAGTCCGTTGTAGACCAGCAGGTCGGCCTTCTTCAACTTGCGTGTCAGGGAAGGTTTGGCGGGCAGGAAATGGGGATCGCGATGACCCTGACACAGGAACTCAACCTCCACGTCCTCTGCTCCAACCTGCTCGGCAATCCAGCCCAGGTCCGCCAGGGTGGCCACAACCTTGACCTTCGCCAAGGCCTGGCCGGACATCGTCACCGTCATGATCAGGACAAGCAATGCGGCAATGTTCAGCATGTCGGCCCTCCTCAATACAAATGGGCCGGATGCGACCCGATGGTGAAGTTCGCCTGAACGATGAACCGCAGATCATCCTCCATGGTCACCTTGTCCTGGTAATAGACCATTTCGGCCCGCAGGGCGCTGAATTCGCTGGGCGCGAAGGTAATATTGACCTTGTATTCCCGCAGATCACCCTCCAGTCCATGGTCATGGTCTTCGTGACCGGGCGCTTCTTCATGGTGATCGAGCCCGGCGTCCGCCTGACCGACCCCGCCCCCCGCCCACCAGTTGCGGTGGAAGCGGTACTGGGCTAGAGCGTACCAGCCCCAGGGATCGCCTTCGCCCTCCTCGTAATCGGGCAACAAGGCTTCAACCGTCAGGTGCAGGGCCGGCCCTAGGGTCCGAGCCGATGAAACCCACTTCCAGGTCAGATCCGCCCCGTACATGTCCACCTTCATGCTTTCACCGGGATGGCGGGCATCGGGACCGTGCAGGTACGATCCGCTCAGTTCAACGGTCGCGTCCTCGCTCACGTCCCAGAGATTGGTCAAACGTCCGCCGCCCGCCAGGTTCTTGTTGTGGACGTCGAACGGTTTGGCCTCACCGCTGACCCCGTAGAGGCGGATGTCGGCGTACCAGGGAACCGGTACGGTGACCGTCCCCATCGCGCCGGTGTCCGAGAGGATGTGATCCCCAAGGAATGAGGCGATCGCCACCGGTGCATCGGCAAAGGGAAACTGGTGCATATGCAGCGGAGCGTGTTTGCCGAAGGGCAGCGCGAATTTCCCGATGCGCAGGCCCAGGCCCCCGGGCAGTGACTGACCGTCGATATAACCCTCTTCGACATGGACGACCATGCCTTCGGCGTGAGCGTCATCCTCCCCGTCGTGAGAATGGGCCGGATGCATGCCGATGTTGAAGTTGGCCTTCCAGAAGGGATCCACAACCGAAGTGAACTGGACTTCCATACCGTCGAGTTTGAATCCGTTCAAGTCAGCGGTGGGATTATCCCGGGATGCCTGACCGCGGATCAGGCCGTTGACGCTGATGGCGGGATTCATGGAACGTGAAGCGCCGGTCAGGGTGCTCGACTGGGCGATGGCAAGCGCGGGCAGTCCCGACATAATTATCAGAAAAATCATTGTTCGAACCGGAATGGGCATGATGGCCTCCGTCATGATTGGGTTCCGAGCCTGTTGAGTCAGGGAATCCGGAAATCAGACAGTGGCGGTCGGAGGCCCGCGGGCGATGGGGAGTTGAACAGTGGTATCGGCGGAAATTTCCACTTCTTCGCGGGGCAGGATGACGACAAACCGCGCCGGCTCCAGATCCAGGGGGACGGGAGTTTCCGCGACGAAATGGGAATTGAGAACACACAGGTTGCAGTCACCGGTCTCGCCGACATTGTGCAGATGGGAGGCGCCATGGACGGCCAGACCGATCTGGACAGTCAGCAACAGGGCCGCGGCCGATACTGAAAATATGCGCCAGCGCCGGTTGCGGGTGCGGGATTCCATGCCTGTTAATCCCCTGCCCATCATACTGCCCACATTAGCAGTAACCGTTCCTGTGGTCAATTAGGGAGGCCGGGATCGATGTCCATGCTTTTGACTTCATCCCGTAACCTTGGTAGATTCTGATCCTGATTTCGAAATGTGCCGTTCGGGTGAAGCAGGAGACTATCCCCCATGATGCAGAAATTCGTATGGTTGGCCTTTGCCGGCGCCCTGGGTGCCCTTGCTCGTTACGGGCTGGCTGGATTTGTCCAGCGTCTGAGCGGAGGAACGTTTCCCTGGGGCACGCTGGTAGTCAATCTCCTGGGATGTTTCCTGGCCGGTCTGCTCTGGGGGATGTTCGAAAAACGGGGTGTCACGACCGCCCTGCCGCGGACGGTGTTGCTGGTCGGATTCCTGGGCGCCTTTACCACCTTCTCGACCATGATGCTGGAAACGACCGAAATGTTGCGCGCGTCCGAACTGATTTACGCGACGGCCAATCTGACCCTGCAGAACGGGATCGGACTGGTCGCCATTATTGCCGGCACCATGCTCGGCCGGATGATCTGAAGGAGGCCCGGGAAATGAATCTCCCCAATGAGTCTGTGCTGTTGCGAATCTTCATCGGTGAAAGCGACAAAGCCGGCGGACGTCCCTTGTATGAAGCCATCGTCCAGGAAGCCCGACATAACGGTTTGGCAGGCGCCACGGTCATGAGGGGCTTCTACGGGTTCGGGGCCACCAGCCGCATCCATACGTCCAAGGTGCTGCGGCTATCCGAGGACCTGCCCATCATCGTGGAGATCGTCGATGCCGAGGACAAGATCGAACAGTTCCTGCCGACCCTGGACAAGATGATAGGCGAGGGCCTGGTCACGCTGGAAAAGGTTCGCATCCTGGCCTACCGGCACGGATCAAAGGATGAGGATTGATTTTTTT
>JAGLCY010000369.1 GCA_023270185.1 Candidatus Krumholzibacteriia bacterium | reverse complement strand
ATCCCCGCGACCGCCTGCGTGAAGCCCAGATCCGCACCCAGATTGTGTCCGTTGCCGCCACCGCCGATATCGATAAGGGGAAGCACCGGATCGACCTTGTTCCCATCCGCCAGACTGGGCCGGGGATCGAGCTGGCCCAGATCAGGCGCGAAATCCAGGGAGTACAGGCCGACCGCGATGGGCGCCAGTTCCAGAACCGGGCCCCCGTCGTTGGTCTGGTTTGTCTGGGAAGCGTAATTGAAGGAATAGCGGCCGGAGAGACTGAGCCGCCCTCCTTCCAGAACCCTTCCTGTTCCCGACCAGCGGAACAGGTGCCGATTGACATGGGAGGACACGGTGGAAATGACATTCTGGCTGCGGATGTGACTGAAACTGTAGTTGAAGTCGTGGACGCCGGGCCGGTAATCGGCATTCGCCTGGATCCGGCTGTTCTTGATGTCCCAGTCATCCTCCAACTGCGGAGAATACGTGTGCTGCTGGTCGTAGCGAAGTTCCACCACCGGATAATTCTGGTCAACCGTCCGCAGCGAGGACTGGAAATCCTTGGTAATAATCAGGCCCCGGGCCGACGTTGTCACCTCTCGCCGGAAGGCGCTGGTCGAAAAATTGAACAGCCCGTGATTCCAGCGAAGCTCCCCGCTGGGTTGAAATTCCTTCCGGTACCCTCCCAGCAACAGTTCGAGCTCCTGGTCGAATTTGTAATAACGCACGGCCAGGCGCAGATCCACCCAGGGAGCAAGATTCTGGGTGAACGCGATGTTGTACTCCTGACGCAGGGTTTCCTCGTCGAGATCGTTCACCTGGGCCTGGACCGCGGACAGGTCGATGAAGCCCGAAAAAGGATCCCAGAGCGCCGCGTCGACCCGGGACGCGGGCATCAGAACAAGAGCGACTATCCAGCAGAGCCGAAGGCCCCAGCCCCATTTCCCGGGATTTACTGCCGACGGAAATGAACTCATGGCAGAAGAACCTGGTAGGGGTCGGAGCCCACTTGGATAACGGTTTCCAGCTGTCCCATGTTGGCGTTGCAAACCGCGAGAGCCCCCTGCTCGGGCATGACCACCCAGAGCTGGCGATACGCCTGGTCGAAGGCAATCAGACCAGGACTTCCAGGCAGATTGATCGAACCGAATTCGATGCCCACATCGGGCCTGATCACCGCGAGATTCCGGCAGGAGGGAACGGATGCGTACAAACGGCGCGATCGGGGATTGACAGCCAGTCCGGAAACGATGCCGCAGATATTCTGGTCCCCCCCGCTTTCATCGCTGGCCAGGTCGAAGGAGCGGATGCTGCGCTGGGCCGATCCTCCCAGAAAAAGCAGGCGGGACTGTTCGTCGATCACGACTTCGACCGGGGCGGACATCAGGGTCAGGGAGTTGGTGATGGTGACTGATCCGGGATCCACTATCTGGACCCGGCCTTCGTCCTCGCAGGCCACATACAGTTTTCCGGAGACCGGATCCTGGGCAATGGACCTGGGACCTTCACCCACCGCCACCCTGAACTGCTGCTGCATGGACCATGCCGACAGCGAGGTCAGTGTCCGGGATCCGGGGCAGAGCACAAAGAGGGTTGCTTCGTCACGCGACAGGAGCAGGCGGGAAGGGTCGTCCCCGAACTGCAGGGGAACGATGTTGTTCACGCGAAGCGACATGGCGTCCACCACGGCGATGGCATCCTGTCCGGCCAAGGCGACGAACAGGGTCTGGTTGTTGCGGGAATAGGCCAAGCCGCGGGGATCGTCCCCCACTCCCAGGGCACCGACCACACGTTTGGTCAGCCGATTGATGATCACCACGGAACCGCTCCCGGCGCTGGAAACGAAAGCCAGGGAGCCCAGCGGAGGAACCACCGGTATCTGGATCTCGAATTTCGGGGAATGGAATTCCGCTTCCGGGTCGACGGCCGCCGGTCGCCACAGCAGGAAGATGGTTGTGGTTTGCCCAGCCGGAAGTTCGACATCCAGCGGAACAGACAGGCCGCCCGGCCGAAGGTGGGGAACAACTTCCGCGACACCGACCTGCCCGGTGATTTTGGAGATGTTGAAATGGAGCGAGGAATAAAAACCCGAGGGTACCTCGGCACTGGACAGCAGGATCTGTTTCCCTGCGAGGTTTTCGGAAACCAGATCATTTCTTTCCAAGGACAAGGAAATTGAATGATCCCCGTTACGGAGTTCCAGACCCTCCAGGGCAAGCTCCGTTGAAACGACCGACCCGGGCACTTCCAGAAAAACCATCAGCCTGGAATTTCCCGCGGCAACGACCTTGGATGTGGTGAGAAAAAAGATCAGCAATGAACAGACGGGAATACAAACGATCACCCGCCGGATTCCATGCAACCTGTGAAGCAAGAGGCCTCTCCTGTTTTGAAGGCGACGCCCGGGCCGAGCGGCCCGGGCGTCTCGGGATGATACCAAAGTATCACCGGTATTTAAACAAGTGGCTCCCTACGGAGTGGCATCGATTTGTTCGCTGAACCTATCCTTCACATGGCACTTGTTGCACAGTGAACGCTGAAACCCGGTGTAGGGGTTGGGAATAGCATACGATCCGGATTCCTGGCCATCTTCCGCCAAGTGTGACACGCTGAAGTCCCAACGACCGGCATCAGGCGCGGAAGTAGCGTGGGCACGGTGGCACGTGATGCACGAGACCTGGCTGCTGGCCGAAGGACCGGCGGTGCTGAAGTTGGTGTTTGCCGGATCCTCGAAAGGCACTTCCATGAGGTAGGCTGTCGCCTGGGCACCACCGCTGAGGTCGTCCGAACCATTGTACAAGTTGTAATTGGTGGCAACACCGCCGCCCAGGGTCGAGCCCGAGGGGTGGATCAACTTGGTGTTGTTGTTGTGGAAATCGCCATGGCAGTTTCCGCACCAGGCGCTCATTCCGCTCTTGTAGGCGGTATGGTAGCTGCCGCTGACACCGGCAAAGATGGAGACACCATCGGCGACAGGAGCCGGGTTGGTGAAAGAGAAGCCGTCAGGCCCGCGGCCAACACCGTAAAGGAACCGGAAGTCGGTCGAACCATGGGGATCATGGCAGCTGGAACAGCCCATGATACCGGCCGGGAACGTCCCGCCGGGAGCCGCGGTCAACGTGGCATCCGCAGTCAATCCGTACTCCGCGGCGACGAGGTTGTGACCGGCCGCGTCACCGGGAATGGGGTTGGTCGCGCCGCCGTGGCCATCGTTCAGGTTGTCTTCATCCAGGAAGATGAAGTTTCCGCCTTCACGCTGGGCGGGAGGACTCAGCGGATCGCCGCCAACCGGGTAGGTCCTGTCCAGGTGATCGTGGCAGGCGATGCAGACCGAGCTGGGATCGGCCTTGTTCAGCAGGAACTGGTTGCCATTGGGGTTGGCTGGGTCAACTAGTATCCCGTTCTGGCTATTGTGCATGGTATGGCAGCCGTTGCAATGGGCGACACCACCGTCATGAAACGCGACGGCGGGAGCGGCCACAAAACACAGACCGATGATGATGAGGAGAAGCTTTCTCATTCGGAAACCTCCGGATAAGACACAGTGGGCGCATCATGTGCGTTGTTGAATTCCGACGAGGGGGATTCCCCGTCTTGCGGGTGGATAGGACGAGAGTTGTCGGACATCCTCCTTTGATTTTCCACGTCAGGGTTGGCGGCCGCGGGAAAAGCGCCGGAAAACTCCGGGGCT
>JAGLCY010000368.1 GCA_023270185.1 Candidatus Krumholzibacteriia bacterium | reverse complement strand
TGGCGTACTGGTTGATGGAGGAGTGACCCAGGTCCCGGAAAAGCTTTCGCCGCATGACTTCGCCGAACCACAGCACGGCACACTGATGGGCATTATCCATGACGACCAACGAACGCTGGAGCGAAACGTGGACTTTGGCGGCGGGTTGATTGGGGATAAAGGAAATTTCAGACATGATAATCCTCCGGAATCAGGTGTTTTGGGAGGTGCGATCAATATACGTACAAAAGACGAAAGAAACAAGAAAAAACAGCGAAAAAGAGGATTATTTTTGCAAACTGCTGAAACCCGTCCAAATACCACCAAAACAACCCCCCGGGGGGTTATCGAGGCAAGTAAAGCACTGAAAATGAACACCTTATTACTTTGAAAACCCAGACTCAAACTGACGGCTCAGGCTAGGTCGCCGCCGCCAACCCCATTTCAATGCGCCGCCGGCCCCCCACCTTCGGGTCCATCACCCATCGGATCTATCAATCCCATTTCAACCATCACACTGTAGAGCCACATCTGAGCCTCCCCCGACCTTTCCCAGGCTTCGCCCAGAACCTGGAGACAGAACCGCGCCTCTTCCTCGCTGCCGACTTTGAAATAGGGAGGTAAATCGTCCTTGGCATCCAGGCCCATCCCCACCAGCAATGGCGCCACATGGGGGTTGCCCGCCATGGCGTGATCCAGGGCGTCCCGCGCGCCATCTTTGTCCCCGTTCAACAGGAACAGCAGGACCCAGGCCCAGGCGAAGACCGCTCCGGATTCATCGTCATGTTCCTCGAGCAGATCCCAGGACCGCTGCACCTCTCCCATACTGAGATAGTTGCCCAGCAAAAGAATACTGTTGCCCAGGTGGTCGGCGGGATCAAGGTCGAGCAGGTTTTCGTAATGGGCCACCGCGTCGAAGCGGCGGCCGATGGCCCACAGGACCTCGGCCAACTGTTTGATGGTGCGCATGTAGGGCCGGGCCTCGACCATGGGCCAGAAGTCACCCATGAATTCGGCGAAGAATTCCTCGCCCAGTCGATTTTTACCGCAGGTGGCGGCATGCTCAAGGGCGGAAACCAACTCCCCGGCGTCTTCGATGGTCAGAAAGGCCCGGACAGTCAGGGCATCGACACAGTCCGAATCCACCAACAGGGCTTTGTCCACCAGTTCGAGGGCTGAATCACCATCCGCTGATTCGTAGGCCTCGAAGGCCAGTTCCTGGGCCAATTCCTCGGGGTTGTCCTTCAGGGTTTCAAGCCGCTGGGCTCTGAGACCAGCGTCGATTAAATCCGGCAACCTGTCACGGAACTCGGCTTCGGAGACGAATTCCATGTCCTCCATTTTCAACCGGGCTTCGCGCATCAGGCGTTCGACAAGAAAAGGAGATTCGGGACGATCGTTATTCTTAGACATATCCTGCTCCCAATTCGGTTGAAACTGCGGTCAGTTGCCATACGGTTGCCATACGTAAGCAAAATGGATTCCAGCCGGAAAAAATCGGTGATAAAACAGGAAATTGCCAATTATTTGGGTTGTGCCCGACGCGTCAATGACCCATTGGTGCCCAGCCTTGCGGATGTTATTGTTCACCCCAGGAGGGGTTGGCCCACAGTCTTTTTCAAGGAAACATGATCATGTCCGGATCTCAAACCATTGGCCTGGCCCTCGGCAGCGGCGGCGCCCGGGGCTTCGCTCACGCCGGAGTCCTTCAGGCTCTCGAAGAAGCAGGCATCCGGCCCCAACTGGTCGCCGGCACCAGCATGGGCGCCATCGTGGGCGGGCTCTACGCCCAGGATCCCGATCCGGACAAGGTGTGGCGACGCCTGGAAGCCTATGTGGAAAACGAGGATTTCGCCTCCTACTGGGCCCCCTTCGTCCCCCGTGACGGGGACGAGGCCTCGGATCCCCAGAGCCGCCTGAGCGGCATCCACGACTTCATGCAACGCAAGATGATCGCCGTAAAAACCGTGACCCAGGCCTTTCAGCAGGACGAGAGCCGGCTGCGGGGACCACTGGCCAAACTGTTCGGTCCGGTGGGTTTCGAGGAATTGACCATTCCCTTTGCCGCGGTTGCCCTGGATCTCATTTCGGGCGACAAGGTCGTCTACACTTCCGGACCGGTCATCAACGGCATCTACGCCAGCAGCGCCATTCCTTCAATCTTTCCACCAGTCACCACTGATGGCAGGATGATCTGCGATGGCGGCGGGCCCTTCCGGGTCCCGGTGGAAGCATGCCGGGATCTAGGCGCCGATTTCGTGATCGCGGTGGACATCCCGGCCTATGAGGAAACCAGTTTTTCCACGGGACTGGACATGATTCTTCGCAGCAACACCATCGCGCGCCAGCGCTTGAACAAGTACGTTTGCGACCAGGCCGATTTTGTCATCCGCCCCGCCGTAACGGAATTTCACTGGGCGGATTTCAGTGCCGGCGAGGCCTGCCGCGCCCGTGGCTACGAAGCCGGCCGGGAAATGGCGGAGGAACTGAAGAAGCTCCTGAACTGGCGCAGGAGCTTCCCCTATAAAATGAAGATGGCCGCCAAGCGGGCGCTAAGAATGAATATCTGAGCTGGACTACTTCACCACCACGCTGACCAGCTTCCCCGGCACATAGATCGTCTTGACGATCGTCTTGCCCTCAGTCCAACTCTGCACCTTATCGCTCGCCAAAGCCTGGGCGATGATCTCGTCCTGGCCGATATCCGCCGGCACCTCGAGCTGTTCACGCAC
>JAGLCY010000367.1 GCA_023270185.1 Candidatus Krumholzibacteriia bacterium | reverse complement strand
TCGATTACTTCATGGAATACATCCCGCGTCAGTTCGGGATGGAGGTCGTCATGGGCACGCACCCGGTGCCGGAGAAGTACAATCTGGTTCATCAGGATCTGGGCACATGGCCCGGGATGGTGGCGCAGGATGACTTGAAGATTCTGATGGCCGATAAGAAAACCCGGTTGGACTACGACTGATTGGGGCGTTTGGGGAACCCCCCGGGAGATCCTTAATCCACCTTAACAAGAGTAAAAACCAGCCCGCCCGCCGTGGCGGCCAGACCGCTGAGTGATCCAAGATCGCCAAAGGTCGCCACCGCCAAAACTTCCTGCCGGTCGTCGATCACGGCGATGTTCAATCCGTCCCGGTTGAACAGGATTTCCCTGCCGTCAACTTTGACCGAGGCGTATTTACCGGTGCCCGTGCCGCTGGAAGTAATATTCATTTCTTTCACCATCCGAACGGGCCCCATGCCCGAGTTGCGCTCACCGGTCACCTCGATCGCGTTTTCAGGATGCATCCTCTCGAAAACCAAACCCCCGTGAACGATGATACTCGCGTAGGACGCCCCCACCGGCAGTTGGGCGATGCGGGACCCGAGGCCCGCCAGCAGTTCGACGGCATCCCGAGTCAACACGCCTCTCACATCGGCCTTGCCGACCAGGATCAGGGTCTTGTCCATGTGGGCGGACAGGAAATCCGCCAGGCCGACAGCCTCTACCCGGTACTCCCGGTCCGGTCGAAACCCTCCGTCGCGGGCGAAACACACGGGGAAGCCGTCGAGGTCAGTGCAGCGCAGATCTGAAGAAAAATCCGGGAACATCTCGGCGAAATGTGAGCGCCGCACAACACCCACGGTTCTCGGGTCGGGATGGTTGCTGAACAGGAAGTCCCTCGCCAGTTCCTCGGCCGCCTTGATATCACCCAGATAGTTTCGTGTCGCAAAGCCGGCGGTCGTCGGCACGTCGAACTCGTGCGCCATTACCGTCAGGTCCACGAAGTCATCCTCGAACACCGTGGTGGCGGTCGAAGCCGGCAAGGTCAGCAGCAGGTCGGCCCCCGCCATTGCACGGGCCCACTGGGGATCCTGCATCCGGGACGTGAAACTCTTGGCATCGTATTCGGTTTTCCGGTCGAACAAAGGCGCCAGATCGATGACCTGGACCACAAACATCACAGCGACAATAACCACAGGCCAACGCGGGCGATTCCAGCGGGCCAGCGCCATCAATCCCGCAGCCACCAGAACATAGAAATGGGGCCATAAAAAGCGCGCCTGGGCCCTGAACAGCTGGTCGCCCAGGTCCGTCCGGGGGCCGTAGGCATACAGGGCGCACAGCATCAGGATCAGGGCCAACGGCCAGTGCCGAACCAGGCGGGACCCGATTTTTCGGCCACCGCCAAACACCACAGAGGCCAAAACCGCCAACAATCCCCCGGCGCCCAGATAGACGAATCCTTCGAACGGTTCATGATTACCCAAAGGGAGCGCGGGCAACAAAAACGCCCGTCCCTGGGAATCCCAGAGCGCGTGGAAACTCGCCGACCAGAGAGCGTCTTCAGTAAGATTGCCGACGGGCAAATGTCCGATCCGCAGAAACCCCGCCAGGTACCAGAGGGTGACCACGATCGCGACGCCGCCACCCACGGAAATCACTGCCGACACCGGAGAAACCTCGTGGGTTATCCACCATCGCCGCGCCTGGTCGGCCGCCAGGAAACACAAAGTGAAAACCGCCGGGTAGGGATGGATCAGGGCTGCCACCGCCGCCAATATCCACCATCTGATATAGGGGCGGCCGCTCCCCTCTTTCAGGTAAAGCCACAGCGCGGCCAGATACACCCAGTGCGCCGACAGGGCGAAGTGACCGTCGCGGATGAGCCAGGCCGGACACAGCACCAGCACTCCGGCCGCCAAAAACCGCGGCAGCAGCGGCCGGAAAAACAATCCTGTCAGACAAACCGCGAAGACGGCCATCAGCACATGATTGGTCAACAGCCACAGACCCGCGTACTGGAAAGTGTCCGGCAGCAGGAAGGAGATCATCTTGAAAGGAAAAGCGAGGAGGGGCAGCGTGTCGGCGACGCCGATGGTGGTGCCGCCCGGCGCCATGAATGTTTTCACCACTCCCGGGGGCCAGTGCCAGGAATCGTAGCGGAAAAACGTCCAGGCGAGCTGGTTGAAGGCGGTGTCGGCCATGCCTAGAAGCCAATCGACGCGGCCGGGGTTCAGGAAGCCGAAACCGAAACGGAAGAAGTAGAACACAGCGCCCAGGAACCCGGCGACCATCAGCGCGGGACGGTCGCCCTGTTTCCATCTATTCAGCAAACCGGGAGCCATTTTTGTTTTTGACGTCATTTTGCGGATTCTAAAGCATCGCGGCGGCATTGGCCCTTAATTTAATCAGAAGATTGCCCGGTGCCGAAACCAGTCCCCGGGTATATCGTATGGTAACATTCCGACCTTGAATTCCACCTTGATGAAGGATGGCATGCATGCCGACGCGAAGCCGACAGATCCTGGTCCAGATGGCTGTCATTCTGGCGCTGGCCGTTACCGTGGCCGTGTTGGTGTTTCTCTGGAAGATCGACGCGGTGGCCGCCGTCCTGTTCGGCGACCCGCGGCCCCTGATTCTCAACGGCGTCGTCTTCCTGCTTTTTGTCATGGGTATCTGGCAGCTGTTCCTGAAAGTCCGCCACTACGAGCGGCAGGAAATCCAGATCACCGAATTCATGGCGCGCCGCGCCGAGGGTTATCCCACCGCGGACATCCTTGCCGACTTCGAAGAGCCTTCGCTTTTGATCGAACGCCACTCCACCATCAAGGAACTGTTCGAGGGCGGCGGCCCCGTGGATCATGGTGCAATTTCAGCCATCATGCTGGCGGGTGAATCGCTGCACCTTTCATTTCCCCGCTTCGTCAACAACGTACTGATCCTGACCGGCGTGTTCGGCACGGTCAGTTCGCTGATCTTCGCGTTGATCGGGGCAGCCGACGTGCTGCAGACCGCCGTCCCGGGCTCAGGTATGGGCCTTATGCTGCTGGGTATGAACACAGCCCTGACGACCACAGCCACGGCCATCGTCTGCTACTTCTTCTTCACGTTCTTTTTCCACCGGTTCACCGACCTGCAAACCTGGGTCGTCAGCCAGCTCGAACGCGCGGCCCTACTGTACATGATCCCCGATTTCTCCTTCGAGACCGAAGCCGTCAACCACCAGACCAAACTCCTGGTCGAAGATGTCCGCCAACTGGTCGCCGAAATGCGCCAAGGTCTCGGCGGCATTGAGGGCGCGGTGGTCCGGATCGACGACGGCGCGCGCGCCAGACAGGAACAGGGTGACGCGATCATCGCCCGGCAGGATACGCAGAACGGCAAACTGGACGAATCGCTCTCGCAACTGGCCGAACTGCGTAAAGTTCTGGTCGAAGGATTCAGGCTGAACCGGTAAAGGAAGGAGGCGACCTGTGCATCTTTTTCGCGGCTACACTGATCTGAGACTCAACCGGTCGACTTCCGCGGCGGACACATCGTTGTGGCCGTCGTTCACCGACATCATGACCGTGATCCTGATGGTTTTCATGCTGACGATGGTCGTGGTCATCATCAAAAACGCCGACCTCATCGACCAGATC
>JAGLCY010000366.1 GCA_023270185.1 Candidatus Krumholzibacteriia bacterium | reverse complement strand
CAATCAGGAAGCATATCTGGTGGATTTTTGTTCAATTTCACCTTGCCCCGGTATAGGTCGGATTTTATATTCTACCCGGGGGTAGCATTTTGCGTTTGTACAAGTCATCCGAATACGCGATCCGCTGTCTGGTCTCCATGGCCCACAGCGGTGGAGGCGTGCACAGTGTCAAAAGCCTCTCCGACAACCTGGGCATACCCTACAAGTTCCTGGGCCGGCTCATGAGCCGGCTGGGTTCCGAGGGAGTGGTCGAATCGGTAAAAGGCAAGGCGGGTGGCTACCGAATAGTTCGCCCCCTGGAGGACATCCGGTTGGCTGAAATCGTGGACATTGTTGAGGGGTTGGAAAGCTACGAGCGATGCATCCTGGGTTTTGATCGTTGCGACGAGAAGAACCCCTGCCCCATGCACGAATTCTGGAGTGGTCACAAGGACGGCATCCTGGAAATGCTGAAATCCACGACCCTGGCTCAACTGGCCGAAAGTGAAGGAAAAAAAATCTGACCGGGTTTTTTATGACCATAAGTGCTACTTCAGAGTAGCATTTTTACAAGGGTGGTTCATTTGGCAGCCGCCAACAACCGAGGAGAAAATTCATGAATCCGTCGTGGCTTGACAAGCTGCTGTCCCGCAAGGGGCTGTACACGGCGTTCTGGACCGTGGCCATCTTCATGGTCGTGATCCTGATCGTCTTTACCGCCAATCTGGCCAAGGAGGTGCCACCACTTCCGGCCCAGGTCGTCGACCATCAGGGCAACGTGCTCTACACCTACGACGACATCGTGGAAGGCAAAGGCTACTTCCAGCAATTCGACCTCATGGACTACGGCACCATGCTCGGCATGGGCGCCTACCTCGGCCCCGATTTTTCCACCGAGTTTTTGCACCGCCGCGCCGTTTTCCTGGCCGACGGGCTGGCCCGGGAAAAATACGGCCTCGCCTATGACGACTTGAACGGACCCGAGGCGGCGCTGATTCGCGCCATGGTTACTGAAGACGTCAAAGGCACCCCGACCCTGAACGAGGACACCGTCGCCTACTCGGCCAACTCGACGGCGGCCTTCAAGGCCAACCGCGAATACCTGGTGTCTTTCCTGGTCGACGGCAACAAGGAAGCAGCCTGGACCGGCGGGGTGATCCACGCCGATGAGGCCGCCAAAATCGCCACCTTCGTCGATTGGGCACAGTTGGTGGCCAGCACCAACCGTCCCGGCACCGACCGCACCTGGAGCAACAACTGGCCCCCCGAGCCCATGATCGGTCAGGACACCGGCTGGAACAGCCACTACTGGTCACTTTGGGAATTGCTGGCGCTGTGGGTGGGCACCATCCTGGTGTTGGTCATCGCCTACGAGAAACTGCTCAAGGACAAACCCACCGATGAGCCAGCCAGCGCCATCGTCATCAACAAGTTGTTCCCCTCCCAGGAAAAGCTGTTGAAGTACGTTCCTATTGTGGGCCTGTTCCTTTTGCTGCAAATGATCCTGGGCGGTTACCTGGCCCATATCTACACCGACCCCGGCCAGAACTTCATCTTCTCCCAGGAACAACTGCCGTTCAACGTGATGCGCGCGCTGCACGTGAACCTGGCCATCATCTGGGTCACCATCGGCTGGCTGGTGGGCGGCTTGCTGATCGCGCCCATGGTCGCCGAAGAGGACCTGAAGTTTCCCTGGCTGGTCGACGTTCTCTGGGCCGCCCTGCTGATCGTCGGCGGCGGTGGTCTGATCGGCATCTACATGGGAGCCACCGGCCAACTGCGCGATGTCTGGTTCTGGCTAGGTAACGAGGGACGGGAGTTCCTCAACCTGGGCCGCGTCTGGGACATCGGCCTGCTCACCGGCCTTGTGATGTGGTTTTTGATGGTCTTCAGCGTCATCCGCAAGGCCAAGACCAACAACGTGCTGGTCGG
>JAGLCY010000365.1 GCA_023270185.1 Candidatus Krumholzibacteriia bacterium | reverse complement strand
GGTTTCAAAAAAATCCTTTGGAACTTTCTGCCATGGTCAGGAAGTATAATGCCTTCGGTCCCAGCGTCACCGAGACAAGTTCCGACTACTGGGAAGCGGACATCTGGCTGAAATGGGAGTTTTGAGATGGTTATGGGCCTTTCCGGCAAAATGACCAGCGGCAGGGGTCTGATCCTGGCCGCCGGCTGGCTTGTGATCGGAACGATCCTGCTGTCGGGTTGTCTGTTCTCCCCGCGGGATCCCGAACCGCCCGGCACCGGCGTCCAGGTCGATTACCTTCCCAGAAGCACTCCGGCCAACGTGTGGAACAACCTGGGAAAATCGTTGTTTGCCACGCACGCGCCTGGTTGGGAAGACAATATCAGCCAGATCGAATTCCGGTATATTCCGGATGACGAGGCCAGGGACCAGTTCCCGCCGAATACGTTTGTCGATTGGGACCGGGCCCGGGAAGTGACGTTTATCAACAACTTCTACAACAGTAACGTCAGTATCGTCGCCAAGATGACCGAGGACGGCTACGTTTTTCCGCCGCCTTCCGGCAATGAAATGACCATCGAGGACATCATTTACGACCTGGTGGTGACCAATAACGTTGATGGCTCCGTGGTGCGGTATCGTGGCAAATGCGACGTTATTTTTAGACTCGAGGCGAATTTTTGGTATATTTACGAGTGGAGAGACCTTCAAGGGGAAAGCGATCCTGGCAGCGGCCAGCTTCTGAACACGATGGGGGTGTTGCGCGGAACTTTTGGTAGCCATTAATCGCCCTTTATGTTAAAATTGCTGATGGTTCCTTAAAAAAGAAGCGGGTTTCTGAATCCGGACCCCTACGAAACGTGGGGAATAGATTTCCGTTGAAGCCCTGGCCTGTTGGAGGAAAGTGAAATGAAATCGAAGTTTTTTCTGCTGTTGGCGGGGTTTGCCCTGTTGGTCGCCACCGCCGGCTGCATTTTTTCGCCTGATGATGATCCCGGAGACGATCCCCCGCCGCCGCCGCCGGCCCTGCCTTTTCCCGGATCTCCCGATGTGTTGATGGCTAACTTCCAGACCATCTACGAAACCATGGATTACGACGAATACCGGAAGATCATGCATCCGGACTTCCTGACCATCCTGCAGGAAGAGACGATCATCGATTTTCCGGATGTCGGAACCACCCTCGACGTGAACGAGGAGTTGAGGATCCACGAGCGCATGTTCTCCGGCGATTCCCTGGAAGATCCCGACGGGAATCTGGTGCCCGGTGTGAATAATATCTCCTTCAGCAACTTCCGGGCGCTGGATGCCTGGACGGTTTCACCCGGAGACGACATTATTCCCAACGCCGAATGGGCTCCCTTCGAGGTGGATTTCCTGTTCGATCGTGGCGAGGGATTCTCGACCCTGAAGGTGGAAGGAACCATCAAGTTCTACGTGGCCAGCCGTGATTCCATGCACGAGGGCACGGTGCAGAAGTATTACCAGATGAGGGGCCAGGTTGACCTCACGAACGGTGGAGGATCCTGACCCGGATCCACCCCCGGATTTCTGTTCCTCACGGAGGGAGCTTCACCGCTCCCTCCTTTTTTTCATTTTTTTAAGGCTCAGGTCTGGCCAGGAATTCCCTTCTCGGCTACTATTTCCCGACCTGTTCGCTACTGGAACCCCACAGGAAATTTTGCCAAAGGATAGCGCTGATTTGAACCTGTTCAACCGTGCCTTCGTCAAATCCCTCCGCCGCCGCAAATCAGGTGGGAAGTCCAAACGAAAATCCGGGAAGGCGGCCGCCACCCGTAAGTCCCGCGCCAAGTCCTCCCGGACCAGCAGGGTGATGCCCTGGGTGCTGGGCGCGGCGGTGGTCGTTGTCGTGGCGGGAGTGGGCCTGCTGAAGTGGGCGAAGACCGGATCGGGTCAGGCCACGTTGCTTACACTCGGTTCGGACAAGATGTTCTCCGAAGTCCAGATGACCGTGGAAGGGGCCCTCGCCGAGGCCTTGCCGGGGTTCACACATGGTCCCGCGGACGCGACCTCGGATCCGGCCGCGGGCCGGGGAGCGGACCACGACTGGCCGGCGCCCCAATTAGGGCCCGGCGCCTCGGTGCGCTGCCGGACCATCCCCATCACAGAAGACATCACCTGGTGGGACCTGCAGGGAAGGGTTGCCAAGGCGGTGGAATCCCGCGGGGCGCGGGTGCTGTGGGCCGAGCGCCTGTTCCCGTCCCGCCGCCTGCCCGAGGACCAGATCCATCCCAACGAGGAAAAGGACATGTTGCGGATGGACGTAGGCGTGCCGGACCGGCCGACCCACACCCTGGTCCTGCATCGCGCGGACCGCCGGCCCGACGTGCACTGGGGAGGCGGAATCCAATCGACCGCCTGGTCACGGCTTGCCGCGGGTGAAGGCCCCGTGGTGGCGATCATTATCGATGATTGGGGCTACAGCAAGAGCGAGGCGGCCCGGATGTTTCTTTCCCTGCCGGCGCCGGTGACCATGGCTATCCTGCCCGGGTTGTCCTACTCGCGGCAGTTCGCCCTCGAGGGAACCGATCTGGTACTGCCTTACGACCGTATCCGGGACCAAAGCCCGACTGGCGGGGAATCGGAGTCGAGTCGTCGGCAGAGGATGGATCTGGGCTGTTTCGTCGAGGTGAGTCTGGGATCCCGGGAGCGCCCGA
>JAGLCY010000364.1 GCA_023270185.1 Candidatus Krumholzibacteriia bacterium | reverse complement strand
TCCTGGGCGATCTGCAAATCGTAGACAAGAGTCTGGTACAGGCGGGAAGTCTTGCCGGAGCCGAGGATACCGGCCAGCAGGTCGAACTCCGCGTCACCGGGATGATACCAACCCGGAGAGTGCCACTGCATGTACAGCCGCGGCAGCTCGACCGCGTCTTCGGCCAGGGCGCGGCGTTCACCGTCGAGAGTAGGAGTCCAACCGGTCAGGCGATCCACCGGGCGGCCGGGAGAAATCGTCCCGAAGTATTCCTCGATCCACTGCTTCACCTCGGCGGGATCAAAATCTCCCGCCACGCACAGTGACGCGTTGTTGGGCGCATAGTACAGCTTGAAAAAATCGGCCACGTCCTCTTTTGAGGCGACCGACAGATCATCCATGCTTCCTATCACGGTCCAGCGATAAGGATGTCCCTCGGGATACATCAACTCGAGCATCATCCTGCGACTCTTCGCGTAGGGACGGTTTTCTCCCTGCCGTTTTTCGTTTTTCACGACGTCGCGCTGGTTGTCGAGCTTTTCCTGGGTCATGGCCGGCACCAGGTAACCCATGCGGTCCGACTCCATGAACAGCGCCATCTTCAGTTGATCCGACGGCACGTTCTCCCAGTAGTTGGTGCGATCCTTGTTGGTCGATCCGTTGACCTGGGCGCCGATCTTTTGCAAAGGCAGGAAATAGTCGGAATCGTGATTTTCCGAACCCTGGAACATCATGTGTTCGAACAGGTGCGCGAATCCCGTGCGGCCCGGTTTCTCGTTCTTGCTGCCGACGTGGTACCAGATGTTCACCGCCGCCATGGGGATGGTGTGGTCCTCGTGCAGGATGACCTGCAGGCCGTTGTCGAGAGTGTATTTCTCGAACTCGAGTTCGAGAGCGTCCTGCGCGGCGGCAGTACACGCCAACATGATGAAGATCAGGACAAGGCCGTGGATTTTCGAGACAGACATTGGAGTCCTCCTGGACAAAAACCGCATGGGGGTAGGTTGTGGGAGGTAATCAGCTGACATTTCTACGTTATAAATTAACATATGGTTTCCGTTCCCGGGTTTCAAAAATGGAAATATCTGCTATGATCCCCGCCTATCATTTCTGACATCCGCGGAGGAAACTCGATGGTGCGATACGCTTTGCTCAGAACGGTGTTGGACCCCCTGCTGGCCGTATCCGGCCCTGGTGGCCTTGCCCGGCTGGAGTTTCTGCCCAAGGCCTGGGAATACCACATCCGGGCCCACGCCATCGCCCGTGAAATCTACCCCGAGGAAACCGGGATCAAGGAAGTCCCCCGCCACTTCCAGGAGTTGCACGGCCAACTGGCCGACTACTTCGTTGGGCGCCGCACCGACTTCACCATCGACCTGCACCTGGTGGGATCCGACTTCCAGGTCAAGGTCTGGACACAACTGTTGAAGATTCCCTACGGCAAGGTGCGCACCTACGGCCAGATCGCCCGCTCGATGCGCAAACCCACCGCCTTCCGCGCTGTGGGCCAGGCGGCGGGCCACAATCCCCTGCCCATCCTCGTGCCCTGCCACCGGGTGGTCGGCAAGGGAGGATCGCTGGTCGGCTTCGCCGGTGGCATCACCACCAAGGCCCGGCTGTTGCGGCTTGAAGGACACACGCTGGACGCCTCCCGCATCGAGGAGCCGCGCCTTTTCTGATGACTTTACTCGACTGGTCCATCGTCTTTGTCATGTACGCGCTAATCGTGGGTTCGGTGATTCTGACCAAACGATATATGCGCGGCGTGACCGACTACCTCGCCGCCGGCCGCTCCGCCGGGCGTTATCTGCTGACCATCTCGGCAGGCATCGCGGGACTGGGCGCCATCACCGTTGTGGCCAACCTGGAAATGGGTTACCAGGCGGGATTCGCCCTCAGTTGGTGGGGCCTGAGCATGGCCCTGATCCAGATGATCGTGACAATCAGCGGCTGGGTGAACTACCGCTTCCGCCGCACCCGCGCCCTGACCCTGGCCGAGTTTTTCGAGCATCGTTACAGCCGCCGCTTCCGCATTTTCGCCGGCACAGTGGCCTTCGGTGCTGGACTGATCAACTTCGGCATCTTCCCCGCCGTGGGCGCCCGATTTTTCATCCACTATCTGGGCCTTCCCGAAACCTGGCAGCTTGGCGCCGTGGCGCTGCCCGTATTTCCCTCGTTGATGGCGATCCTCCTGGTCACCGCGGTCTACTTCGTCTTTGTCGGCGGCCAGGTTTCGGTGATGATCACCGACTTCATCCAGGGGGCCTTCGCCAACCTCGTTTTCCTGGTCCTGGCAATCTACCTGCTGCTTTTGGTGGGATGGGGCAACGTGGGCGAGGTACTTTCGCAGACGGCCGCGGGACATTCGAAGATCAACCCCTTCGACACCGGTTACGTCTCCGATTTCAACTTCAGCTATTTTTTGATCGGCGTGGTCGGTCTGCTCTACGGAGCCATGTCATGGCAGGGAACCCAGGCCTACAACAGCTCGGCCCGCACCGCCCACGAGGGCAAGATGGGTGGCGTTCTCGGCCTGTGGCGCGGTCGTTCCCAGGACGTGTTCATGACCCTGGTGCCGATTCTGGTTTTCACCGTTATGCATCACCCGGACTGGGTGGGGTTTGCCGGGAAGATCACCACGAACCTGGATGCCATCACCAACGAGGCCGTACGAAACCAGATGCGCGCGCCCCTGGTGCTGGCCGCCCTGTTGCCGGCCGGTCTGATGGGCGCCTTCGCCGCCCTGATGGTCGGTGCCTTCATCAGCACCCACAACACCTACCTGCATTCGTGGAGCTGCATCTTCATCCAGGATGTTGTGATGCCCTTCCGCCGCACACCCCTGTCCCCGGTGGTCCACCTGCGCCTGCTGCGCGGCGGCGTGGTGGCAGTCGCCGTGGTTATTTTCATCTTCAGCCTGTTCTACAAGCAGAGCCAGGCCATCCTGCTGTTTTTTGCCCTGACGGGCGCCATCTTCGCAGGTTGGTCCGGAGCGGTGATCATCGGGGGACTCTACACGCGATGGGGCACGACGGCCGGGGCCTGGTCCGCCGGCATCGCCGGAGTGACCTTGACCATGACGGGATTTGTCCTGGAACAATCACAGCGATCGTGGAACGAAGCCGGGGTGGCTTTCTGGGGCCTGTTCGATTTCCTGGGGCCCGACAACGCCGTCAGGGCCGCCATCTGGGTCAGCGAGTACCTGCCCAACGGCCAGCAACTCTGGGGCTGGGCCATGTGGTCGTGCACCGGAGTCTACGTCGCCGTTTCCCTGAGCCAAAAAGCGATGGGACACGCGCCCTTCGACCTGGACCGCCTCCTGCACCGCGGAAAGTATGAAGTGGCCGGCGAAATCGAAACCGGCACCGGCGCCGATACCGTGAGCCACAGATGGCGCGCGCTCGGCATCACCGCGGAGTTCAGCCGCCGGGATAAGATTTTATATCTGCTGACCTGGAGCTGGAACGTGATCTGGGTGCTGATTTTCGCGGCCGCGACCATCTTTTTCCTCACCCGTGAAATCCGCGACGGCGACTGGTCGCGTTACGATTCCTGGTGGCTCGGATTCTGGCACACGAAGATCTGGATCGAACTTTCCGTGGCGATGGTGGTCATCGTCTGGTTCACGATCGGCGGCGTGCGTGACATCAGG
>JAGLCY010000363.1 GCA_023270185.1 Candidatus Krumholzibacteriia bacterium | reverse complement strand
CTGGCTCTCAATCCCGCCCATGATTTCCGGCCGGCCATGATATGGAACGACTACCAGTGGGGCGTTTTATTGGATGACGGCATTATGTTCGACGCCGAATGGCGGGGCGATCCCGGTTATCCCATCACCGAGCCCGGCTTCCCGGTTGACTTGGGCGCGACCCCGCGGTCGGCGCCCGCGGTGGTCGATGTCAACGGCGATGGAGATCTCGAAATTGTTTTTGGCGACAGTGCAGGTAAAATCCAGATCTATCAGAACGATGGCACTCCGCTTCCCGGTTGGCCGGTGGATATTGGGGAGGGCCTGTCGGAAAGTCCCGTCGCGGTGGGTGATCTGCGGGGTAACGGTGAGATGTCCATCGTTGCGGGCAGCAACAGTGGGCTTGTCTATTGCTACGATGCGCAAGGCCAGATGGCGGAGGGCGACTGGCCCTATGGTGATTCCGGCGCCAACCCTGCTTTCCTTGCCATCGGGGCTTTCGGAAAGGGACCGTATCCACGGGGTATCGCCGTGGGCGTGGGCGTTGATGGTTACTACCTGGATTATGCCGGAAGGATTTTCCCCGGCACGGTAAGTCATCGATTCGCCCGGTTGGCCACCCATGCCCCGGCTATCGGAGACGTGAACGGAGATGGAATACCTGAAGCCGTTTATGCCACTGAAGAAGTCATTCTCGCCGCGTCAATATTCGAGCGTGAACCGGTTTTCGGCCGCTACCTGCCGGCCATCCTGTCGGGCTCCCCGACCCTGGGCGACTTCGATTTGAATGGCGACATGGAAATCGTTGTGCCCCTGATAAACGGCATACTTTACGTTATCGATCAGGACGGAAGCGACCTGCCGGGCTTCCCCTTTACGAGTTACACCGGGACAAAACTCAGCACCGCGGCCATTGGTCATATGCTGGGTACCTCGGAACCGGAAATCGTTACCGCGGCCCGCAATTATGTGGTGCACCTGCTGTGGTACGACGGTGTGGAGGGAGTCGGTTTTCCAACCGGAACCGGTGGCTGGGCCAACTACGGGTCCCCGATCATAGGAAGGGTCCAGGGGTCCTCCAGCGATGTCGTCATGGGTTCCCGTGGACAGCAGGCCTGGGCCTGGGACAACTTCGGACGCGTGATTCCCGGGTGGCCCATGTCCGCCGATGATAATTTTTACGAGGCTTCCGCCATGGGTGATATCGATCTGGACGGCAGCAACGAGTTGGTGCTGCTCAGCAATGGTCAGCTCATTGTCGTGGATGTCAATGAGACGCCCAACGATCCAACGCGAACCTGGGGAATGGCGGGCCACGATCCCCAGCGGACAGGTTGCTCCGACTGCCCCGAGGACCTGGTCACTCCGGTTGAAGATGACGTGGATGCGATTACCCGAGTAAGTTTCGCGGCTCCCTGGCCGAACCCGAGCAACGGGTCGGCCACTTTCCGGTTCGCGGTGCCAGGTCCCGCTGTCGTGAATCTCGAGGTTTTCGACGTACGTGGGCACCGGGTGAGCCTGGTCACGCGTAAAGAAGTGAACATGGGACATCACGTGGCTTCCTGGGGCGGCATGACAGACGGAGGCGCCCCTGCGGCCAGCGGGATCTACTTCGCGAGGCTGCGGGTCCAGGGCCCGGGCATCAACGAGGTTTTGACCAGGAAGGTCACCTTGGCGAGGTAAGGGATCGACCCTCGGAGGATTATTTGCGACACTACGGGCCGGCATTTATTCGCCGGCCTGTTTTTACAGCCATGATTGGCGGGGAGTTTCAATGGTCCGGGATGAACATTCGGGAAAAGACCAAGTCCGGAGTGGAGATACCCGTTGCGTGGTTTTCTGGACGGCTGTCATCCTCGCGGCCACGATGTTCCCATTTATTCCTGTGTTTTCGGCAAACCGTGCCC
>JAGLCY010000362.1 GCA_023270185.1 Candidatus Krumholzibacteriia bacterium | reverse complement strand
GGTATTCCGGCTGACCGGGGTGAATTGATGCTGGAAGGTTTGGCGGCCATAATAGAGATAAAGGAGTCCGAATTAACCCCCCGGGGGGTTGTCGCCAGCCGTCCCCCGGTCCAGATCCACGTCCACGAAAACGCCGCAACCGGCCGCATGACCGTCCAAACCGACGCGGGCGAACGCGAATTGAGCCGCGCCGAATCCGAACGAATGCGCTGCGACGCGGCGGTTTGCGAACAAGGAGACCGCAACACGACCACGATCCCGCCCCGCACCCGAAGGGAGGTGCTGGCGCGAGATCAACACCGTTGCCAGGCCCCGGGCTGCGGGCGAACCAGGTTTTTGGAAGTCCATCACATCGTGGCGAGACAGAAAGGGGGAAGCAACAAGGCGGAAAACCTGATGACGCTCTGCTCATCCTGCCATCGACTTTGGCATGAAAAGGGAGTCGGCAGCGTCATCGACTTATCAACCGAGACCCGGGATTCCGCGCCGTGAGGGAAGGCGGTCGGCAACCAGGGAACGGAGAACGTTTCGCTCACCCGGTTTTTTTGATATAATCATGGTTCACAGATGGATTCCCCGGTTCAAACTCACGGAAAGTCGCCCATGTCCAGATCCCACAAATTTCTGTCTGCAGCTTGTTTTGTTCTGTTGATCGCTCTCGTATGGTGTTCTCACCCGGGGAGGGAAACCGGTTCGGTGATGTCGCCCCGGCTTACCGAAGCCCTCGGCGGTGATGGCCCTTGGGTTGTCTGGGTGTTTTTTGGGGATAAGGGCCTGTCCGGGCCCGCCTTAAAGGACGCTCTGGACAAGGCGGAAGATGATCTTTCGCCCCGGGCCGCTCGCCGCAGGGCCAAGGTTGCTCAGCCGCGGGGCCGACTGGTCGACGAGGCCGATCTGGCAGTCAATCCTGAGTATCTTGCCCAGGCCCGGCTCACCGGCGCGACCCCTCGGCAGATCAGCCGCTGGTTGAATGCCGCCAGTTATCGGGTCACCCATGTTCAGGCCGAAAGGTTGTCCCGCCTGAAGTGCGTGGCCGGGATGGATCTGGTAAATCGTTCCCACCGAGCGGCTGTGCCCACACCCATCGGTGATCCCGTTTCCGTGGTGCCGCTGCCAACGACCGGTAAGAGTTCGGCTTCAGGAACCGTCGATTACGGCGGCAACCTCGAAGCCATGCAGCAGATCAACGTTCCGCCCCTGCACGATGTCGGCCTGTCCGGCAAAGGAGTGCTGATCGGCATGCTCGATACGGGTTTCCGCACGGCGCACGAAGCCCTGCGGGAAATTCCGGTTCTGGGGACGTGGGATTTCATCAATGACGATTCCGAAGTCGATAACGAAATCGATGATCCCGAAGGATCACGCAGCCACGGCACCATGACACTGTCGACCGTGGCCGGCAACATGCCCGGCAGCCTGGTGGGGCCGGCGTACGGCGCTTCGGTGGTGCTGGCCAAGACCGAAGATGTTTCCCTGGAAGAACCCATCGAGGAGGATTACTGGGTGGCGGGTCTGGAGTGGATCGAGTCCTTCGGCGCGGACATCGCTTCATCATCGCTGAGCTATTTCGATTGGTATGAATTTTCGGATCTGGACGGCAACACCGCCGTAACGACGATCGCTGCCGACCTGGCTGCGGGCAGAGGCCTGCTGGTGATCAACTCTTCGGGGAATTCGCGCACATCGACCGGCACAATGGGCGCCCCGGCCGATGGGGACAGTGTTTTGACCGTGGGGGCCGTGGACATCGACGGGCTTGTCACCTACTTCTCTTCACCGGGCCCCACCTTTGACGGACGGATCAAACCCGAAGTCGCGGCCCTGGGAATTTCCAACACCGTGGCCGACCCCACCAACGATTTTGCCTATGTGAACGCCTCCGGCACTTCGTTCAGTTGCCCGCTGACTTCCGGCGTTGTCGCTTTGATGCTGGAGCGTGTGCCGCAGTTGACACCCATGCAGATCATCGAGGCGCTGCAGCAGACCGCGAGCCAGTCGCAGACTCCCGATAACGATATGGGATGGGGCATTGTCAATGCCTGGGCGGCGGCCACCTGGTTTGGACCGGTCATTGATCATCAACCACTACCGGATACCGAGGATACGACCGGACCCTATGGGGTCACCGCGGTCATCACCGATCGAGTCGGTTTGGACCCCGCAGGCATTCAGCTGGTTTACCGGGTGAACAACGGCGGTTGGACGTTTGCACCTCTGACGGCCACCGGGACGGCCGATACGTATGCCGCCGACATTCCCGGTCAGTCGGCCAACGCGCTGGTGGAATATTACCTCGCCGCGTCGGGGGTCAACGGGTTCGCCACCGCGTTGCCCTATCAGGGGGCGGAATGCGCGTTCTCCTTTACTACTGGTCCCTGGCGACGGATCGATTATGCGGCGACACCCTCGGCCTCCATTCCCGACGGTGTGGAAGGGGGGACATCCAGCGTGATCAACGTGCCGGTCGAAGATTCGGGCTTCATGCTGGAAGTGACCGTGGATATCGACATCACCCATCCCGACCGGGGTGAGTTGCAGGTCCTGCTGACGGGTCCCGACGGAACCCTAGTTACGCTCCACGATCACTCGGGAGCCGGATTGGCTGATCTGGCCGGCAATTGGCCCGCGGACCTGACAGTGGATGGCCCGGGCAGTCTGGATGATTGGGTTGATCTGTCCAACAAGGGTGGCTGGGCCCTGACGGTGATTGACACCATTGCGGGCAACACGGGAACCCTGAATTCCTGGGGCCTGCATTTCACCCTCGTCCGGTACGTGACACCTGTGAGGGATGGAACCGCCCCTCGGGTGACGGCGTTGGGACTCAACGTACCCAACCCCTTTAATCCCCGGACCGAAATTTCCTTCGATCTGG
>JAGLCY010000361.1 GCA_023270185.1 Candidatus Krumholzibacteriia bacterium | reverse complement strand
GCCGGGTCCCACACGGCCGTTTGGGACGGGAAAAACGGGTCGGGCCGGGCTGTCAGCAGTGGGACTTATCTCTATCGACTGGAAAGCGGCCCGGAGGTCCAGGTCCGCAAGATGCTTCTGATCCGCTGATCGGCGGTTCACGAAAAGGAATCATGGCGAAAAAAACCACGCGTTTCTATTGCAAGAGCTGCGGTCACGAAGAACTGCGCTGGTTGGGCCAGTGTCCCGGGTGCCGGGAATGGAACACCTTCGCCGAGGTCAAGGTGGCCGCCAAGACGAGCCACAAGGGCGCTCGGGGATTCAGCACCGGAGGCCGGCGATCTGAAACAGTGGGTCTCGGCGGCAAGGTTCAACCAGTGCCTTTGGCACGGGTGGCGTCCGCGGAAACCAATCGCCTGCCGGTGGAACCGGCCGAGGTGGCCCGGGTCCTGGGGGGCGGGCTGGTCGAAGGGTCGGTCGTTCTGCTGGGCGGCGAACCGGGAGTCGGAAAATCCACTCTGCTGACGGGGCTGGCCCTGTGGTGGGTGCGCCAGGGTCTGAAGGTCATCTATGTCGCCGGCGAGGAGTCGCCCGCTCAGATAAGGATGCGGGCCGAACGTCTCGGCTTTTCCCCCGAAAAGGAGGAAGGGTTCCATATCCTTCCCGAGGTTCAACTGGAAAGCCTGATGGAGACCCTCGAAGAGGATGCCGGCGGTGATGGTGAGGCCGGTTCAACTGTGATAATTGCCGATTCCATACAGACCCTGCACAGCGAAAACATCGATTCCTTCCCGGGCAGCCCAACCCAGATTCGTTATTGCGGAGGTGTGCTGGCCGACTTCGCGCGGCGTTCGGGACATCCCGTATTCCTGGTGGGCCATGTGACCAAAAGCGGCGACCTCGCGGGTCCCAAGCTGCTGGAGCACATGGTGGACACCGTTCTGTATTTCGAAGGCAGCGGCGGTGGTCCCATACGCATGGTGCGGGCGGTGAAGAACCGCTTCGGCACCACCGGCGAACTGGCCGTGATGGAGATGCGCGCCGAGGGTCTGGTTCCCGTGGATCAGGCGGGCGTCCTTTTTCTGAGCGGCCGCAGGGGCGTTGAACCCGGGTCGGCCGTATGCGCGGTCAAGAACGGGTCACGTGTTTTTCTGGTGGAAGTTCAGGCCCTGGTTTCGACTTCGCGGTACGGAACGCCCCAGCGGGTGGTGCAGGGTGTGGACAACAAACGTGTGGCGCTGCTGGCGGCGATTCTCGAAAAGCGGGCGGGCATGGACCTGGCTGGTTGCGACATCTTCGTCAAGGTGGCCGGCGGCGGTCGGATCGATGATCCCGGGGCGGACCTCGCCATCATGGTTGCTTTGGCTTCGTCTCTTCGCGAACGCCCCGTTCCGCTGGACAACCTGGTTCTGGGTGAAGTCGGACTGACAGGGGAGATCCGGCAGGTCGCGGATCTGGACAGCCGTTTGCGGGAAGCAGGGCGACACGGGTTCGCACGGGCGATTCTGGCCCGGTCCGAAGGATCAAAGCCCTCGCGGAGGAAAAAAGAGGGGATGGAATTGATGACCGTCACCAGCGTCGAGGAAGCGGTGGCCCTGGCCCTGGAACCGACCGGGCGCAAGGCAGGAAGGGGCTGAGATGGTCGCCCGCAATCTGCATCTGATCCTGCTGGCCGGTGGACAGGGGTTGCGCGCCGCGGATTCAGACAGCGTTCCCAAGCAGTTTCGACCCGTCGTCGGTGGTCTGTTGTTCACGGTCAGCCTGCTGGAATTCATGACCCTGGATTCCAGCTCCGGCTTCCGTCCGTCCAACCTGATTCTCACCGTTCCCGACACATGGCGCGAGACCGCCGGCCAAGCACTGCAAAATCTGGAACGAGATTTGGAACGAGATCTGGACATTCCCTGGGCTCTGGCCTCGGCCGGATCCTCTCGAACTGCTTCCACATGGAATGCCGTCAGGGAATTGGAGGCCAGGTATTCTCCCGAGGCGGATGATCTGGTGGCCGTGCACGATGCGGCTCGTCCGTTTGCTTCGGCGGATCTGTTGCTCCGGTTGGGTCGGGCCGCCGCCGAATCAGGGGGCGCGGTGCCTGGGGTTCCCGTGTCGGACACCATTGTCCAGTCCAAGGCGGGCGTCCAGTCCAAGGCGGGCGTCCAGCCCGACGCGGGGGCGGCGGTGTACCTGGATCGCTCTTCCCTTGTGGGGGTGCAAACTCCCCAGGTCTTCCGCTGGGACCTGTTCCACGCCGCCCACGCCTGGGCTGCCGAGGCGGGAGCGGTTTTTACGGATGACGGTGGTCTGCTGGCTGAGCGGGGCCAGGCGCCCGTGGTCGTCGCGGGGGAACAGGGCAACTGGAAAGTGACCACCAATGGAGACTGGTTGAGAGCTGAAACCCTCCTAAATTCCGACTGAAGAGCAAAAAAATTAGATTTTTTGCCTGTTCAGTTGTCAAAATGTCAGACTGAAAAATCATGTCCCGACAAGGTGTCTCTGGGATCACTTGTCCTGCCGTTAAGGGAATGGATGTGGAATGAATAATCATTCATTTAATTTTTGATATGCTCCACAACATCTCACGGTTGCATCTCGAATTGGGGATAGTATTCACCAGCCTCTAAATTATTTGAATCATTGCGCTTATTAGATCACGACCGCATCCATTTAAAATCACTCCCACAAGCGCCATCAGGTCAAAAATCCATATCGACAATTTTGCCAAGGCGTTCGGCCGCTGGGATGATTGTCAATAGAAATTGAAATTATATTCAATACCATGATTTAACTGTAAATTCGGCATTTCCTGCCAACCTGCCGCTCCCGATGTGGACTGGTCTTTGCCATTGCCTGTAGTCAATGGCTGAAGATTTTCGCCCACGGAATAAGGCCTTCACCGGCCTACATGGAGGACAGGATGTATCCCCGACCGATCATCGCCCTGATCGCAATCGCCATCTCATCAATTTTCATCGGAGCGAACGCCCAGGCAACCACCCTGGTGGTGCCAACTCAATACTCCACTGTCGGGGCCGCGCTGGATGGGGCGGGTGTGGGTGATGTTATCGAAATTGCCCCTGGAATCTATCTGGAATCCGACTTGATCGTGCCCGCGGGAGTGACGATCACCGGTACCGGTTCCAAACCCCAGGACGTCCTGATCAACGGGAACGGTGAGGGCCGCATCCTGCTGCTGGAGAGCCTTGTCGAAACGGTGACCATCCGGAACATCACCTTCATGAATGGTCATGCCCATGGGCCAACCAGTTACGACCAGGCCGGTGGCGCTCTGCTCATCAGCAACAGCAATGCCCGGATCGAGAACTGCGTGTTTTCCGCGAATACCGCCGACAGTCATGGCGGCGCGATTCGGTGCACCAATTCGTCGCCGGAAATAGTTTCCTGTCAATTCTACGCCAACGCGGCGCCCGTGGGGGGCGGGGGCGCCCTGGACCTCAGCTACAATTCATCTCCCCTGATCAGGGATTGCGAGTTCCTGGCCAACCGGGCGGATTGGGGTGGTGCTCTGTCCTGCCGCGCCGGGTCATCGCCCCGCGTGGAGAACGGGGATCTGAACGGGAACACGGCCGAGGGTCCCCGTGGGTTCGGAGGAGGAGTGTTCGCCAATTATTTTTCGTATCCGGATCTCCTGAATACTACGGTTTCCGACAATCATGCCTGCTTCGGGGGCGGGTTGGCCAGCCTGGACGCCGGGCCGATCAACCTGGACTACTGCACCGTCGTGAACAATACGGCCGGCATCCTGGAAGGCGGCATATTGATTGTGAATTCCGCCTCCCTGATTACAGGTTCCATCGTGGCTCTCAACTATGGTCGCGGCATTGTCGTGTCGGGTCAGGCAATGCCTCAGATCACCTGTACGGACATCTACGACAATTCCATGGGCGATTGGGCCATTTTGTTAAGTGATATGGTTTCAAAGGACGGCAATCTGTCGGTCGATCCCCAGTTCTGTTCGGTCATGCCGGGCGAGGAGAATCGTTTCCATCTGAAGTCGACCTCCCCCCTGGCCCAGGCGGGATCCTCGTGCGGAGTTCTTGGGGCAAAGCCTGTTTCCTGTACAGGGGAAAAGGGTCTGGTGCCGGTCGTCTCGGCTGCCATCGCGAATGTGATGGCGGCGCCGAACCCTTTCAACCCCCAGACGACGGTGAGTTTCGAGTTGGCCCAGGCCCAGGACATCCGTGTTTCGATCTATGGTTTGGACGGTCGCCTGGTCCATGTCCTGGGCGAGGGGATGTTTAATGTCGGGGCCCACGAATTGGTGTGGAAAGGTCGTGACCATTCCGGACGCCAGGTTAGCTCGGGGGTCTATTTCGTGATGGTCAAGGGTCGTCAGGACACTAAAAAATTCAAAGTCACTCTGCTCAAGTAACGGGATCACTGCAATCCGGTCCGGGGGCCCCCTTGCGGTTTGTCGGCGGACGTGCATATACTTTATGAAATAACTCTTGTTTTTACTTCCGGGCGGGTGCAATCCGGCCCGGGGGCACGTTTTTGTCCGAGGATGGCCGTATGAAATCCCGCTCTTCCTTTGCTTTGGCTCTCTTTGCAGCCCTGTTCCTGTTAATCGCGAATGCCCAGGCTCAGACGGTTTATCCAAGGGTGGGGCTGAGCGCGTCCCCGGATTTTCACGTGGACACCATCGAGGTCACCCCCGGTGAGGAGTTCACTTTGTACGCCTGCGTGTTCGGACCTGCTCCCGGCGAACCGGTCGACCAGTCATTCACCTCACTGTCCTGGGTTATCCATCAGGTCTGCTGTGGAGCTGAAGTCGATATCCGCGATTTCAAATTCAATCCGGATCTTGAGCACACCGGCCATCCCCTGGTGGGTGTTCTGTCAACTTCCGAGACCTGCTATGATCGGGACAGCATTATCCTGGCCACCATGACCTGCACCCTGACCAACCCCACGCCCGGAGGAGTGCTCTGGGCCGCGGGGCCTTTCGACGCGTCCCACGATTGCGCGGGCGGCAACGCCCTGTTCATGGGAATGGCTGTGACGATTGATGTCGAAGGGGATGTCACGCCAACGGAGGGCAGCCGGTGGGGATCCATCAAGGCGATGTATCGTTAGCAGGTTGTTGGAAAACTCCTTTCTCCCCCTTTTGAAAATTTGGTGTATCATGTAAGAGACTTCCTGACCTTCACTTGAAGGAGGCCGATATGCGATTTCGTCTGCCCGGAACAATCTTTCCCACATTCCTCCTTCTGCTTGCTTTGGTGGTTGGTTTCGCGTCCGAGCCGGGATCCGTCCGGGCGGCCGATGTCCATCTGGTGACCTACGATGGGCCCATCACCCCTGTCGCCGCCGAGTTCCTGGTTCAGAGTATCAACGCGGCTGAAAGCGAAGGCGCGGCGGCCCTGGTGATTCTGCTGGACACCCCCGGGGGGCTCGACACCTCCATGCGGGATATCATCAAAGCGCAGCTTGCCTCGAAGGTGCCGGTGATCGTATTCGTGGCGCCCAGCGGCAGCCGCGCCGCCAGCGCGGGGGCCTTCATCACCCTGGCTGCCCACGTGGCGGCCATGTCGCCGGGTACGAACATCGGCTCGGCCAGTCCGGTCCAGATGGGTGGCGCGGACATGGACAGCACCATGGCCCACAAGGTGATGAACGACGCGGCGGCCTACATCGCTTCCATCGCCGCGGGCAAGGAAAGAAATGAGGAGGTCGCGCGCTCTTTCGTGACCGAAGCGTTGAACCTGACCGCGGCCGAAGCGCTGGAACAGGGCATTATTGAAATCATCGCGCCCAATGTTCCGGCTCTATTGGACAGTTTGCAGGGACGGTCGGTCATGGTGGACGGCGAAGAGACGGTGTTGGAGATCACCGGCGCGAACATCGTCGAAAAGGACATGAGCCCTCGCCAAAAATTCCTCAAGGTCCTGGCCAATCCCAACCTGGCCTACATCCTGATGATGCTGGGTATCTACGGGCTGTTTTTCGAATTGAGCAACCCGGGCTCGCTGGTGCCGGGCATTCTCGGGGGGATCTGCCTGCTGCTGGCCCTGTTCGCCTTCCAGACCCTGCCGGTGGATTACACCGGCATCGCGTTGATTCTTCTGGGGGTGATC
The DNA here is from genome assembly GCA_023270185.1 of Candidatus Krumholzibacteriia bacterium. Taxonomy (GTDB): domain Bacteria; phylum Krumholzibacteriota; class Krumholzibacteriia; order LZORAL124-64-63; family LZORAL124-64-63; genus JAGLCY01. The sequence continues at coordinate 74 of JAGLCY010000361.1, read as the reverse complement.
ATGCTGATCCTCGAGATCAAGGTGCCCAGTTTCGGGGCCCTGAGTATCGGCGGGGTCACGGCCCTGGTTTTCGG
>JAGLCY010000360.1 GCA_023270185.1 Candidatus Krumholzibacteriia bacterium | reverse complement strand
ATGCGCCCCATCCATCACCGGATGCCGGTCATCCTTCCTGAAAAGGATTGGAAGGTCTGGCTGGATCTCTCTCAGGAAAAGGCCGAGCAATTGACGGCCTTGCTCCAGCCATGCGCCGCGGAACTCCTTCTGGCCCACCCGGTCACCCAGCAGGTGAACAAACCCGCTTTCGACCAACCCGAATGTCTGAAACCAGTCTGGGACGATCCCCGGGGACAGATAAACATGTTCGAGTGAAGGACCCAGCCAACTTCGAAGGGATACCCATGCAACTTTTTCTCGATTCCGCCGACCCGGCCGATTGGCGCCGCTTGTTGCCCCTCGGATTTTTTCACGGAGTTACGACCAATCCCCTGCTCCTTGAGCGCGCAGGACAACCCTGCACGGTAACCAACCTGCGCACTCTGGCTGGAGAGGCGCGGGATCTGGGCGCGAGGGAAATCCAGATGCAGACCTGGGGTCGCAACCTGGAACAGATGGTGGAAACAGGGGGGAAACTGGCTGAAATTGCGGGACCTGATCTCACAGTGGTGGTCAAGGTCCCGGCCACCGCCGAAGGTTTTCAGGTGGCCCGCACCCTCCTGGGCTATGGACATTCCGTCACCCTGACAGCCGTCTACACTCCGGGGCAGGTCATGGCCGCGGCCGGCCTGGGCGCCGCTTATGCCGCCCCCTATCTGGGCCGCCTGGACGACGCGGGACAGGATGGCGTCACCACCATACTGACCATGCACAACATCCTGTCTGGAACCGGCTCACAGACCCGACTTTTGACCGCAAGCCTGCGCACCGCCGAACAGGTCGTTGACCTGGCCGCCAAAGGGTTGGATACTTTCACCTTCGGACCCGCAGTGGCTGACCAGCTTCTAGTGTCCGACCTGACCGCCGCCGCCGACGCAGATTTTCAGCGGGCCGCCGAGGCCATGGGAGAAGAATCATGAAAAAGTCGATCCCGATGCTGTTGACAGCTTGCCTGATCCTGGGAGCCGCCTCCGCCCACGCCCAATCCTACTACCAGAAGGAAGGCAGCCTCTACGTCGAGATCATGGGGAACGGCGGCGAGGTCTCCGCCAACTTCGAAAAGTTTCTGGGCCGTACGGCAAGCATCAAGGTGGGCGCCGGCATGACCGGTGTGGCCTTCCGCAAGGGATATGTAATCCCGTTTGGCATGAGCTTCTTCTTCGGGGGAAGCAGGAACAAGATCGAGATCGGCGCCGGTGGTGCCTGGGTCGACTTCGACGACAACGGTACCGATGATGTCATTTACGATCTGCAGGAGGATCAGGTCGTGGCCAACGGGGTGCTTGGATTCCGGTTCATCGGGGACTACGGATTCACATTCCGACTGGCCTTCACTCCGGCCTACACCAAGGACGGTTTCAAGCCGATGGGCGGGGCGCTCTTCGGTTACGCCTTCTGAGCCTGGTACTGCTCCAGAAGTCCGGCCAACAGATCCGGCACCAGTTTCATGCGCTCGGGCGTTTCCACATAGGCGATCCGCATCTGGGTCCGGCCCGGATTGGGAGCCCCCGCATCCACGCTGTAGAATCCCGCCATCGGCGCGGTCAAAAGAGTCGTGGGTCGACCGGCGACATCCACGTTTCCCTTCCGGGCACAGAACAGAACAAAATCCAGGGCGTCGAAATCCGGCGCCACGATGTTCCGCACATCCACCACCGAATAGATACTGGCGTCGGGACGGGAAACAATGATCCCCGGCAACAGGTCCCTGGTGCGTGAGGTGAACTCCCTCAGCATGGCCCGATAGTACTCGCGCTGGCCCGTGTACCATTGCCGCAGATCCTCGTGGGACTGGTCGGCCAATCCCGCGAAAATGTACTGCCCGATCACGTTCGAACACAGTCCGGCCGTATTTTCCGCCACCGCCCGCGCGTGAAAATCCTGATTGTCGGTCACCAGCGCTCCGATGCGCAGCCCACAGGCATTCCAGACCTTCGAAGAAGTCTCGATGCTGATCCGGCACCCGGTGATCCCGGGGACATCCTGTTCGGTCAGCCCCCACACACTCACCGCTTCGGCCTCGGTGTAGTAAAGTTCCCGGTAGGCTTCGTCGCTGATCAGCCAGAGCCCGTGTTTCACGCACAGACGGGCCAGTTCCACCAGCGCTTGGCGGTCATAGAGTTGCCCGGTGGGATTGTCGTACGGAATGACAACCATGGCGCCGGGCTTATGCTCCCGAATGGTCTCTTCGATCTCCGCGGCCGACGGCAGGGAAAAACTGCCGTCTTCACCCAGTTCCCGGGTGATGGAAACCGTCGCGCGCCCCAAACGCTCAGCGAAAGCGGTGTAATTCGTGTAGGCGGCATCTATCAGCAGCAGCGGTTTTTCTTTCGTACCGGCCGGACCGCAGCAACCAACGATGACAAGTTCCATGGCCTGACTGCCCCCGTCGGTGATCTGACTGGACAGACCGGCGGTGTCGAAACCGCTTGAGGCGATGATGTTCAGGATGGCCGCGTTTGTCTCCGGGAATCCCGGGGTCGCGCTGTACTTGACCACACCCTCGGCGAAGGGACTGCCCTGATCGTCAAGACCGCGCATACGCTCCTGCATGGCAGGATGCATAGGCAACGAAACGTTGCCGATGGCGACATTGAGGTCCTCGGTGTCATCGTTCCGTTTGGCGAATTCTATCTGGGCCAGGCGGATGACGGAGGGCTGCCGGGTGGCAAAATGGGCGGAGAGCCTGGGTTCGGCCATGAAAAGACTCCTGACTGGAATCGGTCACTCTCCCACGACCTGCACGAAGAC
>JAGLCY010000036.1 GCA_023270185.1 Candidatus Krumholzibacteriia bacterium | reverse complement strand
CGCCGCCGCGGCAGGAGATCCCCCCGTGAAATACAACTCTCTGGACTATGAAGAAACCCGGGTCATCCTTCAGAAGGGCACCGAAGCGCCCTTTACCGGGGAATACGAAACAAACCGGTCCAGTGGCACCTACCTTTGCAAGCGCTGCAACGCCCCCCTGTACAAATCGAAGGACAAGTTCGACGCCCGTTGCGGATGGCCCAGCTTCGACGATGATATACAGGATGCCGTGAAGCGCACGACCGACGCTGACGGAAGGCGCACGGAGATCACCTGCGCCAATTGCGGGGGACATCTGGGTCACGTTTTTCTTGATGAGGGATTCACACCCAGGAACACCCGCCATTGCGTGAATTCCATATCGATGGTCTTCATTGCCGAAGGGGAAGAACTGCCGGCGCAGTTGCAGCCGCGCGTGGACAAACCATAACCATGGAGCGCCTACATATTCCTCCGATACTGCCCCCCGACCTGATACAGCGCCCCGGAAATTTCACCCAACGTGCAAACCTTCGCCGTCTCGATCATGGTCTCGAAGGTATTTTCGTGTTCCACCGCGACCTTCCGCAACACTGACAAAGCATCGGACACCACCTCGACATTCCGCGCTTTGAATGATTCCAGGGTACCGATGGCGAACTCCTTCTCCTCTTCGGTCGACCTGATCACCTCTCCCGGAATCACCGTCGGCGAACCGTTCGGATCGAGATAGGTGTTCACCCCGATGATGGGCAGCTTGCCGGTGTGCTTGCGCATCTCGTAGTACATCGACTCTTCCTGGATCCGCGTGCGCTGGTACATGCGCTCCATGGCCCCGAGCACGCCGCCGCGCTCGCTGATCGACTGGAATTCGGTCAACACCGCCTCTTCCACCAGGTCGGTCAATTCATCGATGATGAACGCGCCCTGCAACGGGTTCTCGTTCGTGGCCAGCCCCAGCTCCTTGTTGATGATCAGCTGGATGGCCATCGCGCGCCGCACGCTCTCCTCGGTCGGCGTGGTGATGGCCTCGTCGTAGGCGTTGGTGTGCAGACTGTTGCAGTTGTCGTAGATGGCGTACAGGGCCTGCAGGGTGGTGCGGATATCGTTGAACGCGATCTCCTGCGCGTGCAGGCTGCGGCCCGATGTCTGGATATGGTACTTCAGTTTCTGACTGCGCTCGTTGCCGCCGTACTTGTTCTTCATGGCCTTGGCCCAGATCCGCCGCGCGACCCGGCCCATGACCGAATACTCCGGGTCCATGCCGTTGCTGAAGAAGAACGAAAGGTTGGGCGCGAAGCTGTCGATGGGCATGCCCCGCGACAGATAGTACTCCGCGAACGTGAATCCGTTGGCCAGCGTGAAAGCCAGCTGGCTGATGGGATTGGCGCCCGCTTCGGCGATGTGGTAGCCGCTGATCGACACCGAATAGAAATTCCGCACGCCGTTGTCGATGAAGTACTGTTGGATGTCGCCCATCATCCGCAGAGCGAATTCCGTGGAGAAGATGCAGGTGTTTTGCGCCTGATCCTCCTTGAGGATGTCCGCCTGCACCGTGCCGCGCACGGCCCGCAGGGTGTCGGCCTTGATCTTCGCGTAAACGTCAGCGGGCAGAATCTGGTCGCCGCTGACGCCCAGCAGCATCAGGCCCAGACCGTCGTTGCCTTCGGGAAGACCCGGTCCCTTGCCCCGGTACTCGGGACGAGCCTGACCCTTCTGTTTGTAGATGGCGTCGATCTTCGTCTCGACCTCATCCTGCAGACCGTTCGCCTTGATGTACTTCTCGCAACCCTGGTCGATGGCGGCGTTCATGAAGAACGCCAGCATCATGGGCGCGGGTCCGTTGATGGTCATCGACACCGAGGTTTTCGGGTCGGCCAGATCGAAGCCCGAATACAGCTTCTTGGCGTCGTCCACCGTGGCGATCGAGACCCCGCTGTTTCCGATCTTTCCGTAGATATCAGGTCGCCGGTCGGGGTCTTCCCCGTAAAGCGTCACCGAATCGAAGGCCGTCGACAGACGCGCCGCCGGCATGCCCAGCGACACGTAGTGGAAACGCCGGTTGGTCCGTTCGGGTCCGCCCTCGCCGGCAAACATCCGGGTCGGATCCTCGCCCTCCCGCTTCAGGGGAAAGACCCCCGCGGCGAAGGGGAAAAATCCGGGCACGTTTTCCGTCAGCAGCCAGCGCAGGATGTCGCCCCAGTCCTCGTAACGGGGCAGGCACACCTTGGGGATGCGCGTGTGGCTCAGCGACTCGGTGTAGAGCTCCTGCTCTATGGTCTTGTCCCGCACCTTGAACACGTACTTGTCGGCTTTGTAGCGCGCGACCATGGCCGGCCAGCCGCGCAGGCTTTTTCGGCACTCCGCGTCGAGGCGACCCTCCAGGTCCTGATACAAATCCACCAGGTCGTCCAGATAATCCGGTTCCCCGGCCACGTGTTCGATGGCGGTCACCACACCGGCGGCTCCGGGTTCCCTCACTTCGACGGTCGTTTTGCCGATGTTGGCCCGCAAAAGTTCAATGGTGCCATGCAACTGGTAAAGCTGCCTGGCCAGGGCGCACTGCTCATTTACGAACCGGTCGTAATCGGCGCTGGCCTCGACGATCTCCGCCAGGTAACGCACCCTTTCGGGCGGAATGATGAAGGCGCGCTTGCCCATGGCCTCGGTGACCACGTAGTCGGACTCGAGCGGCGCTCCGGTCCCGGCCACGATCTTCGCCATGATCGCGCGATACAATTCGTTCATGCCCGGATCGTTAAACTGCGAGGCGATGGTGCCGTAGACCGGCAACCGGTCGTCTTCGGTGTCGAACAGGCTGTGGTTGCGGCGGTACTGTTTGCGGACATCGCGCAACGCGTCCAGCGAGCCGCGGTGATCGAACTTGTTGATGGCGATCAGGTCGGCGAAATCCAGCATGTCGATCTTCTCGAGCTGGGTCGCCGCGCCGTACTCGGCGGTCATCACGTAGAGCGAGACGTCGGAATGTTCGGTGATCTCGGTATCGCTCTGGCCGATGCCGCTGGTCTCGACGATCACCAGATCGAACCCTGCCGCCCGGCAGATGTCGATGCTCTGCCTCACGTACTTCGAAAGCGCCAGGTTGGACTGGCGGGTGGCCAGGGAGCGCATGTAGACACGAGGGTCGTCGATGGCATTCATGCGGATACGATCGCCCAGGAGCGCGCCGCCGCTGCGACGTCGCGAGGGATCGACCGATACGATGGCGATGGTCTTATCCTCGTAATCGTCCAGGAACCGCCGCACCAGTTCATCCACCAGCGAAGACTTGCCCGCCCCGCCGGTCCCGGTGATACCCAACACGGGAATGATCTTATCCCCCGCGATCC
>JAGLCY010000359.1 GCA_023270185.1 Candidatus Krumholzibacteriia bacterium | reverse complement strand
GACCAATATACGTACAAAAGACGAAAGAAACAAGAAAAAACAGCGAAAAACATTTAGTTTTTTGGTGCCTCTGAAATTGTGTCTGATAGCGAAAACAGGGCTATCACCAGCGGCCTGGTGGCGAGGTTCGAACAACCTGATCGTTATTGGGCGGAGTACTCGGAAGAACCCCCCGGGGGGTTGTTGAGGCAAGTAAAACACTGAGAAGGAACAACTTAATATTTAGAAATCATCAATTCAAAAAAGGCTAACCCAGGAAAGAAATTCCAGCCATCCCCATTCATTTTCCACTCAAAAGAACCAGCATCCCAGCCACGGCGTACCCAGCCTCTTCGGCCGCTTCAACAATGATTGCCCGCCCGTCCAGAAGTGAAGCAAACCGTGGCTGGTCCGGGGCGGTTAAACCGCACACCACCATGGCGGTCAACAATGTTTCGAGGGCCTCCCGGTTCAACCAGGTGGAGCCTTCATGTTCATTGAAACCGAGGAATCGGCGCACGCGGTCATCCTTTGAAAACGTGACGAACCAATGGGCTTTGCCGCGACCCAAAGCAGCGATCTCCGTATTCGAAGAGGCAAGGATTTCAGCCAACAGAGCCGTGGAGCCGCCGGCATAGTCGTGTCCGGTCCAATCGCGCAGGAGGTTGCCCATGTCTTCGGTCACCAGAGGCAGATCGCCGGGCTCCAGGGCAAAAGACCCGGGTGAGTCGGAAATCCCAGTCCACGGCCCGGGGACCTTCAAAAGGACAGATCGCAGATAAACAGCCTGCGGAATGCGGCTGCCGGGCAAAGAATCCATCATCGTCCGCAGGTCACCACGCGACCGGCGTCCCAGGCTCTTGGGAATTTCCAACCCGGAAAGATTTCGCAGGGCATCGGCAACGGCGATCAGATCATCAGGTAGATCGATGGGTGGTTCGGTGGATTCCTCATCGGGGTCAATCACCGCAGCGGATGAATCCACCGGCTGGGGTACGGAGGTTTCCAGCCAGGCGAGCATTTCCGGATCCATCCATTGACGGACGAGGGCCAGGTCCGCTCCAACCACCAGGCGCCGTCTGGCCAACACCAGGTCGCGGGCGCCGCGGCCGGCCAGGTGATCGGCCAGTTGGCCCCACAGACCATCGGTGTCGGTGACTGCGCGGAAATCGATCAACGCGCGGTACTGGTAACCGTTGAGATGCGTGTGGAAGCCATGGTTGGCCAGCTCCCGGCCCGAACGGAGGTATTCCAGACCATCGATATGATCCCGCATGATGTACCAGTAGCCCGGGGCCGCGTCGATTCCCAGACTATCAACAAGGGATTTTTGCTCGAGCCGGGAATGATCAGCCGAGCCGACGTTGATGGCGGAGGACATATGCAGGGTCCCGGCCGTCGACTCGTAGGAATTGTTGAAGATGATCAGGGCACTTTCGGAGCCGTACCGGTTGGTGTAGGCGAAGACGTTTTCGTCGACCCAGCCTCCGTCGCTGTGGAAGTCGAACAGGGCGAAGTTTTCCGAGCCGCTGAACAGGTGCCG
>JAGLCY010000358.1 GCA_023270185.1 Candidatus Krumholzibacteriia bacterium | reverse complement strand
AATTTCGATTTAAATTAAAAGGACCACGGACATCATCAATCCGTAAGTTCCTTGTTTTCAACATATCGTGAATTCCATTAACTCCTACACGGAGTATATGGTATCCAGCGAATCTATTGCAAGACTTTTTTTATCAAGTTTTCCTGAAAAATCCCCACTTTTCAGGCCGGGGCGGTGGTAAGGCCGGTAGCGGTTTTTAACCCCGGATACCGACCTTACCACGTTTTTGAAAATTGTCAACCAACATATGGGACGGCAACCCTAATCATCCACCACTTCGTAATCGGCGTCCACGGGCCCCTCTTTGCCGGGCTCCTCGGAAGCACTCTCATCACCGGTGGCCTCTTGATCCGCTCCTGATCCGGCAGCGGCTTCAGAGCCTCCCTGGGCAGCGGAGGCCTTTTCATAGGCCGCGCTGGCCAGTTGCTGGACGGAAGTCATCAGGGCGTCGCTGGCAGCCCGGATCATATCCGGGTCCTCACCCTTGAGAACCTCTTCCAGGGCGGTGATCTTGGTTTCCACATCCTCCTTCAGGGAAGCGTCCAGATCATCACCGAGATCCTCCATGCTCTTCTGGGCGGAATGGATCCTGGCTTCGGCTTCGTTCCTGAGGTCGATCAGGTCACGCTTTATCTTGTCTTCATCAGCGTGGTTTTCGGCGTCACTTACCATACGATCCACTTCATCGTCGCTCAGACCGCTGGAAGCCTGGATCTTGATGGACTGCTCCTTGCCCGTGGCTTTGTCCACGGCGCTCACCGAGAGAATGCCGTTGGCGTCGATGTCGAAAGTGACCTCGATCTGAGGCACACCCCGCGGCGCCGGCGGCAGACCCGTCAGTTGGAACCGGCCGATGGTCTTGTTGTCGATCGCCATTTCCCGCTCACCCTGAAGAACGTGGATGTCCACCGTGGGCTGATTGTCAGCGGCCGTGGAAAAGACCTGGCTCTTCTTCGTCGGAATCGTGGTGTTCCGTTCGATGAGGCGGGTCATCACGGCGCCCAGGGTTTCGATGCCCAGGCTCAAAGGCGTCACGTCGAGCAGAACGATATCCATGTCTTCCCCGCCCAGCACGCCGCCCTGGATAGCCGCGCCCATGCCCACGACCTCATCGGGGTTGACGGTGTGGTTGAGCTCCTGCTTGAAGATCTCCTGGACCTTGTCCTGGACCGAAGGCATCCGTGTGGACCCGCCGACGAGCAGCACTTCATCGATATCCTCAGGCTTGAGCCCCGCGTCCTTGAGGCAGCTCAGGCACGGCTGCACCACGCGCTGCACCAGATCCTCGACCAGGGACTCGAATTTGGCCCGGGTCAGGGTCAGGGTCATGTGCTTGGGCCCGTTCTGGTCCGCGGTGATGAAGGGCAGGTTGATCTCGGCCTGGGTCGATGTGCTCAGCTCCCGTTTGGCCAGCTCCGCGGCTTCCTTCAACCTCTGCAGAGCCATGGGATCCTTGCTCAGATCGATGCCTTCCTGTTTCACGAAGTTATCGACGAGGTGATCAATGATCCGCTGGTCAAAGTCGTCGCCACCGAGATGGGTGTCGCCGTTGGTGGCCAGAACGGAGAAAA
>JAGLCY010000357.1 GCA_023270185.1 Candidatus Krumholzibacteriia bacterium | reverse complement strand
TCGAACGGCTCCACAAATTGGGTGGAATTCCGGTTGATCGGGGTGAATTGATGCTGGAAGGTTTGGCGGCCATAATAGAGACAAAGGAGTCCGAATTAACCCCCCGGGGGGTTGTCGCCAGCCGTCCCCCGGTCCAGATCCACGTCCACGAAAACGCCGCAACCGGCCGCATGACCGTCCAAACCGACACTGGCGAACGCGAGTTGAGCCGCGCCGAATCCGAACGAATGCGCTGCGACGCGGCGGTTTGCGAACAAGGAGGCCGCAACACGACCACGATCCCGCCCCGCGCCCGAAGGGAGGTGCTGGCGCGAGATCAACACCGTTGCCAGGCCCCGGGCTGCGGGCGAACCAGATTCCTGGAAGTCCATCACATCGTGGCGAGACGGCAAGGGGGAAGCAACAAGGCGGAAAACCTGATGACCCTCTGCTCGTCCTGCCATCGGCTGTGGCACGAGAGGGCTGGCGGAGCCATGGTTGTGGTGCCGCCCAAAGCCAAGAATTCGGTACCATAAAGGCCGGAATTTCATTCCACCCATTCCGCCCATCTTTTGGCCATGGGCAAATTATGTTATAATTAGTCAAAGAGCCGCGGGGCTTGGGGGAATTTGATTAACCAAGAACAAAGAGGATGAACTTGCTGGCCAACGCCACAAACCGGATACGTCTTTTCCACGGGCTCGTGATGATCCTGATCATTGCCGGTTCGGGTGCGGTTGTGTGCCCTTCGCGAGCCGGCGTCGGGGAGGCAATCAGCGGGACCGCGACCATCGACACCCAGCCCCCATGGGTCAATGTGGATCAGTTCCCCGAATACACGGTTTTCCAGGGCGGCGACACTGTGCTCTTCCACTGGCAGTCGGGCGACAGTCACCCGGGCACCGTCCCTGAATATTTTTCTGCCGCGGTTCTGATTGAAGGCGAGGCCGATTCAACCATCATCTATTACCCCGATACGGCCGACTACAGTTGGGAATGGGTCGTCCCCGAGGTTTCCTCCGCCAACGTCCATTTGGAGGTCCAGGCCAGGGACGCTTTCGGCAATTTAACTACCGGGTTCTCCAACAGTTTCTCGGTGCTGTCGTCAGTGACGAATGTGCCCCGCTCACCCGGAAAACTGAATCTGGCCGCCCCGGCTCCGAATCCCTTCAATCCGTCAACGAAACTCAGTTTCAACCTGCCTGAACCGGGCCGGGTTTCCCTTACCGTTTATGACGCGCGCGGGCACCGGGTCCGCATCCTGCTGCAAGGCCACAGGCAGGAAGGGGACTTTGAAACACGGTGGGACGGCCGGGATGACAGGGGCCAAGCCTTGCCGGGCGGGGTTTATCTTTTCGTACTGGATTTCCACGGATCCAACCAATCCGGACGAATTACCCGTAAAGCAGTCCTGATTCCCTAGTCTGAAATAACAAAAAATCATTATTTTTTATGTTTAAGGTTTTTTAAGTTGTTATTTTATGATTGTTTTGGTACAATAGTAATCTGGTCAATGGAGTCCAGGACAGGCCGGAAACGGAGGGGATGTCCTGAATTTGGCTGTTTCGACTGAATGCGTTAGTTTAGAGGGAATCGAACATATACAAAATATCCTGCGGAGTTTTTTCAGCGGAAAGCTTCGTGATGGTGATCAGCACCTTTGGAGGGCAAAGTGGTTCGTTTGAAAATGGATATTTCAGGGTTATTCACCCGCCGGCTGCCCGTGGCCATGTTCGCCGTGGCGGCGTTTCTGACAGCCGGATTGGTCACCGCTCCGGTGGCCCTCGCCCAGAGTGGACCGACCATTGATGTTTGGTATGGGGATGATCAAACTTTCGGCATTCCTGGGGAACCTCAGATCTGGTGCGACATTCAGGGTAATGTGTCGGACATCGACGGGGTCGCGTCGCTTTCCTTTACGCTGAATGGTGGCGCGAGCCAACCGTTGTCCATCGGCCCTGCCGGCCTCGGTGAAGGCGGAGTGGGGTTTGAACCCCGACGTCTTTTCAATGATGGCGATTTCACTGTCGCAATATTGGTGGATGATCTTTTGACGGGGTACAACACCATCGTCATCCAGGCCATTGACTCTCTGGATAATCCCAGCACCCAACCAGTGACTCTTTTTTACTCTTCAGGAAACAGCTGGCCGCCTACCTACACTACTGATTGGGGAAGCCTCATTGTTGATGGAGACCGCCTGACACCGGATCCCGCCATTTTGGAACAGGCTCACGTGATCGACGGTAAATGGAGCATCGACGGCGACAACATTCGGACCGTCGAGCCGGGTTATGACCGGCTCATCGGACTGGGCGAATTGGGTTGGGGAGATTATGAAGTCACCGTTCCCATCACCATTCACGATACATTCGACCCCGCATTTGGCGTGGGTCTGATTTTCCGCTGGAATGGTCACACCAATGATCCGGCTTATTGCGAAAACCCTATTTGTGGATGGAATCCGCTGGGGGACATCGGCTGGATAAAGGACCGTGGATTGAATCTCTGGGGTGATGGCCATGGAAAATGGGATGACAACTTCAACATGCAGACGAACACCCTTTACCAGATGAAAATGAGGGTGGAAACAGGCCCCACCGGCGCTGTGTACCGCTTGAAGGTTTGGGAAGACACCCAGATCGAACCGGTAGACTGGAACCTTACCAGGACAGAGTCGGACAATACTCCAATGGCCGGATCCGTTTTATTGGTGGCACACCATGCCGACGTTTCCTTTGGCGACGTGAACATCGTGCCCATCATCAGCCCCAACGATCCCCCGGTGGCCAACGATGTCGCCACTACCGCGAAATTCGACGGGACCTCCTTCATTGATATCCTGTCCAATGATACGGATGTCGACGGTGTCATCAATCCGGCTTCGGTCAGTATTGTGAGTCCGCCGTCCAACGGAACCATCATGAGCATCGACCCTGTGACCGGAGAAGTGGAATACCTGCATGGCGGAAACGCGAATCCCACAGACACCTTCACCTACACGGTGGAAGACAACGACGGCGCGTTGTCGAATATTGCCACCGTCACCTTGACCATCCAGCCCAACCAGCCCCCGGTGGCCAATGATGACGCGGAAATCGTGAAGGTCGGCAAATCCGTGGTCGTCAAGGTGCCCAAGAACGATACTGACATTGACGGGTTCATAAACCCCGAGACCGTCGTGGTCACCACCGGCCCCTTGCACGGCTCATTTTCAGTCGATCCGGAATCCGGTTGGGTGACCTACAACAATTTCGGTGGCTTGGCGATTGCCGACAGCTTCTCCTACACCATCGAGGATGATGACGCGGCCGTTTCCAACACCGCCTGGGCTGTCATCACCATCAACGAAAACGTGCCTCCGGTGGCCAATGACGACAACGCGTTTGTCGCTTTCCAATTCCCCAGCCCGATCGAAGTTCTGGCCAATGACACGGACAGCGACGGGTCCATCGACGCAACCACCGTCAATATCATCGATCCGGCCACGTACGGAATTACGAACGTTGATCCGGTCACCGGTATCGTTACCTATACACACAACGGAACCGAAGGTGGTGCCGACAGTTTCACCTATACCTTTGCGGATGATTCAGGCGACCTGTCGAACATCGCCACGGTCTTTGTGACCATCGGATCCGCGCCTCTCGATGATTTCCAATCAGACGATTTCAACAGCTGCGGTGTCGACCCCATGTGGCATTTCGTCGATCCGCTGGGTAACGCGCCGGACCCGGTTATCGTGGGCGAATTCACCGGGGACGCCCAGGTCGCCATCTCCGTGCCCGGAGGCAGCACACATCAGCCCTACGACGATTTCCTTGGCGCGCCCTATATCATTCAAGCGGCGCCGGACAAGGACTTCACCCTGGAAGTGAAATTCTCCTCGGCCCTTCCTGACAGCGGTTTCGCCGAGCAGGGTGTGCTGATCAAACAGGACGACATGAGCTGGTTGAGGTTTGATTTTTACAGTAATAATGATCATGAGATCAAACTTTACGCCACCACACCACCGTCTGACGGCTGGGAAATCAACAGAGTTGTTGCCGCCCCCGGCGACAGCCCCCTGTACATGCGTATTCAACGCACTGGTGATGACTGGGATCTGGATTATTCCTTCAACGGAACCGACTGGACCGATGCCACCACATTCAGCTATACCATGACCGTGACTGGCGTCGGTCTCTTCGCCGGCAACGCGGGCGGCTCCAAGGCCCCCGCCTTCACCACGTTCGTCGATTATTTCTCCAACAG
>JAGLCY010000356.1 GCA_023270185.1 Candidatus Krumholzibacteriia bacterium | reverse complement strand
AACGGAACGGTGGACAAGAGCCCGGACCAGGCGGTCTATGCCTGTGGCGACCCCGTCGAATTGACCGCCACCGCGGGCACCGATTATATCTTCATCGGCTGGTCGGGTGACCTGACCGGGGCGAACAACCCGGCAACCATCACCATGGACCGCCCCCGGTTTGTGAATGCCATCTTCCAATCCATTCATGGCCAGCCTGTCGGCGTGACCGATCTGGCTTCCAACAAGGTCATGACGGGTAACCCGGCGGGGAATTCCACCGCCGTGAACGTGAGTTGGACGCCCTCGATTGACCCCTCTGTGGTCAGCGTATCGGTGTACCGTAAGGGCTTCGGTTCCTATCCCGAGTACGACGACGGCAGCGGCAGCGCCCCGGTTCTGCCGACTGATCCGGTCGCCGAAGGCTGGGAACTCGTGGCTTCCGTACCGATCGGCACGAACAGCACGACCGCCACGCCCACGAACCGCGACTACTGGTACTTCTGCGCGCGGGCCGTCAACGGCTTCGACAACAAGTCGGACGCGGTGATGACCGGTGGTGTTCTGAACTACCTGCTGGGTGACGTGTCCGACGGCGGCGCGCCTTTCGCCGATGGCAACAACTCGGTCTGGACGGAGGATATCACCCTCCTGGGCGCCCACTACGGCACAGCCCATGGCGATGGCCTGTACCTGAACACCCTGGACATCGGTCCAACAAGTGACATGAGCGTCGAAGGTCTGCCTGCGACCGACAACCTGATCGAATTCGAAGACCTCATGCTGTTCGGCATCAACTATGGAAGCGATGTCACCTCCACATCCCGGATCCTGATCTTCCCCAACGTCCCGGACCCCGCCGGCAGTAACGTCATGGCCCTTCATCTGCCGAACCTTCCCGCCATCGGGGAAACCTTCGAGGCCGACCTTGTGATGTCCGGCGACGGTCAGATCCAGGGCCTTAAGATTCCCCTGGTCTGGGATGCCGATGTCGTGGAACCGATCACGGTCCAGGGTGGGCCGCTCCTGAACGACCAGGGTGGCAATTCAATGACCCTGTCGGCAGAACCCGGCGTGGTAGACGTTTGTCTGGCGGGAGTCAGGGAGACCGGTATTTCCGGTGTCGGCAAGGTCGCCTCGGTGACTTTCAAGCGAATTGCCTCCGGGGATCCCCGGATCGAGTTGGCCGACATCGATGCCCGTGACCAGACCAACAATCCCGTAACGATCACCACGACCGCCGCTTCGCCCGTTGACGACGGTGGAGTATTGCCGGTGGTCTCGACCCTGCATCCGAACTATCCGAACCCGTTCAACCCGATGACGACCATCGCGTTTGATCTGGCGGTATCGGGCCGGGTGCGGATCGACATCTACAGCATCGACGGACGCCGGATCCGGACTCTGGTCGACGGCTCCTTCGCGGCCGGCCGCCATGACGAGGTATGGAACGGCAGGGACCAGACGGGACGCACCGTCGCCTCGGGTACCTATCTGTACATCATGGAAGGCCCGGGCATCAAACAGACCCGACGGATGCTGCTCATCAAGTAGAATCCGGTTGCGACAAAGAAAAAGCCCCGGGCAAATGCCCGGGGCTTTTTCTATTGTCAGAATACAATTCCAGCTTGGCCTATTCCTTTATCCCGACCAGATCCAGGAAAAACGCGTAGGCCAGCGCCTGCTCCTCCAACCGGCGGAACCGGCCCGACTTGCCGCCGTGTCCCGCCTCCATGTTGATCTTGAAGATCAATGGATTGTCGCCCGTGCCGACGGCCCGCAGCTTCGCCACCCACTTGGCGGGTTCGAAATACTGCACCTGACTGTCGTGCAACCCGGCGGTGACCAGCATGGCGGGGTAGGCCTGGGCCGTCACCTGGTCGTAGGGTGAATAGCTGAGCATGTAGTCGTAGTATTCCTTGTCGTTGGGATTGCCCCACTCGTCGTACTCGCTGGTGGTCAGGGGAATGGAATCATCCAGCATCGTGGTCACCACGTCCACGAAGGGGACCCCCGCCTCAATACCACGCCACAGATCCGGTTCCATGTTGACGATCGCGCCCATGAGCAGCCCTCCGGCCGATCCACCCGCGGCGAAGAGACGATCCCTGGACGTGTATTTCTTATCCACCAGGTAACGGCCGCAGTCGATGAAATCCGTGAAGGTGTTTTTCTTCTTGAGCAGCTTGCCGTCATCGTACCATTGGCGGCCCATCTCCTGCCCGCCGCGAACGTGGGCGATGGCGAAGACAAATCCCCGGTCCAACAGGCTCAAACGCGTGGATCTGAAACTCGCGTCCATGCTGTAACCGTAGGACCCGTAAGCGTAAAGGAGCAGTGGGCTTGTGCCGTCGGGCTCAAACCCCTTGCGGTAGACCAGGGACACGGGCACCATCACGCCGTCCCGGGCGGGAACGTGCAGATACTCGGCCTTGTAATTGGCCCCATCGAAACCACCGAGGATTTCCTGCTGCTTGATCAGCTTCTTATGCCGGGTCTTCATGTCGTAAGCGAAGGTGGACCGGGGCGTGGTCAACGACGTGTAGGCGTAGCGCAGGACGTTCGCATCCATCTGGGGATTGTACGACGTCCCGGCCGCCCAGGTGGGTTCCCCGAAATCGAGATGGTGAGGATTGCTTCCATCCATGGGAATCACCTTGATGTGGGTCAGACCGTCGAATCTTTCACCCAGCACCAGGTAGTCGTCGAAGACTTCGACATCCTCGAGCAGAACGTCGTCACGATGGGGCACGACTTCCTTCCAGTTCGCCAGCCAGGTCTGCTCCAGACCGCATTCCATGAGCCGGAAATTGGTGGCGTGAAGGTTGGTCAGGATCAGGAACCTGTTGTCCTGATGGCTCAGGCTGTATTCCACTTCCCGTTGCCGGGGTTGAAAAACGCGGAACTCCCCGGTGGGATTGTCGGCTTCGAGCAGGCGCCATTCGTTGCTGAGAGTCTGGCTGGAGTTGATGAACAGGTACTTGTCCGACTTGGTGCGGCGAACATAGCAGCTGAAGGTGTCGTCCTTTTCCTCGAAGACCAGCACGTCCTCGGCAGTATCGGTGCCCAATTCGTGCCGCCAGATCTGGTACGAGCGCAGGGTTTCGGGATCCTGCCGGGTGTAGAACAGAGTTTTGTTGTCCATGGCCCAGGCCACGTTGCTGGTCACATCCTTGATTTCATCCTTCAGAATCTTGCCCGTGGTCAGATCCTTCACACGAAGCGTGTAGAAACGACGGCCGACGGTATCCACCCCATAGACAGCCAACTCACTGTCAGGGCTGACATTGACTCCGCGCAGGGCGAAATAACCAAGCCCCCCGCCCATGGCGTTTCCGTCGAACAGGATCTCTTCATCGCCGTCCATGGTGCCCG
>JAGLCY010000355.1 GCA_023270185.1 Candidatus Krumholzibacteriia bacterium | reverse complement strand
GTGATCCATCACATCGAAGGTTCCATGAACGGACCGCTGGGCGATTACTGCACCCGCGGCAAGATGCGCGGCATGGCGGTATTGCGCAGCCACGGGGGCCGTTACCAGGCGGTGCAGGATGGCGATGTGCACATCGATATCGCGGTGATCGCCGCGCCCACGGCCGATCCATTCGGCAACGCGACGGGCGACCGCGGACCCACCGCCTGCGGGTTGCTGGGGTTTGCCCTGGCAGATCCAGGGCAACAACGTGGACCAGGTCGTGGTCATGGATTCGATCGGCGACGCGAGCAAGATCGTTTCGGGTACGACCCAGATCACCAAATCACCCGACCGTCTGCTGATCGCCGAACTGACGGCCCGTTTCTGCGACGAAGCCGGCATCGTGCGTGACGGTTTCAGCTTCCAGGCGGGCGCCGGCGGCACGGCCCTGTCGTTCGCGTTGTTTCTGCGCGACATGATGCGCGAGCGAGGCATCAAGGCCCGTTTCGTCAGGGGCGGATCGACCCAGTACCTGGTGGACATGCTCGAAGAGGGATTGACCGACTACATCCTGGATGGCCAGACTTTCGATCTGGAGGGTGTCCGTTCGATGCGGGAAAATCCCGGCCACCAGAACACATCGCCGTTCACCAGTTACAACTGGCACGGCAAGGGCAACTTCGCGAGCATGCTGGATGCCGTAGTCCTGGGCGCGACCGAGGTCGATGTGAATTTCAACGCCAACGTGGTCACCCATTCCGATGGCCGCCTGTTGCACGGCATCGGCGGCTGGCAGAACTGTCTGGCAAGCAAGTGCACGATCCTCCCGATCCCGAGTTTCCGTGACCGAATCCCGGTAATAGTGGACGAGGTGACAACCCTATGCGGCCCGGGTGACCTGATCGACGTGATCGTCACCGAGCGGGGCATAGCCATCAATCCCCTTCGCCGGGATTTAATAGAACAATTGCAGGGCTCGTCCTTGCCGATCCGTTCTATCGAGGAGATCAAGGGTGAGGTAGAGGAAATCTGCGGAGGCCCCGCCTCAAAGCCAGTCTTAGGTGAGAAGGTGGTTGCTGCGATCAAATGGATAGATGGAACGGTAATTGATTGCGTCCGTCAGGTCGGGGAGTAGGTGTAGATCCTCGTCCCGGCTCAGCGCAAAAAAGCCCTCACAGAACGTGAGGGCTTTTTTGCTCATCGCGCGCTTCGCGCTCTCTGATTCGCCTGGACGAGGATCTACACCTACTCCCCGACCTGACGAACACAGTCAATCACCGTTAAAAATAGACACCCACGCCGAAACCGAAACCATCCCAGTCGGAGATTACATACTTCAGTTCGGCAAAGGCAGCCATCGTGTCGGTCATCATGAAGTTGGCTCCACCGCCCAGGTTCAGACCGAATTCGGAACCATCACCGTGGAACTGGAAGTCGAGACCTACCAGGGGATAGAAGCGGCTTGTGCCTGCGGTGCCATCGGAGTTGGACGACTTGATGATGAAGTGGTAATCCACGTCCACGGCGAACCTGGTCTTGTTGGCGAAGATCACCGAGGCCTGGCCGGTAATCTGGGAGATGTCCCCTCCCAACCAGAAATCCTTGCGGGCCTGCAGGCCGAAATCACCGTCGAGGATGTTGAGCCCGGCGCCCCAGCCCTTGGTTTCGGCGAAGGCGGGGGAGGCCAGTGCGATGATGGTCAAAGCGAGTATGATGGTGCTCAACCAGGAGAGTTTTTTGGTTTTCACGATCGAATCCTTTCGATTTGGAGGCCGGTTTATTCATCCTTGCCGGTTCAGATTGTTCCTTTTTGAAATCCGCAAAAGAATACATCTCCCCGCGGGGGTGCGCAACGTATTACGATTGTTGAAGCGTCATATTGGAGATCCAAATCAGATCCCAGCGGGCCTGGACCATTGTAAACGACGTGAAAACAACGTTGTCAGAGGGCTGTCCTCTTGCAATGCCAACCCGCCATGATTTCAGAACCACAACCCAGGGAAAAATAAAATAGTGAAATACTCCAGATATGATGATTGACTCTCCCGGTAACGACCAATCGAACCCGGAAAGGAACCTGACATGTCGAACGGAAAGACACCTGAACAGGAAATTCTCTCGAACCTCTGGTGGCTCGTGTTGCTACGGGGAATTTTCCTGGTAGCTCTGGGGATCGTATTTCTCACCCGCCCGGTGGTACCGTTGACCATGGCCATCCTGGTGATGGGCGCCTACTGGTTCGTCGATGGCCTCGTCATCCTCACCAAGTCCATCCGGGAGCGCCACACGATCAAGCACTGGGGATTCAATGCCTTCGTGGGCGCGGTCAGTATCCTCGCCGGTCTGGTCGTGTTTTCGCGTCCGATCGCCAGTGCTTTGCTCACTACCACTTTCATGGTCTACTTCCTCGCTTTCGCCGCCCTTGTTTCCGGTATGACGAGCCTTTCGACCGGCATCCGGATGCGCAACCAGATCGACAACGAGTGGTACCTGATCATCGGGGGAGGGGTATCGATACTCTTCGGGTTGATGCTGATTGCATCTCCGATGTACTCGATCCTGTTCCTGGTCAAGGGCCTCGGGATTATCGCCCTGATCGTCGGCGTTGTTCTGGTGGTGTACGCGATGCGGATCCGCAGTGCGGTGAAGCAGGCGGGGGTTTAACCAATGGCAAAGTAAATCAGAACGTAATGGACGCACCCAGCTTGAACGATTCGACCGTCATGGGTGTCTCATAATCGAAGGGCCAGGCCATATCTTCGCGCAAAACCATGTAATAACCATACGACACCGCGGATTTCAGCAGGAAGTGCAGTGCGGGTCCTATCACCGGCGAAGTGTCGATGATCGCCTCGGAGAAGTACTGCAACCCACCTTGGACACCCGAGTAGATCATGGCGCTTCCCAGCCAGGGCCAAAAGACGGTGCGTGGGAAGATAACCGCACCCTCGGCTCCCACCGATAAAGCGATGGAACGGGCCACGTGCACCTTGACGCCGGCCTCCATGAGCTGACCGAATCGGAAAGTGTTTTCATAACGATCGAATATGGCCTGCGCTTCGGAATCCATGGTGTCGTATTGGAGGGGCGTGAGTTTTGTCCAGTTGAGCGAGTTCTGGTTGTACATCTCGAAGGTCAGGCCCTTGCGGCCGTAACCATAGCCCAGCCGGTTGCCAAAACCGAAGCGGGCCAACTCACTGCCCACTTCGCCTTCATCGGCCTCGCCGGAGGGACGGATGTCCTGTCCGATGTAACTGACGAAGGCATACCGGTCGTCGAGGGAAACGAGGGCCGCTCGGACACTGTCAAGGGCCGCGAATCCCAATTTGAGTTCCATCACACCGAGAGTATTGAAGGAGCCTTCGTAACCCTCGAACCGCGGCTTGGCCAGGCCATAGTTGACCTCGATAAATGGGCTGAAACGACCTGACCTGATCATGGAATCGAGGTCGCCCTCGGTTTCGTCGCCCCAGCGGCCCAATTGGGCGGAGGCCAGTTGCGGCAGACATGATACCAGGACGATCAGGAGGAAAATCCG
>JAGLCY010000354.1 GCA_023270185.1 Candidatus Krumholzibacteriia bacterium | reverse complement strand
GGGCGACCAGACCCACTGGTTGCCGCCCTCGTTGTTATACTCGATGATTTCATCGACGGCATCGGTCGGATCCAGAACCATGGTCAAAGTGTGCCGACCGCCGGGAATATTGTAGAAGCCGGACCCGGTAAAGGCGGTTCCGATGCCCGGATTCAAGGCATTGGCCGGAGTCAGTGTATCGAGCAGCTCGCCATCCACATGAATCGCCACCTCGTGGGCCGGGCAGGCGCCAAGGCCCACGGCGGGGCTGGAATTTCGCTCCATGGCATAGACGAAAGTGGAATCCGCGTTACCCACCAGGCGATCCGGAACCGGAGGATTGTACGGATACAGCCGGTCGTCCTTGTCCCGTGGAACAATCGAAGCCGCCCAGTTCTGTGATTCGTACACCTCGGGATCGGACTTGGTGATGGCAAAATCCAAATCATAATTATGGGCGGAAGATATGGGGCCCACCGGATCCATCCAGGCCGCTACGGCGCAGACGCTGCCCACCGGAGCCTGCAGATGCAAAATGACAGGTTCACCCGCCACTGACGTCACGGTTTCCGTGGCGTCAGCCAACCGTCCCACCGTGAAATCTTCATCGAAATAGCTGAGATTCATGGTCTTGTTGATGTGAGGATTTAACTCGAAAGTCACGTAACCGTTGCTCTCGGTTCCGAACTGGAAGGTGTAGATATCAATCATCCTGTCTTCATCCAGGAAACCGAAGTACTTGTCGTAATTGTCACCGATCGGATTATCCTTCACCCTGCCGATGCTGTATTGGCCGTCCGCGAATTCAGGGTTGAATGACTCGTTGTACACCCCGATATCGTACTCTTCGGACATCCCCGCATTCCATCCATTCGCCAAAACGACATCCAGTTTCCCCGCGGGGCGACCGGAATAGGCCAGCTGCGTTCGGAATCCCAGATTGGGCGAATTGTCTTTCTCGAATATTCCCAGGTCGTAATCCGCCTCCCGTTCTTCAGGAAGAATGAAAACGGCCTGGTACAGCGAATGATTGGCAATGCGATGACCGGAACAAAGGGTATAAAACGCCTGATGGTCGTTGAAGTAGGCAAAGCCGCCCAGGGGATCAGGTGGAGCCAGGTGAGTGGTCACACTGCCGGCCACCAGGTAGATCTGCGGACGCCAGGCCCATTGCCCGAGCCAGTAGTTGTCGAATTCATCGTCCTCGGACATCAATTCACTGCTGTCCAGGAACATGCCCAGGGTGTGGCGGCCGGCGGGAATCGTCAGCGGGCCCTGATTGTAACGGCCCCCTTCCGCCAATCCTCCGATACTGGGAACAGGCACGTTGTCCATCACCTGTGCGCCATCCAGAATGATGTCCGCGGTGGTCGTTACCGTGTACTGATCTCCCTTGTTGCGGAAGGCCATATTCCAGTAGGTGTCGGCGGTTCCACCATTCAGCATCGTCGACACATGGGCGATGGTCGGCCCACCGTCCGGCGCGTTCATGGGGACAAAGGGATAATCCCAGCTTGCAGGGGAATAACCCGCAAGATCCGCCGGGTCCGCCGCCGAAATGATGACCGGCCCAATCCAGGCAAAAGAGTCGCTCCAGTTGCCGGCGGCATCCCGGGCCCTGATGCAGTAATACCATTCACCCGGAGACAGCGTGGGTGAATCGTCAAAGGTGACGTCACCCAGAACAGCGACGGGGCCCGGCATCAGGGGGCTGTTGCGGATCCAGTTGGTCCCATAGGCGTTGACTCCCGACGAATCGTCCACCGGTTCGTCCCAGGTCACCTGAATGGTGTAGTCGGGTGTTGGTATCCCGACCGGCGGATTCGAAGTCAGGTTGGTGGGCGCCCCCGGTCCCTCGGTGTCGAAATAGTATTGGTTGTTGCGATAGGATTCGGTGATGCCCGCCCTATCTCCGGGATGCTGTTCAAGGAAGCACTGGAGGACATCAGCTGGTGTCTGGGGCATGGCGCCAAGGGTTCCACACGCCGTATTGACGCAGGTGAAAACATCAACCAGGTAACCTCCCACATTGTCATGGAAACCCTGGGGATTATTTATATCCTCTTCCCCGTAATCCTCATCAACCAGGTCGTAAAGCGCCGCCGCGAAAAACCCTTCGTTGATGAGCGGATTCTGGGGGAAGGTCTCGTATCTATTGTAGCAATCGCCGATACTCTGGACACTTACCCTGGTGATCGAGGCAGGAACCGAATAGTTCTCCTCCATGTAGTCGTTCGCAATCTCAGCGCAAAACTCGGCCCAACCTTCGATGAAGGCGATAGCCTCGTCTTCATCGCATTCAAGACAATGACCACAGTCCCCGTTGGCCGGGTCGTCGTCACAATATTCATTCACGTCACAGTAGCCTCCGTGGGACGGGAATTGCATGGGAAGCATTGCATGAACGTAATGCCCGTATTCATGGGCATGGATGTTCATTGACCAGGCGGCGCCCGCATAAAGGAAGATGTACAACTGACCGCTATTGAAGTGGGACGTCCCGTCCTTGACGGTGGTCAACCGCGTATCCAGTCGACCAAAATCGTAACCCAGCTCAACATCGTAAAATTCCCGGATGCGACGCATGGATTCGGCCGTATGCATGGCCAGGTTGCCGGCCAAACCCGCGGGCATCAAGAGGCCCACGTCCAGGGTGGTTTCGGAATAGAGGGGATAGATGGATGTGGAGAATGCCCAGGGTTCGGGGGGGCCATCATGATTGTAGACACGGGTGGCGACATTTTCGGCGAAATAGAACACCTGGATGTCGGGGTTTTCCGGGATCGGCCAGTCCAGATCGATGTCGAAATTCCCCTCCGAGTCCGTCATGCCCGAGACTATGACCTCATAAGGGTTGAACGGATTCCAATTCGAGGCGATCACTTTTACAGTTATCCCCTGGGGAATGACATCTTCATTTTCCCGGGCATTATGATATTTAATGGAGCCCGTGACGTTCAGGTTCAGCGCTTTTTCCCCGGTTCGCGGGGTGGGTTCACTACTTTTCGCCAATATTTCCGACGCGGTCAATCCCGCCAGGGATTCCAGAAATTTTGGCTGCGGTGCTGTCTGGTTCTTTAGTTC
>JAGLCY010000353.1 GCA_023270185.1 Candidatus Krumholzibacteriia bacterium | reverse complement strand
GCCGCCTGGGACCGGTCGATCACCATTTCTCTGTACTGGTCGTCCACATACCAGCTGAGGATAAGAGGTTGGTCCGGATTTCCGGGCACGGCGCTAAAGGGGATTTCCAGGACCTCCCCCTTCCCGACAAACCGGTGGCCCGAAAAACCGAGAGGGTTGACCTTCCAACCCTGGCCGGAAAGATCCAGGTCGGTAATGACATGGTCGCCGAAAGATTCCACGCGCAGGACGTCCTGGTATTCTTCGCCCACCTGCGCCGGACGCAGGGGATTGATCAAGGTTATTTCCACCGGTTCATACCTGACATCGGCCAGCACGGTTACCGCGGCCAACATCAGCAGCAAAGCCGGCATGGTGAGAATGAGCCTCTTCATGACGTTGCCTCCCCTATTGTCCGGTGTTGTTGTTTGAGCTGTCGGCCGCGATGTCCGCTTCCATCCTGTCGGCCATTTCAGTGTCGCCCCGTTCACGGGCGTAACGCACCTGGATACGGATCATCTCGATCTGCGCATCAACCTTCACCTGTTCAATTTCGCGTTCGATACGGAGGATCTCACTCTGGTCGATGAGGCCGGCCAAACCTGAGGTCAGCTCAGCGACGCGGACCCGTGATGCAGCATGGCTGTCCAGGATCTCCTGGACCATGGGAGAGGCTGCCTCGGCTGGTTTGGCGACCTGATGATCATCTCCCACAGGGGCGGCGCCGGTCAGAATCAAGACCAGGCCAAGGAGCAAGAGACCGAAGGGAATTCGGAGATTCGGGAAGCGGATCATGGGAGTATCCTCCTGGAATGAGAGAGGCCAAGAATCTCGGCCCATATCGGGTCAACCTGCAGGTTTGACTCGTCCAGAAGGTGAAATGACACAAAACCGGGAGGATTTTTTTATTTTTCGGGAGGAAATTCCAGGATTTCAAATCTCGCCGGAGCCGAAGCCGCCTCGGATTCGAGGCCCGTATGTCCGGTCACCGTCCACAGATAGACCTGTCCTGGCCTGAGTGCGGCCAGCAGGGAATCACTGACTGACCGCTTTTCGGAACGGATCCCAGTTTGTTCGAATACCGGTTCCAATTTCAGGGAAAACACCTGCAAAGAAAAGGAGTCGAAGGGCTTGGATGCGCTCCAGGCAAAAAACTCCGGCGGCCCCGTGAACTGACCCAGAGGCGCGACCGGTTCAATGAAGACAGCCGTTTCTTCACCCCCGCGCAGCGGGGATTGTTCGTCGGAATAACCGCCCGGACCTGTAAACCGACCCGGAATGACAATGGCCACAACGATGGCGGCCGCGGCCAGGGGAGCTACCCATCGCCAGGAAAACCGGACTTTCCCGACAGAATCGGGTGCCGCCATCACAGGCCGCACCTTGTCCCGGTAACCGGCTTCCAGATCGGCTTCGGCGGATTCCCACCCGGATGCCGCGAGGAGCTCCTCATCGGTATCTATGGATTCGAACCGTTCCATTCTCTTCAATTCCAGTTGGCAGATCGCGCAATCCGACACATGTCGTCCGATCGCGGCGGATAATTCGACACCCAGCGACCCCTCGGCATAGGCTGCCAGTTCGAACAAATCCGGATGGTTGATTTTTCTGCCGTCACTCAATGGAATATCCCTCTTCCTCGACAAGGCGTTGGAATTTACGTCGCGCGTTCTGGATCAGGGTCCGGGCCCCGGTGAGATTTTCACATCCCAGGGAGCGCGTTATTTCCCTGACCGTCAAACCCTCCCGATAGTGGAGAATGAACGCCTGCAGCTCTTCCTGTTTCATTCGATCGCCCGCCGCGTCCAGAATCTCTTCGAGGCTGCCCTTGAGTTCCGCCTGGCGCAATTTTTCCAGGCAACCGGAATCCGGGACATCAATTCCTTCCATGTCATCCAGACGCTTCATCCAGTTGGCTCTTTCCCGCTCCAGACGGGTCAGGCACTGGTTCCGTGTGATCCGGTACACCCAGGTCGTCAGGCTGGCCCTGCCCGCAAACTTCCCGAGGTTGGCGAAAATCTTGATGAAGATCTCCTGGGCCAGTTCCATGGACTCGTCGCGGTCATGGGTGTAACTGAAACACCACAGGTAGATCTTTTTCCGGAACCGCCGGAAAAGCTCGTCGCAGGCATCCTCGGTGCAACTCTCAACAATGAGAAAGGCCAGTTGTTCATCATTGAGGTTCCCGAATCCGCGGCTCAATCCTTTGACCCCCTTGGGCGGCGTGATGACACAGAAAATCGTAGCCTCATCACATTACCTTCCTGACTCCGACAATGATCAAAGCCACAAGACCCAACAATATCAATATCTTAAGACCGTACCAAACAGGCAATCCTGACCTGGAATTTGTGACCGAAATCCCACCGTCCCCCACCAGTGTAAAGGCCGCCCACAGGGATCGGCCCGGAAAACCGTAGCCCTCCAGACGAGCCTTGCGTTGGGCGGAGCTCAAGGCTGCCGCGGCCGTCATCCCGCCCTTGAGATCCCGGTAGAAATCCTCCATGAACGCCGCCGCGTAGCTGTCCGGAACATCGGTCAGCGTCCCCAGCACACAACTTGCTCCCGCGAACAGGAAGGCCTGGGTCAGCCCCGTGATTCCTTCCCCCTTGGCCAACACGCCCGAGGCGGAACTGCAGGAGGACAAAGCCACCAGTTCGATGTCGAGAGAAAGGTCCGAGACTTCGTACCACTGCAGGATACCATCATCGATCCCCCTTGCACCCCCCATTTCCCGTGGAGGATTCAGGACAACGAAGGAACGCCGGACTTCCTTTTCGTCGGCCACCCCATGGGCGGCGATGTGCAGGATGCCGGCCCGGTAGTGAGACAGGTCCCTGAAGCCTGCCTCGGTGGCCTGGTCTCCCGTAAGCAGCAAGGATTCGTCGAACATGCCGGCCACCAGCAGGGCTTCGGATTCAGCTTGGGGCAGACTCCCGAGGGGTCGGCCCGTAAAAGGATTGAGTCGTTCCGGATCACCCCGTGTCCCACCACCGTTCAAACCGCAACCGATGGCGATGGCATCATAGCTCGGCTTCCCGTGATCTTCGTCGACCTGCTGTTGGTAGGACCGCAACCGGGCCAGAACCTCGAGGGACGGGGCAAGGAAAATATTGCGATCACCCAGGGGAATGCCCTGATCATCCGGCAGGAGCGCGAAAGGCAACCGGTGGAGAAGTCCGTCCGGAATGATGATCAAACTTTGAGCCGCGGCAATTTCCTCTGCGGCCTGGCCGAACAAATAGTCGAACAGGCTTTTCGACGCGTCCCTGAAGTCGGCCGTGGACAAGGTTGCCTGGTCCCCGTTCCGGGGATCCCGAAGATTCATCTGCGTCCACAGGCCAAGGAACATGCGCAATCTCGCCTCGACTTTGTCCTTCGCCGGCAGTTTCCAGACCTTGACCCCACCGTCCCGGGCCGCAAACAGGTAGGAATGATCGGAGCCCAGGTGGAAAAACAGGGCGGTTTCCCCCGAGGCAAGGCCAGCCAGCAAATCCTGGTTTTCGTTCCCGGGGGTTGAGCCACCTTTTTCGCCCGCCTGCCCGGCCTTCAATCGCAACAGTTGGAAATCCTGTTCCAGGCTCCGGATCTCCTCCTTCAGGGAAGATCGCGTCTGGTCCTCCAGTTCACCTTCCTGAAGGCGGGATTGCAGCATGGCGATGGCCGCGGCAATTTCCCTTTCCCTGTCGCTCAAACCCCCACCCATCCAGACGGGAGTCCGGGCGCCCCCCACGGCCAGGCGGTGAGACAGAATCCGGGCCCGCGATCGTTCCGCGATGGCCAGGGCTTCGCGAGCCTGGTCACCATCCGTCCCGGCGGCAAGCAACAGGTTGACCATGCGTTCGTAAGGCACACCCGCGGGTCCCAACATGTATCGCCGCAGTTCCTCGGCCCCCACTTTGAGCCACAGGGATTCCACCCCTTCCATGGCAGCCAACTGGCTGGCTTTGGCTCCCGTCGTGTCGCCCAGCGCCAATTGATATTTCCCAAGATCCGAAAGGCATTTCCATTCGTCGGCCGGCAATCCTCCCTCCCTCGCTGCGGTCAGGGCCCCGTCAGCCAGTTCCATGGCCTTCGCGGGATCGGAAGTGATCCCGGCCTCGAGCAAACCGATTCGGGCCCGGTCGTGGAAATGCCGCCCGTCCGTCAGCATGTTTCGGGTTTCATAAAGCAGTTCCCGGGCTTCGGACTGATAGCCGGCGAGGATCTGCTGTTCGGCCAGACCGATCAGTGCCCAGACGATGGCTTCCTGGTCGTCCAGTCCGCGGGAGATGGCCAAGGCTTCGCGAAAACCCTCACTGGCCCGTTCGTGGTCCCCGGTTTGACCGTGTATGGCGGCCATACCGGCGACCGCGTCCGAAAGCAGCTCCCGGTTTTCGAGTTGCTTCGTGAGGTCGTAGGATTGTTGATAATGGTCGAGGGCCGAGTTGAGATTCCCCAGGTGGAAGTAGGCGTCACCAATCCGGGCATGGATCCTGGCAGCCCCCCTGTCGCGGCCGAGATCCACCAGGATGTCCAGAGCCTCGTGTTGCAGGACAATGGCCTGATGGTATCGACCCAACAGGGCGTGGGTCAGGCCCATCTCCGACAGGTTCCCCGCCACCGTCGTCCGGGAACCCAATCCACGACCTACCGCCAGGGCCCGCTCGTAATAGTCCAGAGCCGTATCCAGATTTCCCAGATTGCGATGGATATTGGCCAGCCCCCACAGCACCCAGTTGGCCATCCATCCGCTTTCCTTACCGTCCAGAAGATCCAGGCAGATCTCGAAATTCTTTTGGGCTTCGAGGAATCTGCCCTGCATGGCCAGGTTATAGCCCATCCTCTGCCGGGATCCGAGCTCGCCTCCCGTGTTGCCCACGGCGGCGTGTTGTTCAGCGGCGCTCTGGAACAAGACGATGGCTTCAGGCCTGCGGATCTCTCCCTCCATACAAACGGCCCGCGTTTCGTTCACGTAGCCCAGCAGATACTCCAACCCACAGGATCTGATTCTTTGCTCGGCTTCATCCAGCAGACGGCGGGGTTCGGAATTGTCCCGGCGGCCGGCCTGGTTGTAGGCCAGGTTGATCAACATCCGGCTCTGATGATATACGTCACCCAGGATGTCCGCTTCCGCCAGACTCTCTTCATAGAAGGGGATTGCTTCGGGCCTGCTGCTCCGCTGGACCATGATCGCGCCCAAGCCGTCCAGGGACGAACAAACCAGGCCCCGGTGCCCCTGGAGCCGGGCCATATCCAGGATTTCCCGATAGAGGGATTCCGCCTCGGCGTTGGCCCCTGTCAGGACCTGAAGCCTGGCGCGCCGGCTTTTTGCCTCCCAGACCCAACGGGACGAGTGGTGAGCGGTTGGGAGCAGAGTATCAATCTCATCCAGTAATCCGGAGACCAGTTGAGTCTCCCGGGCCACCGTCAGACAATCGACGGCATTGAACAAAGCCGTCAGGGTGGAAACGGTATCGCCGCGACCGGTCGCGACCGAAGCGGCCTGGCGGAAGTTTTCCGCCGCAGAAAGGAACTCATGGCTACCCCGGATTTCCACAGCTTTCAGAAACAGCTCCGTGGAACGGATTGGGGACTCGGCCTCAAGTCGCCGTTCCAGCCGCCTCAAGACGCTGTCCCGGACGCACATACGCTCCGCGGCGACAATCATGACATCAAGGATTTCCAGGCGGGAGACATCCAGGAAGAAAAGAGAATCCGCCCAGAACAAGGCGGCTTGGTTGGCCCCATTATCCAGAAGAGTTTGCCCCGCCGTCAGGGAGGCGAGGCGCGTCAATTCGATGGAATCATCTTCCACGGACAATACAGGAGCAACACCAAAAACAATGGTAATAAACAGACCCAAGCCCAGAAAGATGATGCCCCGATATGCCGGCTCGACCTTCGTTGTGACCAGAATCTGATACCATCCCTTCATCCGCGTAACCTCGGACAACCCGAAAGTCGACCAGATATGATTTCTGAGGAATTCCAGGTGATTATAGTTTAACCGACTCTCGACACGGAACAATAATTTGGAATCTTCCTGCTCCGTTTGGCGGAGCCCGCCCCGGAATTGTTTCCTGACCACCCCTGTGGTACTTTCTGCCCGTATTAACAGCCTCCTGAAATCGAAAGGTCCGCCATGCCCCGTCCTCTTTTCCTTCCCGTGTTGGTTTTGTTGCTTCCGATGCTCGCTTTGCCCATGTCGGCTTCCGCCTGCACCAACTTCCTCGCCACC
>JAGLCY010000352.1 GCA_023270185.1 Candidatus Krumholzibacteriia bacterium | reverse complement strand
TAAATCAAGGCGGAGGTATCTACACTTACAGTTCCCATCTCCAATTGACGCGAAGCATCATCGCCTTCAGCAAGGATGGAGAAGGGATCTTTTGCTATGGAGACGATTCCCACCAGATGGTCGCGATATGTGATATCTACGGCAACGAGGGCGGCGATCAGTTATGCGGCGTCGATACCGGTGGAAATTTTTCCGAGGACCCGCTTTTTTGCGACATGGCTGCCGGGAATTTGTACCTGGACGAGGAATCGCCCTGTTTGATAGGGGTCGATCCCTACTATTTCGTCATCGGTGCCAATGGCCTGGGGGATTGCTCGGTGGCCCCCGTTGATGATTCCGACCTCGCCCGCCACTCCGCTTCCGGGGTGTTGGGCCAGAATCATCCAAACCCGTTCAATCCGATCACGATCATTCCTTTCGAGCTCCAGAAACCAGGCCATTCCGCGCTCAGGATATTCGATCTCGCGGGCCGGCATGTGATAAACCTGCTGGGCGGAGAGATGCTCGGCGCCGGTCCCCATGAAGTGATCTGGAACGGACGTGACGAGGCTGGAAATTCGGTGTCCAGCGGGGTCTATTTCTATCGCCTGGATATCCAGGATTTCAGCGAGACCAGGAGAATGGTCTTGATGAAATGATATGGGACGGCCGTTAAGTCTTGGGCCGAACTTCCGCCGCTTTCTCAACCACGCTCCCGCATCTCCTCTCATGCCATAGCCGGTGGCAGGACGCGCAGAGGGTCATCAGGTTTTCCGTATTATTGCTTCCCCCTTTCTGTCTTGCCACGATGTGATGGATTTCCAGAAACCGGGTTCGCCCGCAGCCCGGGGCTTGGCAGCGGTGTTGGTCTCGCGCCAACACCTCTCTGCGCACGCGGGGCGGGATTGTGGTCGTGTTGCGGCCTCCGTGTTCGCAGACGGCGGCGTCGCAGCGCATCCGCTCGGATTCAGTGCGACTCAATTCGCGTTCGCCAGTGTCGGTTTGGACAGTCATTCGGCCGGTTGCGGCGTTTTCGTGGACGTGGATCTGGACCGGAGGACGGCTGGCGAGAACCCCCCGGGGGGTTAATTCGGACTCCTTTATCTCTATTAATGCGGCCAACCCCTCAAGCATCAATTCCCCCCTATCAACCGGAATCCCACCCAATTTGTGGAGCCGCTCGACAAGTGCCGAACGCCGGGCTTCCTGCTCGGGGGTAAGGTCCACCTGGAAGCGCACTGGTAGTTCCCTGGGTGCGACCACCGTTGGCAATGAAGGCAGCAACTCGCCTTGGCCCGGATCCACCTTGGCCGCGCGCTTGGCCTTTTTCACTTCGCGGACCAATTCCTTGCGTGTTCCCTTGGCGGCCTTGAGCCAGGGTTCCTGGGTTTCGGGTGTGGCGACCGAAACGATTTCCCGAGCTTTGGTATAACCGAGTTCGCCGGATTCCACCGCCTCTCGCACAGCCGGCAAATTATCCAAACAATTAGCCAATCGAATGAAATCGCCGGCCTTCGACGTTGAAAAATCCAGCT
>JAGLCY010000351.1 GCA_023270185.1 Candidatus Krumholzibacteriia bacterium | reverse complement strand
GGAATGTCGTCAATCCCCAACCTGATCAGCGACAAACCGATCCCGGCGGATTCCCCTCCAAAAAGTGACCAACCAACCGGCTGGGTGTAGGCGATGAAGTCCCGGTCGATCAGATCGCCGAAACGTTCGGAATGCATCAAAAGAAGTTCACGGTCCGGAAGAGTGGCCAGGCCCGCCGGATTCCAGAAAGTGGTGCTGGGATCATCGGCCACGGCGGTGAAAGCCCCGCCCATGCCAAGGGCCCGCGCTCCACCCCCGTTTTCCATGAAGGAACCCGCGTATTTGGTGGCAGCAGCCTGATCGGGCGTCAAAATACCGACAGTCCCAACCAGGAGAGCCATATATAAGATTGCTGAACGCACAAAAAGACCTCGAACCGGCCGCAACCGTTTCAACACCATTTGTTGCCTCGCTAACCAGGGGTAAGGTCGGTGAGTGATTCGCCGCAACTTGGGATTATTATATGACATTTTCCACCATCTGGAAAGGTCCCGAATCAAACCGTGGAGCATTACAGCCCATAGAGTTTGATCTTTCGGTAAAGGGTTCGTTCGCTAATGCCCAACCGGTCCGCGGCCTGGCGCCGGTTGCCACCTGCCTGTCTGAGAGCGGAATCGATCAGGGACCGTTCGGCGGTTTGCAGGTCACCGGCATGCTTCCTTTGCAGAGGGCTGTAACCGGAGTCCTCGGAAAAAGTTTCCACCACACCACCGGAAGACGGAAGACGGCCGTCGGAACGAAATGACCAATCCGCCGGGCGATCCAGGGCGGATGGGTCGGCTCTGAGTATGGCCTTGATCTCCTTGATGTCATGGCGCAATTCAAGGAGTGTCGATGCCAGGACCGCCAGATCCACGCCTCCCGACCCCTGACCGTCCAATGGGACAGGCAGGAAGGAATCCAGTTCCGGACCTTCCCCGAACCGGATCTCCATGGGGAGATCCTCCAGCTCGATCATTCCCCGCTGTTTGAGTACCGCGACTGAACTGATGGTGTTGAGCAATTCACGCACGTTTCCCGGCCAATCGTAGTGAATCAGGGCCTGCTCCGCGGCCCGGGTCAGTCCGCGGATGTGCAATCCGTGTTTTTCATTCTGATCTTCCAGGAATTTCCCGGCCAAAATGGGAATGTCGTCCTTCCGGTCCCGCAATGCCGGCGCGTTGATGACCACGACCTTCAAACGGTAGTAGAGGTCCTGGCGAAAACGGCCCTTGGTGATGTCCCGCGCGAGGTCCCTATGTGTGGCGGCCACCAATCGAATGTCGGCGTGTTCGGTTTTGCGTCCTCCGACCGGAGTGAAGTCCCCCGTTTCAAGCGCGCGCAAAAATCGGGTCTGCATACCCAATGGCATTTCAGCAACTTCGTCGAGGAAAAGAGTGCCGCCGTTCGCTCTTTTGAACACACCCGCATGATCGCCGACCGCCCCGGTGAAAGCGCCTCGGGCATGACCGAAAAGTTCACTCTCAAGGACGCCCTCGCTCATGGCCCCGCAATTGAGACTGATGAAGGGCCCCTCCTTGCGGGAAGAATTATTGTGGATGGCCTTTGCCACCAACTCCTTGCCTGTCCCGCTTTCCCCAAGGATGAGAATGTTGACATCAAGCGGCGCGGCGTGGGCAATCAGTGACAGCATTTCCGCTACCGCGAGACTGCGCCCCACGATTCCACTTCCTTCACGGACACGGCGCAGGCCAAGCAAACGTTCGACAACCTGCTGGATCTCCTCGGGATCAGCGTCCGCGGGAAGCGGCCGCACGGATTGTTGACGTTCGTCGAAGGCAAGGTCGGGAGGAAATTCGTCCTGTCCGACGATGACCAGATCAGTGTCGGTTTTCATGGACATGAATTTGCGGACGACATGTTTGAAGCGAGGATAGTCCCGGGTGTCGAAAACAAAGAGGGAAGACTTCCCAAGGGATATGCGGGCCAACGCTTCGGAGGGTGAATCGTATAGAAACAGTTCCACGTCAGGGAGATCCCATGAGGCGGCGGCGGAGTAAATTCGATGCCTCCTGCTCAAAAGAACCACTGATCTCAAAACGCGCCCATCTCTCATGAAATGAAAATCCCTGTCACTGTCAATATGGCACATTACACCATAATGGCCGCTATGTCAGGGGATTTATGGGCAAATTAGTGTCAGGTATCGGGTCGGCGATCAGCGGATATCCAGATAGATGGAGGATTTGCTGACAACATTTCTAAGGGTCTCTTCCTGGTCCGAGACCTCTTCCATGGTCAATCCCGACGCCATGTGCAGATCCTTCACATTCAACGAGTCAGCATCGAAACCGAGGTCGCATTTGGCGGGTACCAGAGTGTGTGCCAGATAATCGGCCAGGGCCACCAGGGAAACGGCATGTTCCTCACTGCCGGTGACACATGGTTTGGTCAGTAAGTCATGGTGATGACCCAGACACCGGGTCAACATTCCGGGGAACCGCCAGGAAAACCCGAAAGCCTCCCCCAGGACGGCGTGATCGAAACCATAGGCTTCACGTTCCGATTCCAGCAGGGACATGCCATTCCTTTTGCGGGCACTGATGACTTTTCCATATGAACATGGTGAATAGATTTCCAGCACGAACTTACCGAGATCGTGAAGCAGGCCTGCGGTGAACACTTCCTCGGGGGCGGGATAACCGGTCATCTCGGCCAGATTTTTGGAAATGGCGCCGGTGGCGACCGAATGCCGCCACAACTCCTTGTAATCCAGATCGCCCTGGGCTCTGCCGGCAGCGGAAACAACGCTGGTGGCGACCGAGACGCAGATGGCAACCTGACGGATTGTTCGATAGCCGAGTACGGCAATGCATCGATGGATATCACCCATGTCGCCCCGGGTGGAATAGTAGGGGGAATTGGCCAGGCGCAGGATCCGGGCGGTCAGGGGAACGTCCAGGCGCACAACTTCGGCCAGATCGGCGGCGCCGCTGTCGGGATCATCCAGGATTTTCAGGATATGGAACAGGATATCCGGGATGGTGGGCAGCTCTTCGAAATTGGACAGCATCGCCTGTAGCTGACCGGAATCGATGACTCTATCTCCAATACAGAACGATCGCATCACGTTACCTCAGATGAAGATTTCCATCTCTGATTCAAGTGTTTCCTGAAGACGGACGGCCGCCACCTCGAAAGTTCTGGGAGGCAGACCGAGAATCTGATTTGCAGGACAGTTGTTCAAATCCAGATCCGGTTCGTCGATAAAACCGATCCCCAGCTTATGGCAAACCTTGTTGCCCAGATCCAGGTAAAGGAGCAACTGGTTGTCGACAGTCATGGCTTCCGGGTTGTGGTGATTGAGAATGGTATCTTCGAGTACCGGTGAAAGATTCCATTTGTTGACAAGACGGGCCCCCACTTCGGCATGGTCGAAACCCAGGATTGCCTTTTCCGTGAGATTGAAGGGCCGGTTGTCGTTGTAGACCACCTGGACGATCTCATCGAATTGTTCAGGAACCCTGAGATTCAAAACGAGCTTGCCGATGTCATGCATCAATCCGGCGAGGAACGCCTCTTCGGCCAGGG
>JAGLCY010000350.1 GCA_023270185.1 Candidatus Krumholzibacteriia bacterium | reverse complement strand
AGCCAAAATCACGTTAAATACTTCAATTCTCAATAAGAAAACCCTCCAATTTTCCAATTTTGAGAAAATATCTTGAAAATTCAGTATTCCTGTCACATGGCTCTTCCCTCTAAATAATGCGAGACCGTATTCTACCTCCTTCGGAAACTGGCCGTCAATCGAAAAACACCTTCACGACTATCTAGTTCCCATCCGGAAACACCGGTTTTTCGATCAGGTCGTAGTCTGGCTGCGGCCTGATTTCCATGAGACAACCTTACCACTCCGGAACTGCCGCGTAAATATCTCGCACACCGCCACCGGGTCAGTTTTGCGGTCATTTTGGGCGTACTGATCCACCCGGATCTCTTGATTTTCCTTTGACCAGATTCGCTTACCCTTCACTCCATCGTATGCCGAGCCAGGATCAATAAATTCGCTGAGACCACCGAGCCCCAGACATAGGATTTGAACGACGACAACCCTCGCCAAGTGCAACGACCGGCACCAAAGCATCGCTTCAAAAAGGAGATCATCCCTTCGATGCCGGCCCGAAAGTTACGCAACTTCTTGTACACCCAAGTACTCTTGGCCATGTCCACGACCTTCAGGCCGCGCTTCTTGCTGAACATCACATCCTTAACGCCGGTGTCCTTTATCTTTCTCAGATTGCCCTGAGAGGCAAAGCCTCCATCAAAAGCAGCCTGCCGTGGAGGCCTGCCGTAGAGCACCGTTTGGCGGTCGACCATCTCACAAGCCAGTTCACTGTCCGCCGGGTTTCCGTCTTCAACGACGCAGTCAAGGAACATCCCGGATTTGCCTGACGTCAGGCAAATTTTGTGACCGTAGTAAACATCCCGCCGATCCTTGATGATGATGTCGGTGTGTTCTTCAAAAATGGAGACCACTTTTTCACTCGAGGGAACCGACTCGCCCTGCAGGACACGACGCCCGGTCTGAGTGATCACCATTTTGGCCAAACGAATGAAGTGCAGAAGCTGGACCCGGGTCACGAAGTCACACCCGGAATGAACCATGTTCTCGGCCATTACAACGGTATCCCCAGTGACTTTCAGCAGGTCCCGATAAAGCTTTTTACGTTTCTTCTTTGTCTTTGCGTTCAGGATAACGAGGGATCTTCTCTTGGCCCGCCTGGTGTGGTTGGTAAATGCGGTGTCAGCCTGTTGGCGGCCGTCTTCCATCACACGAGCAAGCACGCGAACGCAGTCGTAAAGCAAAGAGCTGTCGCTGGGGTTGTGGATGTTCGATTCCACGACCGTGCAATCGACCCGTACCTTGCGGCCATTTTCCACTTTTTTCAGCCGGGCTTCTTCCAAGACAAGCCGATTGATGAGCTCCATTGTATCTGGCTGGATTCTTTTGATGTTTTGCTGAAGGGCTGATTTCCCGGGAGATTTTTCGTCGATGCCAAAACCGCAGAAAGCACGGTAACAGCGGGAGTCGGCCAGGTGGAAAGCCAACTCTTCATAGCTGAAGCCGTTCATTTGTTTGAGGAGAAAGAGCCGTAAAGCCTGGTCGCCGGAAAGGCCGGGGCGCCCGGTGGAAATGAGCGGGCCATGGGCAACCAGATCGTCATAGACCAAGCTGCTGGCCTCCGGCATCTGGTCCAGGATGTCACTGATTCTTCGGAGTTCTCGGGCGTGTTCGTGATCGATAAATGGATAGACAATCGGCAACTGCTGCGGTATCTTGTTTCTCAACGGGATGTTACCTCCATGTTTAGATGTTTCCTTGGTAAGAGCATCATACTACATGACGGATTTTTCATCCCGTTATTTCTTTATAAACTACGCATTTTCAGGTGGTAAGAGGTTTCCGGATGGGAACTATCTAACCGTCGACAAACAGCCAGGAAGATATATTTCAGTCGAGTTTCGGACACCCCCCGTATAAACCCTTCTCCTCATCATCCATTGCTATCCCTGCAACAATTTTGGGTAATCCAGGCCCGGTTCAGCCTGCCAAGCGGAAGCAATTCATTGGGGAGGGCGATCGGATTCCCTACTTTTTCAAGATACGTTCGATCACCGGGGGCTCGAGAATTTACGCGATGATTCGGATCTGCTCACCTGTGCCTCCCAATTTTCTGTTTGTGGATTACTCTTACGACCTCTCTTTTGCGGCAAACCCCATCTTCCCGTGCCGCCTTTGCGGTTTCCTTCCCGTCAGCAGAAAAGACCGGACCTGGGCCCGCCCTCGTCAACCCCACCGCCATTGGCTTCGTTGCGATCGACTTCATTCCGCCTGGTTATGAATTCATCCATGTCCTTGTCGCCCCGTCCCGACAAGTTGACGATGATCAGGTAGTCTGCGGGAAACTCGCCCTTCAACCGTTCCAGGTATGCCAGGGCGTGGGAGCTCTCCAGCGCCGGGATGATTCCTTCGAACCGGCAGAGGTTCTCGAATGCGGCAATCACCTCCCGGTCGCCTGCCGCTTCGTACCGGACCCTTCCGGTATCCTTCAGGAGACTGTGTTCCGGCCCGATGCCCGGATAATCCAATCCCGCGGCGATGCAGTGGTTGCCCTCCGCAGTGACCGACCCCTCCTCGATGCAGTACGTGTTCATGCCGTGGATGACCGAGGGTTTGCCAGTGGTCATCGTGGCGGCGTGACGGTCGGTGGTCACCCCGGAGCCGGCCGCTTCAACCCCCACCATCTTCACTTCTTCGTCCGCCATGAAGGGGTGGAACAACCCGATGGCGTTGCTGCCACCGCCGGCGCAGGCCGTCAGCAGGTCGGGCAAACGGCCGAACTGTTCCTGGACCTGGCGGCGCGCCTCCTGGCCGATGATCGACTGGAAGTGGCGGACCATCAACGGATAGGGATGAGGCCCGACCGCCGAACCCAACAGGTAGTAGGCATCGTCAACCTCGGCGACCCACGCCCCGATGGCTTCGTCCACCGCCGCGGTGAGGGTTTTGTCGCCGCTGGTGGCCGGCACGACCCTGGCCCCCATCAGTTCAATGCGCGTGACGTTGGGATGTTGCCGGCGCATGTCCTCTTCACCCATGTAGATATCGCACGCCAGACCGAGGCGAGCCGCCACCGCGGCGGTGGCCACCCCGTGTTGGCCGGCCCCCGTTTCGGCGATGATCTTCTTCTTGCCCATGCGGCGGGCCAGCAACGCCTGGCCGAGGCAGTTGTTGAGCTTGTGAGCCCCCAGATGGTTCAGGTCCTCGCGCTTGAGCAGCACGGTCGCGCCGAGGTATTCACTCAACCGTTCGGCGTGATACAGCGGAGTCGGCCGACCGGAGTAGTGCAGATACTCCCGGGCCAGTTCCTCCCTGAAGATTTCATCGTCCCGGTGGCGCAGGAAGGCCTCCGTCAACTCCTCGAGGGGGGCAACGAGGGGTTCCGGGACGAAACGACCCCCGTAGGGACCGAAAAAACCGTTTTCGTCGGGCTGGCTGACCAGGTTTTCCCTGTTTTCGATACTGGAATTTTCCTGCGGGTTTCCCATGACTTGTTCTCCTTTTTCGGATCCGGGGATCCTGGCGATTCGGTTCACTGGTTGTGTCGAAAAAAAACCGCCGGCTCCCTGAGGAAGCCGGCGGTTGAGTTGCGCTATATGAATATCGTTACAGCAGCGCGCACCTCTCCGTCCGGCGGTTATGCCACCACCAATGACGGTTGATCGAGATGCGGATTTGCTGCTGCACGTAAGACCTTTCTGAAACAATACGCCTGTCCCAATAACGGACAGGCGAAACTCGACTTGTTTTTATTGTACCAAATTTCACCTGATTTTGCAACAGCCGACCACGAGCGATCAGGGTTTGCGCCAGACGAATATGCTGCCCGAGTGCTCCCCGGGATGGAATCCCTGCCCGGAGAAATCGGCGAAATGACCCAGTTTTTCGAACCCCGCCGCCTTGAGCCCGGTGTTGTAATCGACGCTGGTACGGGGATACAAAGACACTTCCCCCGCGAATATCTCGCCTTCGGGACCGGCCAGGCTGGTGCGAAAATTCAGACGATGGGTTCCGATATCCTCGTACCAACGCAGGAATGTCAGCTGTTCCGCAGACAGGTTTATCTCCGGAAAGATGAAATCATCTTCACCCAGGATGGGATCGAAATTCACTGTCTGGAAGATCCAGACCCCACCCGGTTCCAGCAGGTTTTTGACATCCACCAGAAAATCAGCCAACTGGTGGGCCGGCAGATGAGGCAGAACATTGCCGATACAGAAAACGCCCGCGAATCCTCCCGCCGGAAGCAGGCCGATATTCTCCATGCCCAGGATCCGAAATTCCCCCGCGGGATGGATTCTTTCCGCTTCGGTAATCATCCCCGGATCGAGATCGACGCCCATGGTGCGCCGCCCGGTCTTTTCCAGGGCCGAGCAGTAACTTCCTGTTCCGCAACCTATGTCCAGGATCCTGCCCCGGTCGGGCAACCATTGGTCCAGGAATTCGGCCACGGTACGTCGAAAAGGAAAAATCTTTTCGTAGTGACCCGCGAAATCAGCATAGAAGGCCATGTCCGGCAAACCTTTGTAAATTGTGTGATGTGAGGGTATACTGATCGCCCATCATTCCCATCCCCGGCCCCGGCGGGGAAACCAATAGGGAGGTCGGACCATGTTTCCCTTCCAGAAAATCCTCTGTCCCACCGATTTCAGTGAAGCATCACTGTGCGGGCTGAAAATGGCCAGCGAAATGGCGGAAAAATTCGGCTCGGAGGTCATCGTGTTGTACGTCAACACCTCGGTCCAGCACCTGCCGAGTCCCCATGTCGAAGCGGCGGAAATCACCTTCGACACGGTCGCTTATGAAAAGCGGCTGGCGGAAGAAGCCCGCACCAACCTGGCCGATGTTTCCGAATCCATTTTCCCGGAAGGAGTGGAACCGAAGCTTGATGTCCGGATAGGCCAGCCCGCCCAGGAAATCCTCGACACGGCAAGGGAAGAGGAGGTCGACGCCATCTTCATGGCCACTCACGGCCGCACCGGGCTCAAGCACATCGTCTTCGGATCGGTGGCCGAGCGCGTCGTCAGCCGTGCCGGCTGTCCCGTGTTGACTGTTCGTAGTTGCGACGACTTGTAGGGGTAGCAGGCTAGGGCAAAAGGTACATCTCGTATCCGGG
>JAGLCY010000035.1 GCA_023270185.1 Candidatus Krumholzibacteriia bacterium | reverse complement strand
GTGAATTTGGTTTGGACGTGACCGTTCTGGAACCACTGGACGGTTTCCCGGACGCCCACTTCGTCGAGGACACCGCTGTGGTCACGACCGATGTGGCCGTCATCACTCGCCCCGGGGCGGCCAGCCGGCAGGGCGAGCAACATTCTATTGCCAGGGCCATGGCCGCCCACTTGCCGTTGGCTCACATCGAATCGCCCGGAACCCTGGACGGTGGCGATGTCCTGATGATCGGCACCCACTTCCTGATCGGCATTTCCGACCGCACCAACGAAGAGGGCGCCCGCCAACTCGGCGCGATCATGGAAGCCCACGGCAATACCTGGCAGGCGGTCCCTGTCGCTGCCGGTCTGCACTTCAAGTCGAGCGTGAATCTCGTGGGCCCGAACACCCTGTTGGTGACCGGGGCTTTCGCCGGCCGTGAGGAATTGGCCGGCTATGAGCGCATCATCGTGCCGCCCGATGAGGAATACGCGGGCAACAGTCTTCTGATCAACGGGCGGCTGATCATGCCCGCCGGATATCCGAAAACCCGGGAGATGCTGGAGGCCCTGGGCCAGCCGATCACCGAACTGGACACCAGCGAGTTCCGCAGGATGGACGGCGGGTTGACCTGTCTTTCGTTAAGGTTTTAGTTGAATTATTCAGAAACCCCGGATAGTACCAGTTAGAGGTCTATAAATTTCCCGGCGCAATCGGAATGGGATCAGCCTGATGATGCGACATGTAACTTTGGTTCTGCTTTTGTTGATGTTGGTGGTTGCCCAGGCTTCCGCCGATGGCGCCATAGGCATCTACGGCGGCCTGAATAACGCCAAACTCTCGGGGGATACTCCCCCTAACACGTCCTATGGGGGCAAATCCGGCCTGGTCTTCGGTGTGATGGGCGAATTCCGCATCGCCAAAGACGTGATGCTGGGTCTGCATCCCATGTACATACAGAAAGGCGCCACTCCCACAATCGCGCCTGTCACCGAGGGTGGAGATCCGATCGAAAACGATCTGAGCATGGATTACATTTCCCTGCCGGTTCTGGTCAAGATCGAATCGGGTAACGGGGTTACCTATGTTACCGGCGGTCTGGACCTGGCTTTTTTGATGGACGCGAGCCTGACCACTTCCAAGGGTGAGAGCGACGTCAAAGATCTTCTCCAGGACATCGATCTATCCATGGTTTTCGGTTTCGGAGCCAAGATTCCCCTGGGGACACCCCTGTTGACTCTCGAATTCCGCTACGCCCAGAGCCTGCTCAACGTCGCCGACATGGAGTTCGGGCAACAGGACCTTCCGGTTCGTTTCCGGTCCAGTGGTTTCCAACTTCTGGCCGGCATCATTTTACCCTTGGGAACGAGGTGATCACTCATGTTTACCAATAAAAACACCATGGGTGTGAAAGCCTTGTTTACTGTCCTGGTACTTGTTGTCCTGACCTTGACTCCGTCTGCCGGTCGGGCGGAAGAGGATTTGAGGATTCCCCACCTCAGCGGCCACCAATTCACGACCAACACCCTGACCGGTGATCCGTTCGTCAATACCTACATCCGCAACACCCTGGGTATGGGCCAGTCGATAGATCTATTTGTTCCCCTCATTGAAATCGGCAATCCTCCAGAGAAGGTTGGATTGACGGGCGACCTGCTCAAAGCCATTCTGGAATTCGAATACCAACAGGCGGTGAAGGACTGGGTGGCATTCCGGGTCCAGGTGCGGGTAACCGGACGTCTCGGTACGGGTGCCCAATCCCTTCTGGCTTCGGGAGTCACCGCGAACACGGGTTTCGAGTTCGGTTGGTTGTTCAAACTTGCCGAGGGTGAAAAAACCGCTTTGTCCGGAACGCTCAACGTCTGGAACAACAGCGTCACCGTAGTCGATTTCCTTGGGTTTGTGGACGGAATCGTCAACCCCCCGATTCCTCCCCTGGTGAAAAATGTTCCCACCACCCGCGGCGGCGGCGGCCTGCGTTACGCTTGGGCGGCCAGCGACCTTGTCGGCTTCATCTTCAAGGGTGAAACGGGCATGGGGGAGTCGATAGATCGCAGCAAGAACTCAGATGAATGGTTCTTCAATTTTGCAGCCGCGACGGATTTCGATCTCAAAACCAAGACGCCTGTACCCTTGGGCCTCGCCCTCGGTTACAAGTTTGATACCTTCCCCGAAGGGGGAGAGGATCTCGCCGACGCCAAGCATGACCTGGTGTTTCGGATCTCATATACCGGCACCACGGATTTCCTGCTCAGTCTCGATTTCAATTATGGCTGGTTCAAACTGAAGGACAGGGACAAAGCTACCAAGTTCACCTCGATCCTGCTCAATCTGAGGTACTATTTCTAGTCCGGCTGACCCAGGCTGGCCACCAACGCCTTGAACCGCTCTTTTTCCCTGAGCGGGTCAAGGTCGGTGTCGTTCATCATCCAGTCCTTGTAGGCCGCGCCGACTTTCACCGTTCTTTCCAGACAGTCGATGGCTTCCTCGATCCGGCCCAGGCCGGACAGGTTGCAGGCCACGTTGTACAGGATGGCCGGGTCGTCGGGATCCAGTGCCAGCGCCCGCTTGGCCCATTGCAATCCTCGTTTTTCCTGTCCCAGACGGATCATCGACCCTGCGCCCATGTAACAGGCCCGGGCGTCTTCGGGGTTCAGCAGGATGGCCTTTTCGGCCAGCTCCATGCCCAGGCGGTTGGCTTTTTCCTCTTCTTCGGCCCGGCCCAGGGCGTTGTATATCTGGGCCTGGAGGATGGGAATCTGGTAGTCGTCCGGACTTGCCACGTGGGCTTTGTCGTAATATGAGATGGCCTCTTCGTACTGGCCCTGGACCACCAGGTCGCGGGCGAAGAAGTAGTAGGCCTCGAACAGGTGGGGGTCCAACTCGATCGCCGTGTGGAAGGATCGGGCCGCGGCCTGGTGGACCTTGCTCAGCGACAGGGCGAGGCCTCTTGAAGCATGAGCCTCGGCCAGCGCGGGATCGAGTTCCAGGGCTCGCGCGCTGTTGCGGTCGGCCTGCTCCAGGTTTTCAGGACTGCTGTTGATGTACATGAACAGGTACGAGTAGGTGTCCGCCAGACCGGCGTGGGCGGAGGCGAAATCCGGGTCGATGGCGCTGGCCTGGTAGAACATGCGCTGGGCGATCTGGATGTTGCGCTTGCCCCAGCGACGGAAGAACTCGCGTCCCCGCAGATAAAAATCGTAGGCGGCCGGATCGTTGGTCCTGACTTCCACGAGGTGTTTTTCCCGATCCGGATCGATGGTCAGCCGCAGGACCTTGACGATGCTCTGGGCAATCTCGTCCTGGACCTCGAAGATGTCGCGCAGTTCCCGGTCGAAACGTTGCGACCACATGTGGCAGCCGTCGGACACGTCGATCAGCTGGGCTATGATCCGCAACTTGGTGCCGGCCTTGCGGACGCTTCCTTCCAGCAATGTATGCACCCCTAGTTTTCGCCCGATCTCCCTGGTGTCGCCTCCCAGATCGCGGTACTGGAACGAAGACATGCGCGACACGACCTTGAGCTGGTCGACCCCCGCCAGGGCGTTGATGATCTCCTCCGCGATTCCCGTGCAGAAATGTTCCTGGTCCTTCTGGGGACTCATGTCGGCGAAGGGAAGCACGGCGATCGCGTGGATGATTCCCTCGGCATCCCGCGCGACCTGGTCGCGAATATCCTCCAGTTGGATGCGAAGTTCCGACACATCCTGGAACCGTTTGCCGGGATCCTTGGCCAGGCAGCGTTCAATCAGGCTGCTGAGCAGGGGAGGACACTCGGGATTGACCGTTATCGCGGGGGCAGGAGTATCCCGCATGACCGCGGCCATGATTTCGGTGGCCGTCTGCCCGTTGAACGGGCGTTGGCCGGTGATGAGGTGGTGCATGACCGCGCCCACGGCGAAGATGTCCGAACGATTGTCCGCGGGACCGCTGCGCACCTGTTCGGGGGACATGTAATTGGGGGTGCCGAGAATCAGGTCTTCAACGATAAGGGTTTCGGTCCGGGCATCCTCGACGGGATCTTCCGAATCGGGGCGGACCATCTTGGCCAGCCCGAAATCCAGAACCTTCACCTGGCCCGCGTGAGTGATCATGATGTTGGCCGGCTTCAGATCGCGGTGGGTCACGCCCTGGGCGTGGGCGGCTTCAAGGGCGCTGGTCAGGGGGATGGCGATTTCGAAAAAGAAAGTCAGGTCGATGTCCTGGTCGGCCATGATATCCGACAGGGTTCGGCCCTCGATCAACTCCATGGTGATGAAATTGGTTTCACCGACCTCTTCCACCGAATGGATGACCACGATGTTGGGATGATTGACCGCCGCGATGGCCCGCGCCTCCTGTCGGAAACGGGCCAGGACACCCGGGTCCGAAGCCACATCAGCAGGAAGCACCTTCAAGGCGATGGAGCGCTCGAGTTTCGTGTCCCGGGCGAGGTAGACCGAACCCATTCCACCGGAAGCGATCTTGGATACGATACGGTAACGGGAAATACTCTGGCTGATCATACTGCTCTCCAACGATTAGTGGGGTTGGCGAGACAGATCCCATAAATACGAAACGAGAATGGTAAGTGAATATACTAATTCGGCAGAGTTTTGTTGCGCGGTGAACGAAATGGAGTTCGTTCAGGTCGAGCCATGATGTTATTCCGGCCCGCGATCTGCTGTGCGAATTCGGGATGAAAATCCACAACACCAGCCCATA
The DNA here is from genome assembly GCA_023270185.1 of Candidatus Krumholzibacteriia bacterium. Taxonomy (GTDB): domain Bacteria; phylum Krumholzibacteriota; class Krumholzibacteriia; order LZORAL124-64-63; family LZORAL124-64-63; genus JAGLCY01. The sequence goes on along the minus strand of JAGLCY010000035.1, from coordinate 8,520 downwards.
TTGAAGGTTTATGCCTCGTCCTGGGGCACTTGAAAAATTGATAAAAAGCCTTCTTTTTTGTTGCATAATGTTAAAAAACATGATAATATATAAATAATCTCAAGCTGGATCTACATTTCGGGATCAACCTTGCGGCTTGAGAATGACAGGAGGTTCATGTCATGAGAATCCTGATCAACCTGGCCTTTGCAACTGTCCTGGTGCTGGCCGCTTCGGTGGCCGGTGCCGCAGATCTCCCCCAACAGTCCGCCAATTCAGCATCCTTCCAGGACAATTCCCACGTTTTGGGCAGCCCGGGGATTACAACCCTGCAACTGTCCTCGATGTATGTGGAAATCCAGGCGGTGCTTAATCAAGCGGACAAAACGGAACAGCTTCTGCTGAAAGAGCTGGCGGCCGCCACCGAGGATGATGACGTTGATCGCATTATCCACCGGATCGAGCGTCTGGAAGTGGACCGCACCCTGACCATCCTGAAAATCCAGGTCCGCTACGCCCGGTCGGAGGAGCGCTGGGACGTGGTGTACAGGCTTCGCGCCAGGATCATGGAGATCCTGGAAAACGAAGCCTACGTCTTGAAATAGGGAATGCCGATCGGGGTCAGGTGATCTCGATCAGGGTCAACTCAAAGGTCAGGTTTTGCCCGGCCAGTGGGTGGTTTGCGTCGAGGGTCAGATTTTCCTCGTCCACCGCGACCACCCGCACGGGCATTTCCCCATCAGGTGCATGCATCGAAAGCACCATGCCGACTTCGGGCTCGATATCATCGGGCAGATTCGAGCGTGGGATCTCGCCCACCATGTCTTCGTTTACATCCCCGTAAGCCTCAGCACAGGGAATGGTCACGTTTCTGGTTTCGTCGATTTCCATTTCGGCCACGGTAGCTTCGAAGCCGGGAATCAGGGCGCCGGTGCCCATTTCGAATTCGATTGGGTCACGGTCTTGGGTGCTGTCGAATACCGAGCCGTCATCCAGCGTGCCTTTGTAATGGACCTTGACGGTTTTGCCTGCTTCGATCATGGGATTTCCTTTCCAAGGGATTCGATAGTGTGTGAGCCGCCAAGAGTAGGTCGTTAATCCCGAATTGCAATAAAAATAAGGATTCGTGGGTTCCTGGAGTGTCGGAGGTCGATTCCGGCGATCCCACTATCGTGGCCGTAGTGGGAATCGCCGCTCTGGATTGACAGCCTCTACTGACCCTTGGCCTTTTCGAAGGCCTCCGAAAGAGCCGGATTCGAAGCGATTTTATAAACCGCGGCTTCGTACTCTTCCGCGGTCAGGCCATATTGCACCAGGATCGTTTCGGCGGCCGCAGGGGTCTTGTCCACGGCAGTGGAAATGGCCGCGATCCTGGCGACGAATTCTTTCTCGTCGGCCGTCAGGGTGCCGGTGACTTCAGAAGCGGTTTGCGTCGCGGTTTCCTCGACGGCTTCGGCCTGTTCGGTGGCGGCGTCCTGGCTGTCACCGCAGGCGGTGAATAATGCCGCGGCCAGCAGGACAGCGACCAGCAGTCCTCCTCGGCGAATCAAGTGAGTATTCATTACTTTCCCCCTTTTCCTTTCTTGCCACTCTTACCGTGACCTTCGCCTTGATCGTCGTCGTGATCCTCTTCGTCCTCATCACCATCATGGTCTTGGTCACCCTCGACGTGGCGGCCTTTCTTGTCCCCCTTGTGACCCTTGTGTTTTTCCTCCTTCATCTCGTGTTTGCCATGGCCCTTGCCTTTGCCTTGCTGGCGGTGCTCCTCGTGAATGGCCGCGGCCAGTTCCCGGCCACGAAGGCCCTCGTCGAGCTTGGCCTGGACAAAGGCGCCGAAATTGTCGATCGGACCGGATTCTTCGATCGCGGCGGTTGATTCAGCCAGAACCTCTTGGGTTTCCTCGGTCGACAAGCCTCGCTTGCGGGCGCCCTCCAGAACTTCAGTGACTTCCTCTTCGGGAATGCCGGCTTCGCGTGCTTCATTGCTGGTCTTGATCAGTTCGGCGGCCTTCCGAATTCTTTCCATGGAGGACGTATTCTTGTCTGTTTCTGCTTCTTCCTGGGCCAGCGCCAGGATGGGCAAGGCCAAGATTATTACAGCAGCGATCACAGTCAGTTTTTTCATGAAAAAACTCCATTCCGTAGGGTTAACTGAATCCGGGGATACTAGCAGACAGGATTTGATCAGCACCATAAAATTTAGGTTGTGCCGAATTCATAACTGACTGTGCCCTGTCGTGAACTATTGGATTTGTATTTTCAAAAACCTGTTCTCAAAACTTATTGTGAATGATAGAGTTAAAAAAATTCCCAAACAGGCATCCCAATTGCCTTACATGGTCGTCGGTTCAATCATTCAAATCGGAGGCAATCATATGAAAACCATAATTATCATTGTGTCCCTGGTCATTGTCGCGATGGGGCTCATCCCGGAAACCGATTCAGCCCGGGCCCAGTCAGTTCTCCTGGAGCCCAACAACGATGCCGCAATTCATCTGGAGTTTCTCCGGCCCAATGCCCATAACGTCGACATGAGTAATACGTCCTTTGCATTCTATCTTTCGGGACGCGTGCAACTGGGCGGTGCTCTTTTCCTGAGGGGTGAATTGCCGTTCGTGAACTACAAAGAGGAAAGCAGCCCCGATCATTGGAGAAATCCGGAAAATGACAGCCAATTCGGAAATCCTTATCTGGGGGTGGACGTGGGCAGCGCGGACAATGGATTCCAGGGTGAATTCGGGGTCAGGGTCCCGGTGGTGTCGAATTTTACCGAAGCAACCGCCGCGGGAGCAGCCACCGATTACATAGAAAGGATCGAAGCCTTTCTGCCGGATCTGTTGCCCATCTACATGGGGGTCAATTACCGTCTCAAGACCGACAACGGATTCGGCATGCGCTTGAGGATGGTGCCGGTATTCTGGCTCTGGGTGGGGGACAGGAGCAGCTCCGACAGCCAGCTTTACGCTCAGTACAGCGCCCAGGCCTGGTACGAAGACAGGAAGGTCGGCGTGGGCGGGGGAATTACCGGTCGAATTGTCGCCACTGGTGATGCCGACGGTTTCGACCAAAGGTCGTTACACCAGTTCGGATTTTTCGCGAACTACTCCTTCGGATCGGTGATGCCCGGGTTCCAGATTCGGTTCCCGCTGGATGACGGTATCAGGAAAATGGGTGTGAACCCGACTTACAGCATCAGCATCGGTGTGAAGCTATGATGTGATGATGGTGAAATGTTTTTGCGGGGGATTGGAAATGAAACACCGAAAAATTTTAAGCATCCTGGCGCTGATCCTTTGTCTGGCTGCCCTGGTTGAGCTGACCGGTTGCGCCACAAGCAGCAACAGCAAAACCCGGGGCAGTCGGGGCAAACTGTCCGACGCCACAGCCGAGGCGGCCGGGAAGGAAGACGGAAAAGGGCGGGGCGAGGGCAGGACCAGAACCAAGGACGATGCGAACACATACAATAATGATGACAGTGATTCTGAAGTTTATCACGAAGAAGATTCGGGCGGTGGAACCCCTTTCCTGATAGGGCTGATCCTGAGCATTTTCACCGGGGGCGGTGATGATGACGACAAACAGGAACGCAATGAAAATCGGAAATCCTATCCTTCCGAATACGGTGAAGCGGGGGACCGGGCCTGGAACAGCTACAGCGAATTCGGACCCTACGAGGACGGGGAAGACGGCAGCGGGGAAGATTCCGGTGACGGCGGTGGCTTCGACATCAGGCGGAGCAATCTGAACGCCTGGTATTCCCTGTCCCGGTTCGGTGGAGACGCGATCGAGAATTTCTCCACAGCCACCGTCATGTATTCGGTGTATAGGGGCACCCGCTATCGGGCCAATATCGGATTGTATTACGGGCGTGGTAATCCCGGCAGCCAGCAGAATCTCGAGGAGGGGCTGCGGTATCTTGAGGAAGGGGGAATCGATTTAGGCGCCAGGGGATATTTGACCCCCGGCCATTCCCTGATGGGAGTGTATGTGCTGACGGGCATTCGTCTGGGGGTCATGACCTGGACCTTCACAAATGCCATCACAGTGCCGGATGGATCCGGGGGCCTTGAAGATCTGGACTCCGACGGAGCAGGGCTACTGGTGCCCTACATCGGCATCGGCGCTTCCCTGTTGCAGACAAAATCGGTGCACCTCGGAGTCAATTTCACTGTGGGGGGAAGATTTACCGGTAACAATACCTTCGAGGATTTCGAAAACGACGTGTTCCTGGATGTCGCCGAATATAAACTGAATTTCGAAGCCAGCTTCTTCTTTTGAGTGGCGCCACTCCTTCAGGACAGGGGATAATGACCGCACCAGTCGGGAGAGAACCTTGGCCCATCGCACGGTAAAAACCGGTTACGACAATCTTGTCGATCGCCTGAACCGGGCTCCACAGGGAGCGCCCCCGTCCAGGTTGCTCAACCGTATTCTGGCCATGTTGATGAACGAACGCGAAGCATCCCTTTTATCCCTCCTGCCCATCAAACCGTTCACGGTGGAAAAAGCGGCCAAGGTCTGGAAACTTCCTCCGAATCGGGCCCAGGTCATTCTGGAAGAGTTGGCGGGACGCGCCCTGCTCGTGGACGTGGAACGCAACGGCCGGTCAATCTACACCCTGCCTCCGCCGATGGCCGGTTTTTTCGAGTTTTCCCTCATGCGCACCCGCGGCGACCTGGACCAGAAAGCGCTGAGTGAACTGTTCCGTCAGTATCTCAACGTGGAAGAGGAGTTCGTCAAAGCCCTCTTTACCGAAGGCGAAACGCAACTCGGCCAGGTGTTTGTTCAGGAACCCGTATTGAGCAGTGAAATGGCGGCTCATGTCCTGGATTTCGAGCGGGCTACCGAGGTCATCCGCACCGCCAGCCACATCGGCGTGGGGATGTGTTATTGCCGGCACAAGATGCAGCACCTGGGGCGGGCTTGTGACGCGCCCATGGATATCTGCATGACCTTCAACGGATCGGCGGAATCGCTGATCAAGCATGGGCACGCCCGCGCGGTGGAAGTCCCTGAATGTCTGGACCTGCTGGATGAAGCCTATGAAGGCGGCCTGGTCCAGTTCGGGGAAAATGTCCAGGAGCGTGTGAGTTTCATCTGCAACTGCTGCGGTTGCTGCTGTGAGGCGTTGACCGCCGCCCGACGCTTCGCCCATCTGCATCCCATCCATACCAGCAACTATCTCCCCGAGATCGACATCAACGACTGCACGGGCTGCGGCAAGTGCGTGGAGGCCTGTCCGGTGGAGGCCTTGTCCCTGGTGTCGGCCAACGATCCGGGCAATCGGAAAAAGAAAGCAGCCCATCTTGATACGGATGTTTGCCTGGGTTGCGGAGTGTGCGTCCGGGCCTGCTCGAAGGAAAGTATCAAGATGTTGCCGCGGGCCGCTCGGGTCATCACGCCGGTCAACGGGGCCCATCGTTATGTCCTGATGGCGGTGGAGCGCGGCAAACTGCAGAATCTGATCTTCGACAACCAGGTCATGGCCAGCCACCGGGCCCTGGCCGCCCTGCTCGGGGCTGTCTTGAAATTGCCTCCGGTCAAGCGGGCGATGGCCAGTGAGCAGATGAAGTCGCGGTATCTGGCGGCTTTGACCAAAGGCAAGTGAGGGTGGTGGGGAGTGTATTATCTGCGGCACAGGGCTGTATCGGGTCAGGTTGGATCAGCGGTATACCCGGCTTGCGTGAAAGCGGAGATGTTCTGTAAGGTAAATGTTTTCAATTAGTTATTCTGATTGTACTTTCCGTGTTATCTGGCCCTTTTATTGCGTTTGTTGCCCATAAGCTTTCGAAATATATGAAAGCACGGAACCCCGCCATAGGGTGGAACCGAATAATGGGGGATGGAATGATATGCCAACCCGAAAACAGGTTCCTGGCGCTGATACTTTACTTTGCTGCCCTTGTCTTCATGGTTGGATGTGCCTCTGGTGGTGGCGGCCAGGGCAGTCAAACTGAAATATCCCCTGGTACGGCAGAAAAGGAAGTGGAGGAAGACCAGGATCAGGGGGACAGTCGAATCTGGCATGTTCCCGACGATGGCGAGCCCCCGGTGCAGTTGGAACCTTTCATTGAAGAACCGGAAGATTCGATGGCGGGGGAAGGGGAATACTTCGGGCCCTATTTTGATGATTCCGTGGAACCAATTTGGAAAAGAATTGAAGAGTTGGTTTTCTGGTATTCCCAAATTCAACTCGCCGGAGATACACCGCCGGCGCTTACCTCAGCTTCAGTCTTTATATCTGTCCTGCCTGTCCTGCCCGGGTTATGTGACTATGTCAATGTGGGGCTCTATTACGGAGAGGGAAGGTGTGCCCGCGGGCGTGACATACAGGACGGGATCTTGTTGGTGGGAGAACTCGGCTTCGAATTCTGGTTCCGAACCTGCCTGACATCCAAACATACACTGTTCGGGATTTACTGGATGTGGGGATTTAAAACCGGATTGTTGTTTTGGGAATATCCGGATCCGGAGGCGATGCCGGTACAGGCGGGAACCGAAAAACCCACAACCCGCGATGCGGTTGGGGTCATCACACCCTACCTGGGCCTCGGGGTGTCCTTATTGCAAACGAAAAGAGTCCATTTGGGTGTCAATATTTCGGTGGGATATAGAATAACCAGAGCAATGACAGTACTTGAGTTCGACAACAATATTTTTTATTCACCAGTCGCGGAGTATAAGTTGAACTTCGAGGTCAAAATTCCAGTCAAATGACCTGACAATTTCCGATTGTACGCCAAAATGACATGACAAAGTTGATGACCAGAGCCATTCGTGGTCACTTGGATTTATAAATAAATTTGGATAAAATGTTTAAAATAAACAGGTTAAATTGATATTTTCCGATTGGCACACCAAATGCAATCCTCCTTCCGAATAATACAATCCCGAGGTCAAAAAGGCCCCCCGGGGGGGCCCTGACCCAGCTCTGATAGAGGAGGAAAACATGAAAAACTGGACCGTCAACGCCATGGAAATCCTGCAGAATGCGCAGGCCAGGGCCTACGAAATGGGACACGCCGAACTCGAGCCCCTGCACCTGTTGTGGGCGCTGCTGAGCGAGACCGGATTGGCCACCAATACGCTGAGAAGCCTGGAACGGGATCCCGTGCTGATCGCGCAGACTGTCGAGGGTGAGCTGGCGAATCTGCCCACCATCGAGCAGAAGGAATTGCCCAACGCCAGCCGCGAGCTGCAGAAACTGTTCCTGGAAGCCGGCCAGAAAAGCGGTGGCGGCATGGTCGGTACGCGCGAACTGCTGCTGGCCTTGGCCGAAGATGGCGCCCGTGCGGGAAGCGTGCTGAAAACATTCGACGTGACCGCCGACAAGGTAGCCAAGGCCCTCGAGATGAGCGGCGCCGATGCCGCCTACGACGGCGATGACGAATCCGGCCTGGGTGAAAGCCAGGACTCGGCGCTGGACAAGTACGCCCGTGACCTGTGCGCCGCCGCGCGCGCGGGAAAGATCGATCCGATCATCGGGCGTGACGAGGAGATCCGCCGCGTGATCCAGATCCTCAGCCGCCGCACCAAGAACAACCCCGTGCTCATCGGTTCGCCCGGTGTGGGCAAGACCGCGGTGGCCGAGGGTCTGGCCCGCCGGCTCGTGGAAGGCGACGTGCCCGAGGGCCTGAAGGGCAAGCGTCTGCTCGCCCTGGACCTGGGCGCGTTGATCGCCGGCACGAAATACCGCGGCGAATTCGAGGACCGTTTGAAAAAGGTCATCAAGGAAGTCACCGAGCAGGACGGCCAGGTGCTGCTGTTCATCGACGAGATGCACACCCTGGTTGGCGCGGGCGCGACAAGTGGTGCGATGGACGCTTCCAACATCCTCAAGCCGGCTTTGGCCCGGGGTGAGCTGCACTGTGTGGGCGCGACGACCATCGATGAATACCGCCAGCACATCGAAAAGGATCCCGCCCTCGAAAGGCGTTTCCAGCCGGTGCTGGTCGAAGAGCCCACCTGGGAACAGGCGGTGGCCATCATGCGCGGCCTGAAGGACAGGTACGAGGTGCATCACGGCATCCGCATCACCGACGGGGCGCTGGTCGCGGCGGTGAAGCTGAGCCAGCGCTACATCGCCGACCGCATGCTGCCGGACAAGGCCATAGATCTGATGGACGAAGCCGCCAGCCGCCTGCGCATGGAAATCGATTCGGTGCCCGCCGAGGTCGATGACTTGCAACGCCGTCTGAACCAACTCGAGATGGAGCGGCTGGCCCTGGAGAAGGAAACCGACAAGTCGGCGGTGGCGCGGCGCGAACTGATCGACCGTCAGATCACCGAACTGCGTGATCAGTGGGACCAGCTGAAGGCCCACTGGGAGCAGGAGAAGGAAGCCATCGACAGGATCCGCGGGCTGCAAAAGGAACAGGAGAACCTGATCCTGGAGATGGAGCGCGCCGAACGCGAGGGCAATCTGGCTCATGCTTCCGAGCTGAAGTACGGCGGACAGGCCGCCCTCGAAGCGGAGATCGCCGCGGCCCACAAGGAGTTCAAGGACATCCAGGGTGAGCACCCCCTGCTGCGAGAAGAGGT
>JAGLCY010000349.1 GCA_023270185.1 Candidatus Krumholzibacteriia bacterium | reverse complement strand
CTGCCTGACGGATTCGAGGGTTTTCTCAAAGCCGCCGGTGGAATCGTCCTGTTGTATTTCGCTTTCAGGACATTCCTGGAATGGCGGCGCGGAAAAGAGGGCGCCGTAATTGACACCCATTCGGCCCCGCGAACTCTTTTTCAGGCGGTCGCGGTCAATCTGGTGAATCCGGGTCCGTATCTCGGGTGGAGCCTCGTCCTGGGACCATTGGCCATCGAAGCGTGGCAACAGACTCCGGTTCACGCGGTGACGCTGGTCGCGGCGTTCTATATCACGATGGTGTCGAGTCTGGCTTTGTTCATTCTTTTGCTTGGAACGACATCGTTTCTTGGTCCACGCGGGAGACGGGGGCTTTTGTTGGCTTCGTCCATTGCATTGGGGGTTATCGGGGGGTATCAGCTAATGTCAGTAGGGGGGCGATTTTCGCAATGATATCCAAGATCCCAACGCGCTTGGGTGCGAAAACAGGAGTCAGTCGCCGACCAGTTCGCGATAGTCCTGCAGATTCCTGGAAACTTCATCGATTTCCAGTCCCGCGGCCCGGGCGATCCCGTCCAGATCGGTGATTCCGTTTTCACGGCAGTGGGCGACCAGGTGACCGAACGCGAACAGATCCCGGAATCGGGCCCCTTCCTCCCCGGTGACAAACCCTGATTGATCCGCATCGGCGCGGGGCCCAAGCAGGAGGATGCGCTTGTGCAGCTCATCCTGCAGATCCTCCATTTGTTTTCTCAGCACTGCCGGGTCGGCTTGCAGATTGGGGCAGGCCTCATTGCTGTACCGGGCAAGGAGGCGGCCGGTGGTTTCATCGACATCGTAGGTGATCAAGACCTGGCCGAGCTGCACACTTGCCACTTCACGGAGGGAATAGTAGGCGTCTTCGGTCATGTGGGCGTCTTTGGCGCGGGAACCCGGATCTTTACCGTCTGAACCGCCGAGGGTCGAGAGAATCCTCTGGCCGTAGAAGATCACCAGGGTGCAGGCAACAAGATAAAGGATGACGTTGACGGATTTTCTCATGGGTCGCTTTCTTTGTAGCCGCTTGTTGGGTGCCGGCACATATTCTAGTACTACGGCATGGGGGGTTCAACGGTTGGATCGCCCCAATCATCCCGCGAGAAGGGACGGCTCAATTGGAGACCTTCACGGAACCAAAAGAACTGACGGAAAACCCGGATTACAGAAAGCAAAAACAGGACAGTGTGGCGATTTTTCCGGATGCGGAAATTGACGCACCAATAATTGAAATCATCAAGGATTTCAACAGGCCACCCTTCTGTTTCACCCTTCAAAGTTGCTACGGACATTTCCTGTACAGTGGCCGGGGAAACCCCGATAATATTGATCCCTTGCCCGCCACAAAGATCATTTCCAGGATCGAGTACAGGATTGCCTATGTTGCTTTCTGTCTTGAAAACAACGACCAGGGAAAAAGGCTCCTCGAGGCCTTGAAGGAAATCACGTTGATTGATCCGGAATACATCCAGTTCTGCAGCGCGGAGTGGTTTTGGAAAAAACAGGTCAATTCGTATGTGCTGCAGGTTGAACCGGACAGATTCAAACATGAAGACACCGCTATTGTTGAAGGCAGGGAGGCATTATATATTGAAAAAATCCGGAATGATTTTTTTGTTCAGATCAAGGATTTGCTCCGCACCGGTATGTGGGAAATTCGATAGACGAACTGGAAGAACATCAAAAAAATGATCAACCGACTATTCCGCCTCACATGGTTTCCCCTGGTGTTCCAACTGCTCTCGCTGGGTGTGTTTGTCCTGTTGATCGCCGGCGGTCTGGCCGCCAACACCACGGACATGGCGTTTGCCAAGGTGCTGCGCAACACAAACGCGGCCAACCTGATCGTGTGGTCCTGTTGGTGGCCGCTCATCATCCTGTCCACGATATTTCTCGGCCGCGTTTGGTGCGCGGTTTGCCCGATCGAGCTGGTTACCTCGCTTGCCTCCAAAGTCGGGCTGAAACGCAGGCCCCCGGCTTTTCTGCGTTCGGGATGGGTGATGGCCATCTTTTACACACTCATTATTTTCGTCGGCATCCATACGCTGTCCATCCACCGGGTGCCGTTTCGCATGGCGATTTACATGCTGGTGTTGTTCGGCGCGTCCATCGCGATCGGGCTTCTGTTCTCCCGCAACACATTTTGCGCCCATGTCTGTCCTGTTGGACACCTGCTGGGAGTTTACGCCCGGCTTGCGCCCATGGGGTGGGGTGTGGTCGACAAGTCAATCTGTTCCAGCTGCAAGGACCGGTCGTGCGTCTCGAAAAGGACAGCCTATGAATTCCAGGGAAGAAGCTGTGGTGTGGGGCTCGAGACGTTCAGCCTGGATGACAACACCGACTGCATTCTTTGCGGCCAGTGCCTGAAGGCCTGTGACCGCAACAATCCAGGCATCGAGGGGCGGCCCAACCCGGGCTGGTTCCGGCGCCCCTGGTTCAAGGATATCCTGGATCTCAAGGGATTGACCGCCGCACAGGCCGCTTTCTGCCTGGTGGTTTCGGGGTTTGTCGTCTACGAAGTTTTCAGCGAATGGTCGGTGAGCAAGGAACTGCTGATCTGGGCGCCGACGAATCTGGAGCAGGCGATCGGCTCAAGCAGCCTGTTGGGCCACGGCATGATCAAGTCGGTGGTCCTTTTCATAATCCTGCCGATGCTTTTCTGGATGGCGCCGTTCGGCGTGTTCCGCCTGGCCGGAGGACGTCTTTCTCTGCAGGACTATTTGCTCAGGTTCGGCATCGCCTTCGTTCCGATCATGGCCGCCGCGCATACCCTCAAGGCACTGCTCAAAACAACTTCGCGCATTCCCTATTGGGGCCATGTCGTTTCGGATCCGCTCGGCGTCGAAACCGCGCGCGGGATTCTCGACAAGACACTGCAACTCGCGCCGCTGCCTTTTTGGCGCGAACCGGCCATGACGATCCTGTCTTTGGCGGTGATGGGGACCGGTGTCGTGTTGAGTTTCCTTGTCGTCCGCAAGCTGATCACCGAATATCTACCTGAATCCGATTTGCGCAGCGCATCGCTCTACCTGATTCCCGGCCTGTATGGTGGCGTGTTCATTTTCATGCTGGGCGCGTGGAGACTTTTCTGAGTCACGAATGTGAAGGGCTGTGCAATAATCCAGGGAACAAGGAGGAATATCTTATGCTGAACATTGCCCTGTTCGGTGCGCCCGGGGCCGGTAAAGGCACCCAGTCCGAACTGTTGATGAAAAAGTACAACCTGGTGTACGTCGCCACGGGCGACATCCTTCGTCAGGAAATCGCCGACGGCACCGAACTGGGCCTCGCGGCTCAATCCATCATCGAGGCCGGCGGTCTGGTCTCGGACGAGATCATCGTCCAGATCATCGAAAAGAAGATCACCACCAACCCCGACGCCTCAGGTTTTCTCTTCGACGGGTTTCCCCGCACGTTCGTGCAGGCCTACATCCTGGAGGGGTTGCTGCTGAAGATGCACACATCCCTCACCTGTCTGCTCAGCCTGGAAGTTCCGCCGGAGGAATCGTTCAAGCGCCTGCTGAATCGCGCCAAGACCTCCGGCCGCAGCGATGACACCGAGGACGTCATCAAGAACCGTCTGAAGGAATACGAGGAAAAGACGGCGCCCGTGGCCCGCTTCTACCAGGATCAGGAACTGTACTTCCCTGTCGAGGGTGTGGGCTCCATCGAGGATATCAATCGTAGGCTGGAAGAGATCATCGAACAGGAATTGCGCAAGGTTTTGTTCAACGTCGTGCTGTTGGGCTACCCCGGCGCGGGCCGCGGGACCCAGGCGCGCAACCTGGCCCGAAAGTACAACCTGGTCTACCTGTCCACCGGCGAGATGCTGAAGGAGGAGATCGGGAAGGGGTCCCGTGTGGGGAAGGCCGCGCAGACCATCTTCGACAAGGGTGACCTTGTGCCCGACGAGATCGTCATCAAGCTCATCGAAAAGCACATCCGACGGAACCCGGAAGCCAGCGGTTTCATCTTCAAGGGTTTTCCGCGCACCCTGGTGCAGGCTTACATCCTGGACGGGTTGCTGCGCAAGATCAACTCCTCGGTGTCCTTCACGCTGGACATCCAGTGTCCCACCCTGGAGTTGATCAAACGGCTGGACGCCCGCGGAAAAACCGAGCGGCACATGAGCTACGACATGAAGACCACCACCATCGTTCACCGGTTGGAACTGCACGAGAAAATTTGCCTGCCGGTGGTGGACTACTACAAGAAACAGGGCAAGGTGACGGTTATCGACGGCGACGGCAGCCCCGAAGAGGTCTGGAGTCGCATCGAGGGTCCGGCCGAGGAGGCGTGGCGAAAGGCGCGGTGATGCGGGAGCGTTTCCAGGCACACTGGGATATTTGATATCAATGCAGGAAAAACCACCGGCGGGTTTGCACGCGTGGATAAATGATATCATTGCGAAAAAGGCCCCTGACTCGAAGAGTCAGGGGCCTTGTTTAAACCACCTTCGTCAAGCGACCACCGCGACTAGAAGTCGAAGAAGAGCCCGAAGCTGATTCTCTGGGCCGATCTCGACTGCTCCAGTGACGTAAGATGCTCGCTACCGGTATCAATGTCATCTCCCTCGTACTTCGATTCCTTGTTACCGAGGTTGAGCTCGATGGCAAAGGTCAAAGCCGGCTGGGGTGTGTACATGATGTTGATCAAACCGTAGTAGTGATTCAGGTCGATGCTGGTGTTGGTCGCATGGATGTTTGGGTCAGTGCCTGGAATATCGAACGCGGTGATGGCGTGACTGCTGAAGTTCGAGAACCCACCCACGATGTTGGCGTGCCACTTCGGAGTGAAGAAGTGCTCGTAGGCAGCCCAGCCACCGTAGGTCGGGATAGACTTCATGTTGCCCAGGCCGTCCTCGGCCGCGTCGAAGTTCATCCCTGAGAAAGAGACCACGTAGGTGGCGATCCCCTGACCGGCATAGAACTGGAACTGGATGGGATTCGTCTTCACCGAACTGGTCTGGATGAAACCCGAAACTGTTCCTCCATAGCCCGGCTCACTCTGATTCTCATCGAGGACTTTGTATTCGAGGGTTCGGTAGATTCCGGTCACGCGGATGTGTCCGAAATCACCGCTTTTCTGGACAGCTCCGATGAAATCAGGGACCGGCTGATAGGCTTTGGACACCTGGGAGTTGGGATCGATGTTCAAAGTAACCTCAGCGCCCGGTTGACCAAGTCCGACATCGAACTGCCAATGGCTGTCGTTGGTGAAGTAGAACTTCAGTTCCGGCTCCCGACGCCAGACTCCCGAAGGCGGCCCGTCCCAATCCAGCACGTTGGGCCAGATTCCCTTGTCGCCGAAGAAGGTCCAATCCTGCCCGAAATGCACAAACTTGTAGTCGACCCATAGGTGACGCAGGCGATAGCCTTTGTTCCCACCCCAGAAGTCGCCTTCCATATAGCCGACGAGGGTGCCGCCCTCGGTCTCCCGCTGTCCACGGAAACGGACCTGGGATTGATGCATGTCGGTCCAATAACGATTGCTGTTGTCATTGCCCCAGACATCGATCTTACCCACGTTGAAGGTTTCCTGATCCTGCAGGCCGCCCTCGAGATCGTAGACCCCGTTGAACTTGGCCTTCACCAGCATGAAATAATCATACTTCGGTTTTCCGTGGAGGCTGTCCTCGGAAGTCATCCGAAAAATCGGCGGTCCGGGCGGCAGGTCGAGTTCCACGTCATAAGTCTTACCCGAACCAGCCTCCCAACCGTAACCATGCTGGGCCCAGGCATTGGATCCCAACAACAGCAGAACGAGAACGAGCGGTAATACAATCCGTGTTTTGCGATTCATGGTTTCCTCCCCTAGTACGTGGCGAAGTATTCCTGGATCGTGGCCAGATCATTAGTCTTCAGCAGCGCCAGGCGCAGCAGGATACGCGCCTTGTGCGGGCTCAACTCATAGGATGCTATGAACCCGAGCTTGTCGTCGTCGAGCTCGATATTGCGACCGACCAGGCCGGTTGGCACACGCGAGCTGCGCACGCAGACCACGCCCGCCTTGGCAGCCTTGGCCAGAGATTCAATGGCGGGGTCGGTCATGTTGCCGTTGCCCAGACCGGCGGTGACGATGCCTTTGGTTCCCAGGGCCACCGCGGCGTCGATGAGCGCGCCGTCGGCATTTTCGTGCATGGCGATGATATCCACGCGGGGCATGCTCTCCACCCCATCCAGGGAGAATTCGCTGTCCTTGGTGTGTTTTGTGTAACACGAGCGGAAGAAGATTATGTCGCCGTAGCGGACGTTCCCGATCAGACCCTGGTCATCCGAGACGAAGGTGCTGACTTCGGTGGTGTTGGACTTGATGATATCGCGCCCTCCGTGGATCTCGTCGTTGACCACGACCATGACTCCCCGTCCAGCAGCGTCTGGATTGGCGGCCACGGCAACCGCGTTGTAGATGTTCAACGGGCCGTCGGCGCTCATCGCGGTGGCCGGACGCATGGAACCGGTAAGCACCACGGGCTTGTCCGTGATGCAGACGAGATTCAGGAAGTAGGAGGT
>JAGLCY010000348.1 GCA_023270185.1 Candidatus Krumholzibacteriia bacterium | reverse complement strand
CTGTTTCGGTTTGCCGATCATCGTTCATCATTCTCAAACTGGGACCCAGGTTATCCCCTGAATATCGGGAATGAAAGGACGGGGGACAGACCGTGGGTTGGAGATTTGGAAGAGGCCACATTGTGGGCGGCGGTTGTGCCGGGTGAGGAGGTCGACCCCTTGTGGTCTTTGGATTCACCGGCCGGACCTTTTGATCAACAAACCGAGAAACTGCTTCAGGCCGGAAAATTCACCCTCAGTGTCGTGGTCCAAACCGGTGACACTTCACAGACCGGACCCGGACGCATCATTTCCCTGTCGGTTGATCCCCTCCACCGCAACTTCACCCTGGGGCAGGAAGGACCCGATCTCGTGTTCCGTTTGCGCACGCCTTTCACCGGACTCAACGGCAGCGATCCCGCCTTGATCGTACCGGGCGTTTTTTCCGAAGTGCAAAAACGACAAATCGTGGTGACCTACGACGGCGCGGTGCTGACGGTTTATCCCGGTCGTGGAGAAGCCTCCGCTCAACTCAACCTGAGATATGCCGGAGTCTTCACGGGGATGGGATTCCGTTTCAACGCGGCGGACCAGAATGGATACCGGGCGGTTTTCCGGGGGATGGTTGTGATCCCTTTCATGTGCCTATTGGTGCTCCTTGTTTCAGTGAGGTCGAAAGTGCCTCGGGGGACACCCAGGTTTTGAATCCATATAATCGGTAGTGGTTGAAGAACTTAAAATTTCGTCCCATAACTTGATGTTATGTGTTAGGATAACAGCACGGCGGGAGCACTGGGGAATCTCCTCCCACTTGACGGACATCTTCAGCAATTCCCCATCCGACTGCTCCTCCGATCAACAGGTTGCCGGTTGTTCCACTCCGCGTGCGCCACCATCGCGATTTATTGCACGGTAACGATCGGCCTCCAATTCCTGGAGGGGAATCCATGAAAACCAAACTGATTATGTTGATGCTTCTGTGTGTCGTCTTGATTACTTCGGGCGCCACGGCGAAGGAAGTGGTCACCGTCACCCAACTCGATCCGGCCGATATCCCCCCGCGGACGTCCTCGCCGGCAACCGAGATGGTGGGCAATCTGAATGCCGCGTACTGGCTTCTCGGTGGTTGGTTCGCAGGGCAGGAGTCCTACGCCTACATCTTCAATCCCTCGGAACAGGTGACCTGCAACACGGGATTCCAGGTGATTTCAGTGCACATGTATCTGGATTTCGAGCCTGCCGATGTTCCGGTGACTTTTGAAGTCTACGCGGACCTGGGCTCTGCCGTCCTGGATCCCACCTCCGGGTGTTATGTTCCCGGTCCCGAGGAGTGCACCGGCACTACCTACACCGTGACCATCGATGTGGCGGGCGCCTACGATATTTCTATCCCCCTGGATTGCGAATGCGCCTACATTTTCGATCCCAGCGGGGCTCCGTATATCTACTACCTGTCCATGCATTACCCGACGGCCTTCACGGCCCGTGTGGTGACGGACAACATTCAGGCCGCGTGCATGAACTACAACGATTGGGGAGAGGGTTGGGCGGATCTCGATCCCTACTTCACGACCTACGGGACCATCAACATGTATGCTGATGTGATCTGTTGCTCAGATCCTGTCGGAACCGAGTCGAGAAGCTGGGGCGACGTCAAGAGCCTGTTCCGGTAATTCAAAAATCGCATGGTGGCTTCCGGGGCGGGACATGGTTCCCGCCCCGGTTTTTTCCAGGGGATGGGCGCAGGTGTCCCCGATCAGATTCCCCAGGCAAACAGCCGCCAACCGGGGTTTCCCACGCGGTGGTGCCAGGTGTCGGTGAATGGGTGAGGATAAAATTGCCAACCGGTTCTGCCAAAACCGTTTAAGACCCTGTTGGACCGATTTTCCGGTTTTGGGGCGGGATTTGCTCTCTTGTTCCCCGAAAATGGGGTCTCCAGGAGCGATTTTGGGGCCCCGGTCACACGACAGGGTCTTGACACAGGCGCGTTCTGTGGCCATTATTCGCGTCCGCCCGCGGGAGACCGGATCTTTGTGGATCTCCGGACGAGGTGCGGGTTCCGGGCTGGATTCCGGTGCGCCCGTAGCTCAGGTGGATAGAGCAGCGGATTTCTAATCCGCAGGTCGCAGGTTCAAGTCCTGCCGGGCGTACCAAAAATCGAATAATGGTGGTGGATGTAGCTCAGTTGGCAGAGCCCCTGGTTGTGGTCCAGGTGGTCGTGGGTTCAAGTCCCATCATCCACCCCATTTTTTTATCCGTTTTTCGAGCTCCATCTGGTACATTCCCCTCCCGCCGCTATTCTGTTTTGTCCGGAAACGGCTTGGAAATCAATTCATGGCCCGGGGCGCTGAGCCCTATTGTATTCAAGGAGGACGCGATGGCAGGCGTCAACAAGTGCATCATCATCGGAAACCTCGGCCGGGATCCGGAGATCAAGTACACCCAGAGCAACGTGCCGGTGGCCAACTTCTCGGTCGCCACGACCGAGAGCTGGAAAGACAAAAACAGCGGCGAGTGGCAGGAAAAAACCGAGTGGCACAGGATCGTCGCCTGGCGCCACCTGGCCGAACGCGCCGAACGCTACCTGAAAAAGGGCAA
>JAGLCY010000347.1 GCA_023270185.1 Candidatus Krumholzibacteriia bacterium | reverse complement strand
GAAAATATAACCTGGGGAATGAGCATCAGAATGAGAGCAAGTAGGATTTTCACGTTAAACTCCGAACGGGCTTGGGCCGGATTTCGCGCACCTAAAACCAAGGGAAAGCCCATTGTATCATAATTGTTTTTTCATTGGTCAATTGATTGGTTTCGCCTGCATTTTTCGGACATCTCACGTTTTGTGACGCCAGTTTCGTGGGCCGCTGGCGACCCACCCCAAAAAACGATAAGTTATTTTCAAACAGGAAACGTCCCCGCGGTGCGGGGACTCGTTTCCCTCAGCTTCGTCTTCAGACCGGAGGTGCATCATGATGCGCGGGATTCTGCTGACGCCGATGCTGGTTCTCTTAGTCCTGGCCCTGGGTGCCTGCGGTAGCGACGATGACGAGTCGCCTACCGGCCTGCCCCCGGATGGAGATCTTCAGGCCATGGCCGAATGCGCGGCCGAGGGAATCAAACATCTTGGCTTGGCCATTGAGACCAGCCTTTTACTCTTCCACGAACTCGACAATGATCCTCCCCTCACACTCCCGTTCGATTTCCACTACAACAAGGACACGGGCAATTTCGATTACAAGCTGGTCCTGGGTTCGGATCCAGCCGATCCCACGCAGATCAAAGGTGTCGTCGCACCTTTAGCTACGGTCGAAGACGGCCTCCAGCAACACGACAACTTCACCGTTACCTGGACCATGCGGCCCCAAAGCGCCACCGAAGATGTCGCGGCAGGATCCTTCCGGGTAATCCACAACGGTCTGACCGGGCCGCCGGCTAATACCGAGACCATGCGGCTCATACCGGCGGCGGATATCTGGTCTGGCTCCGAGAGCGCTTGCCTTGCGGAGTTCACACAGCTCGATTTGACGTTGCACCATCTCATCGAGGGCGAGGAGATTCGCACCGCCCTTACCAGTTTCACATGCACGGATGCTGCCGACGATACGCTCAAGGGGTATATGACCGTAGATCCCGGGACCAACATGGGGTCGATCACCGGGACCTACGATGGGGTTACCTACACCTGCAGCATTAACATGGAAACTTACGTCATCGACTGCTCGGGTAACTGATCCCGGTCGTCTAACCGGTCACGATCTCGGAAGAAATACTGACCGGATTGCAGATCGTATCCCAGATGGGGGAGTGTTCGTTCGTGTAGTTGTGAAGCTCCTCAAGCTTTTCCCTGGGAGCGTCGGATTTGACGAAGGCCTTGATGCTCAGGTCACTCAACCCGGCCCGTTGGTCCCGAAGGTTCATGAAACCCTCGAGACTGCCGTTGCCCGTGATCTCGAAAGACAACTCGTCCAGATCGATCCCCATTGCCGCCGCGTTAGCCGCGTAGCCGACCGTCAGGCAGGCCCCGAGGGCACTCATGAGTGTTTCGGCGGGACTGATGCCGGCATCGCCGCCGAGGATCTCCTGGGGTTCGTCGGTACTGAGTGAGTGGTCCTGGTCCCTACTGCCGTTTTCCGGACCCACTTTAAAACTGCCGGTGGTGTGCCGGGCCTTGAAGCCGTTCTCCCATGTGGTATGGACATTGAAAGTGAGCTTCCCGTTCGCGGGATCCGCTGTGACGGCCTCGACTGCGGCCATGAGATCATCCATATTGACGCCGTTTTTTATCGTTGCCTGGGCCATGATTATTCCCTCCGGTTTGGTTTTAGTCTCAGATTTTTCCCGCAATCAAGCGGCCCCCATAAAATCATAGTAAAACAGTCTGGTTTAGATCGCCATACAGGTCGGATGTTATTCTGGAGATTCCGATATGCTATATTGTAACCCGAATCCGTTTTCAATTAATCGAGGAGATTTGCAAAGCCCATGGATTTCAGCCCCTTCATCATCTGCGATCCCGACCAGGGCGCGCCCAGACCACGCCCCATCAACACGCTTGAAGGTCTGGGCGATCGCATGCGCACCGCCGCCTTCGCGGAATTGCAGGCCATCGCGGCTTTCCGTTGGGCGGTCGACCGTTTCCAGGATGTTCCGCAGACCCTCAGGGACGACTGGGCAGCCCAAATTCCCGATGAAATCCGGCACTACGAGATGATCTGTCGGCGCATGGATGAAATGGGTTTCGAGATTACCGAAAGACCCGTATCGACATCGCTTTGGGAATCGCTGGAGGAGTGCACCACGGGGCAGGAGTTCTGTATCCGGATCGCCAGCGCCGAGGAGCGCGGTCGCCGGGCGGGTGTTCGGCTGGTTCAGTATCTGGGCAAGTCCGATCCGGAAACCGCGGCCATATTCCAGGAAATTGTCGACGACGAAGTGGCGCACGTGGCTCTGGCCTCGACGTATTTCGATTGGACACCGGAGTAATCCCCGAGCTGAATATTCTTCAACTCACCTCTCGGAGCTGCGCCGCCACAGGAATGTGCGGACCCTGCTGAGCAATCGGTCGGGGGAGAACGGCTTGCGGATCAGATCGACATCCTCGATGGAGAATCCCTGCCTTTCCAATACGTCATCTGTGTAGCCGGACATGAAGAGGGCGGGGATGTCCGGCATTCTCTGTCGCAACCTGGCCACGAGCACGGGTCCGCTCATGACCGGCATGATCACATCCGTCAGGACCATGTCGAAGGACCAGCTGTTCTGCTCGGCCAGCGTGAGGGCATCGTCGCCGTTGTGGGCCACCATGACCCTGTAACCTTCTCTTTCCAGGGCCCTGGTGATGAGCCGGGCGGCCGCCTCGTCGTCCTCCACCACCAGAATGAATTCGTTCCCGAGTGTTCCCGACTTGGAGTCTGATTCGGGAGCCCGAGTCCCGGACAGCGGCTCCGTGGATTCGGGTAACAGGATTTCCAGGGTGGTGCCGTGCCCTTTGTGGCTGACGATTCGCACATCGCCGCCGCTCTGCTTGATGATGCCGTAGACGCTGGACAATCCCAACCCGGTGCCCCTGCCTCTTTCCTTGGTCGTGAAGAAGGGTTCGAACGCCCGGGCGATGACCTCGCTGTCCATGCCCGAACCGGTATCGGTGAATTTCAGGGAAACGTACCGGCCCGCGGGAAGATCCACCCCGTTGGTGCCCAGCTTGGCGCCCCGGGTTGTCTTGATGGTGAGAGTGCCGCCATCGGCCATGGAATCGCGGGCGTTGGCCACCACGTTCAGGATTACCTGCTCGAGCTGGCCAGGGTCGACCTTCACCGGCAAGGGCACGCTGGCGTTGTTCAGCACCATCTCGATATCTTCCCCGATCAGGCGACGGATCATACCCGTGAGGTTGCCGACCAGGACGTCGAGGTCGACGACTTCGGGTCTGAGATCCTGTTTACGGCTGAAGGCCAGCAACTGCGCGGTCAGTTTGGCGGCCCTTTCGCTGGCGCGGATGATTTCACCGGCGTCTTCAGCGAGCTCGGGCCGGTCGGCCACTCCTTCCTTGAGGATGTCGGCGTAACCCATGATCGCCACCAGAATATTATTGAAATCATGGGCGATGCCGCCGGCCAGCTTGCCCACTGCCTCCATCTTGTGGGCGTGGCGCAATTCTTCTTCCAGGCGTTTTCGTTCAGTGATTTCCCGCCATGCCACATGGAGCACATTGCGGTTCCCCAACGGGACCGAAGTCAACAAAACCTCGACGGGGAACACTTCGCCATCAGCGCGCTGGTGGCTCCACTCGAAGCGGTGGCTGCCCCTGGCGAAGGCCAGGGCCATCATCTCATTGGCTTTTTCGTAGGATATCCGTCCGTCGGGCTGGAACTCGGGAGACAGTTCGGAAGGATGGGTCTGGAGCAGCTCTTCCCGGTTGGCGTAGCGGAGCATCTTGACGGTGGATTCGTTGCAGTCCACGAAAGTATCGCCGTCAATAACCAGGTTGGCGTCGGCGGATCGTTCGAACAACTCACGGTAACTGGGTAAGCCTACCTTTTCCTGGAAAAGGGCAAGCTGATCCTGAAGATTCTGCACCTGATGGCGCAGGGCCTCGATTTCAGAAGTGAAATCATTATTTCTCAAGGGTCGACACTTCCTTGGATTGGTGGTCTATACCTATCCATTATAAGAAAACCCCGGGTACTTCTGCCATTGGAAAATCAATCTCCCCACAGGCATCATATACCATTCCGACAATATTATATATAGAGATAACCGGTTCCATATCCGTCAGATCGAAACGATGCCGCTTGGCTGTTGGTTCCTCGTGGGCCTTGTTCAATTCCGTGACCATCTCCCGATAATGGAGTTGATTAATTCATCCTCCTTCCTTGCTGGAATTTCCCTTATAATGGGCGTGATAATATGCCATTCCGCGAAGGTTACCGATCATCGCCGAACAAGAGGATACCCATGAATATCGATATGAATCTTTTCCACCGCCTGTTCCGCGCCCATCCCTGGCACGGGATCTTCATCGGTGAGGACGCGCCCGAGGTCGTGAACGCCTACATCGAGATTGTGCCCTCCGATACGGTGAAATACGAATTGGACAAACCGACGGGGCATTTGAAGGTGGATCGGCCCCAGAAATTCTCGAACGTCTATCCAACGCTTTACGGACTGATTCCCCAGACCTACTGCGGCGGGTCGATAGCGGAATTCTGCATGAAACAGGCATCGCGGAAGGGCATTGTGGGCGACGGCGATCCCTTGGACATCTGTGTGTTGACCGAAAAGGCGATCACCCACGGCGACATCCTGCTGCCGGTCACGCCCATCGGCGGTTTGCGCATGATCGACGACAACGAAGCCGACGACAAGATCATCGCGGTCATGCGGGGCGACGCCATCTACGGTCACATGCGCGATATCCACGAGTGTCCTCCGGCGCAGATCGACCGACTCAAACATTACTTCCTGACCTACAAGGACGCGCCGGGCGCGAGCAAAAGGGAAGCGGAGATCACTCACGTCTACGGCCGGGAAGAGGCCCAGGAAGTGATCGAGCGCAGCCGGAAGGATTACGAGGTCGAGTTTGGAGATTTGAAGAGGCTGTTCGAGGACTTGAGGACCAGTTGAAGATGGTCTGATCCGCTTTGCCGAATGCAAAAAGACCCCCCGGGGGGTTAAATTGCATGGATATTAAATATCCCCACAACTGGCGGGATATTCACTCCCACGCGTGATACACTTCCGGTTCGATTCACGGATCCGAACCATACAGATTACACGAAAGGCCACCGTGGCGGACCAGGCACGCGTCAGAAAATTTTTCTTCCTGCACATGAGGCCCAACCGTCTGCCGGTCGCCACTCTGCGTTTCACCCACACCTTCGGTCTGGGCGGTATGTCGGCCGTGCTGGTGATCCTGCTGATCCTGACCGGTGCCCTGATGATGCTGGCCTACGAACCGACTCCCGACCGGGCGCACGATTCGATTCTCGGCCTGCAGACCGAAACCCTGTTCGGGCCCTTGATCCGCGGTCTCCACTATTGGAGCGCCAACCTGCTGATCGCCGTGGCCCTGCTGCACCTGCTGCGCGTCTTTTTCACCGGGGCGAAGGATGGACCCAGAAAGCTCAACTGGGTCATCGGTCTCACCATGCTGGCTTGTGTGCTGGCGTCCAATTTCACCGGCTACCTCTTGCCCTGGGATCAGCTTTCATATTGGGCAGTGACCATCTGCACGGGCATGCTCGGTTACGTGCCCGGGGTGGGCGGCTGGCTGCAGGAAGCGGCCCGGGGCGGACGGGATGTGGGGCCGACCACGCTCATCATCTTCTATACACTTCACACCACGGTTGTGCCTGTCGCTTTGGCTTTGCTCATGGGATTCCATTTCTGGCGGGTCCGCAAGGCGCGCGGGGTGGTTGTGCCACGGCAGGCCGGAACACCCGTGCCAGCCGATCCGGAATTCACGCGTGGTTGGCCCGATCTCATCCTGAGGGAACTGGTCGTGGGCACGGTGCTGGTCGCGGTGGTGATGATGCTGGCGATCTTTTTCGCGCCCGAACTGGGAACCCCCGCCAATCCCGGCATGAGCCCCAACCCGGCCAAGGCTCCCTGGTACTTCGTGGGTTTCCAGGAGTTGCAGATCCATTTCCATCCAATGTTCGCGATCCTGGTCATTCCCCTTGTCGCGGTGGCGGGCCTGATCTGGTGGCCGTACCGGCGTCGGGAAGTCGATCAGACGGGAGTCCTTTTCGGTTCAGGGGCGGGTAGACGCACCGCGGGGATCGCCGCTTTATTAGGGTTGATCGCCACGCCGCTTTTAATCATCGCCGACGAGATGTGGCTGCAGACGACCACATGGGCGCCGTCGGTTATCAGCCATGGTCTGTTGCCTTTTCTGATCCTGGCCGTGGCGGTGGTTGGATTCCGTATGATCCTCCGCAAACAATTGAACGCCACGCGTGAAGACGCCGACCAGGCGGTGTTTGTCCTGATGGGAGTGGCGTTCGCGGTCCTGACGATAACGGGCGTCTGGTTCCGGGGCGCCGGGATGGCCCTTGTCTGGCCTTGGTAGAAACAGGGAGTAACGAGTGACCGACATCGAGTCAAAAGAAACCAGGGATCCGGACCTTCCACGGCGGAACTTCTTCCGTAAGGCCTGGCTGGTGTTGGGCGCCTTGGTCACCCTGCAGTTCCTGTGGATCGGTTTCGACATGCTGCGCCCGCGCAAGCGGAGGCGTCGGGACGCGGACGCGGGCACGATCTACACCGCCGGTCCCGTTGAACGATTCGAACCCGGCTCGGTGACCGCGTTTCCCGAAGGACCCTTCTATCTGGCGCGGTTGGATGGCGGCGGTTTCCTGGCTCTCAACCGCACCTGCACCCATCTGGGCTGCACCGTGCCCTGGATCGAAGAAGACCGGCAGTTCGCCTGTCCCTGCCACGCCTCGGTGTTCGACATCACGGGCGCGGTGCTGAGCCCGCCCGCCGACCGGGCCCTCGACATGTACGCCGTGCGGATCGAAAACGGGATCGTGAAGGTGGATCTCAGCGGAGTCATCAAGCGACAGGGATTCGAAACCGCGCAGGTTACCATGCCATGAGCAGGGATCTTCAAAGATGGCAGATCATCGGCTTGGCCGCGTTGGTGGCCATCGTCCTGCTGATCCCGGTGTACGTGTTGAGGCAGGGTCAGGCTCCCGCGCCGACACTGAAAACCGCGCCACTGACATTCGTCGGCCGGAACGAATGCAAAATATGCCACGAACCCGAATTCCAATCCTGGCTGAACAGCGACCACGACAAGGCCATGGATGTGGCCGCCGACAGCACCGTCCTAGGTGATTTCAACGACGCGCGGTTCACGAGTAAGGGCGTCACGTCCCGGTTCTTCAGGAAGGACGGGAAGTTTTTTGTCCACACAGCCGGACCCGGTGGCGAGATGGGGGACTTCGAGATCACCCACACCTTCGGCTACGAACCGCTGCAGCAGTACCTGGTGCCATTTCCAGGTGGCAGGATGCAGTGCCTGACCATCGCCTGGGACACCGAGTTGAAACAATGGTTCGACCTTTATCCCGACACCGACATCCCGCATG
>JAGLCY010000346.1 GCA_023270185.1 Candidatus Krumholzibacteriia bacterium | reverse complement strand
AACAAACAGCTCGAGCAGGCCAACCGTCTGTCGGATTACCTGGAACTGGGTGAACTGATGGCTCGCGACGCTTTGATGCGCGAGGAATCATGCGGGGGACACTTCCGCGAGGAACACCAGACCAAAGAGGGCGAAGCCAAGCGCGACGACGCCAACTTCACCTTCGTCTCGGCCTGGGAATACTCCGGCGAGAACAAGGAACCCGTCATGCACAAGGAAGACCTGGAATTCGAAAATGTGGAACTCAAGACCCGTAGCTACAAATAGAGGAAGGATTGTCCCATGAGCGACAAGTCCAAGACGATTCATCTGAAAATCTGGCGGCAGGCCCGTGGTGAAACCGAGGGCCGGTTCGTCGACTACACCGTGGAAAACATCCCGCCGTTGATGTCCTTTCTCGAGATGCTCGATGTCCTGAACGAGGATCTTGTCAAAAAGGGCGAAGAAGCGGTGGAATTCGACAACGATTGCCGCGAGGGCATCTGCGGCACGTGCGGCATGATCATCAACGGCGTGGCCCACGGCTCTCACGCCGGAACCACCACCTGTGAAGTTCGCATGAGGTCCTTCAAGGACGGCGAGACCATCACGCTTGAACCTTTTCGCGCCGGACCATTTCCCATCATCAAGGATCTGGTGGTCAACCGTGACGCGTTTGATCGCATCCAGCAAAAAGGCGGGTTCGTCACCTCCAACATGGGATCGGCTCCCGACGGCAACGCCTTCATGGTGCCAAAGGAAGCGGCCGACAACGCCATCGACGCGGCGGCCTGTATCGGTTGCGGCGCCTGCGTGGCCGCCTGCCCCAACGCTTCGGCTTCGCTGTTCGTCAGCGCCAAGATCAGTCAGTTCTCCTGGCTGCCCCAGGGTGATCCCGAGCGTACGCGCCGGGCATTGCTGATGGTCGAGCAGATGGATGAGGAAGGTTTTGGTGACTGCTCAAACCATGGGGAGTGCGAAGCGGTTTGTCCCAAGGAAATCTCGATCCAGAACATCGCGCGGATGCGGCGGGAGTTCCTGAAGGCCGCGATCAAGGGATAGGATTAAAGGCAGGACAAGCGAAAGCGGCGGGGGCAACACTCCCGCCGCTTTCTATTCAGAGATCGAAACCATTTCTTCCCGGATCATTTCCACCCGCAGATCCAATGAATCCGCCTCGAAGGCCCGGCCAAGCTCTCTCAGCACCGCGGAGTAATCAGGCAGGATTTCCGCCAGATCCGGGTGACGCGTCCCCAGCGCCTTTTCATAAATGGCCACCGCCTGGTCGAACAAGTGCAGGGCCTCTTCCGGATCACCCTTCCGGTGAACCAGTATACCCATGTCACGCAAGGTCCAACCCACGTCAGGATGCTCCTCCCCCAGCGCCTCCATCCGAATTCCCAAAGCACGCTTGTAAAGGGTTTCCGCTTCGGTAAAATTCCCCCGGGACCGTTCCAGGTTGGCCAGGTTGTTCAATGTCTGGGCAACATCGGGATGATCAGGGCCCAGAACCTTTTCCCGGATATCGAGAGCCCGGCGAAACAGGGGGTCAGCCTGGTCGAACTGATCCTGTTCAAAGTGACATAGGGCAAGGTTGTTCAGGGCCGTGGCCAAGCGGGGGTGATCGGATCCCAACACCTTTTCGTAGATCG
>JAGLCY010000345.1 GCA_023270185.1 Candidatus Krumholzibacteriia bacterium | reverse complement strand
TCGGACTGGGCCACTTCGAGCGCGCCCGCCGACACCTGGTCAAGGCTTCGGCCTTGAACGAGGAAATGATCACGTTCCTTTACGACGAAGGTCAGATGATCATTCCACTGGCCATGGTCATGGAAAAGAAGGAAGAGTTCGTGGACTGGACGGTTGGGCGTTTGGACCATGGATCCTCGGCCCATGAAGTAGGGGGCGTCCAGGATTTGTTTTTCAATCTGTTGAGTATCTGCACGGGCCGGAGCATCGACGAACTGACCACCGGCAGCCACCTGATTTCAGGCAGCGAACCCGCTACTGACGACATAAAAGAGGGAGAATGAAGTGGATGGATTGATGGCCAACCTGGCAAACGAATTCGGACCCTGGACCCTGCTGCAACTGGCCGAAGCCCTGGGATTCATCCTCGCCGGTTTCATCCTGCGGGCAATCGTCAATTCTGTCGTGACCCACCGGTTGGTCGCGCTCGCGGAAAAGACCGAGACCGAGGCCGACGATATGGCCACTGCGGCCCTCATCAGTCCCCTGGGCCTGATCCTGCCTGTGATCGGCATCTATCTGGCGATTCGTACTCTGCTTTCCGTGCACCCCGGATGGTTGGCCACCTCGGACAGGATATTCATGGTGGTCTGTGTCGTGGTAATCACCTGGACGGTCTTCAGAATGATCGACGCGGCCACCATCCTGCTCAAGGAACTGGCTTCAAAAACCGATTCCAAACTCGACGACCAGTTGGTGCCCCTGGTGCGCAAGGCCCTGAAGATTTTCATAGCCATCCTGGCCTTTGTCCTGATCGCGCAAAACCTGGGCTACTCGGTGTCCGGACTGCTGGCCGGATTGGGCATCGGCGGTCTGGCCCTGGCCATGGCCTCGAAGGACACGCTGGCCAACCTGTTCGGCTCGATCATGATCCTGATAGACAGACCCTTCCACGTTGGCGATTGGATCACCTTTCCCGGCGGTGACGGCGTGGTCGAGGAGGTCGGCATGCGCTCCACCCGGATCCGCACTTTCGCCAAGACCGTGGTTTCCATTCCCAACCAGGCCCTGGCCAACGCCACGGTCGAAAACCACTCGCTGATGCCCAAACGGCGCATCAAGTTCACGCTGGGCGTGACCTATGAATCCACGGTCGACCAGGTCAGCGGGCTCGTGACGCGGATCGAGGAATACTTGAAGAGCAACTCCGACATCGATCAGGAGTTCATGCTGGTGAAATTCACCACCTTCAACGATTCGAGCCTCGACATCTTCGTGTACTGCTTCACCGTGACCACCGACTGGACACGGCATCTTTCGGTGAAGCAGGATGTTAATTTGAAGGTCATGTCGCTGGTGGAAGAGATGGGGATGGGGATCGCGTATCCTACGCAGACGGTGCATCTGGTGGGAGAAGAGGAAAAGCCGCCACAGCTTTAGGTCAGGGATTTGTCTGAGGCGTTAGTTGGCCGGGACCAGGCCCGCAGGGATATTGGATATCATTGCAGGAATGACCCCCCGGGGGGTTGATTGAGACAATATATTTGTTTTAAAATCGCCACAAGAGGCCTTTCCCAAATCTTAACACATTGGAAACAAACAAGATAACTCTAAAAAGTGCCCCCGGGGGCACTTTTAAAAAAACCAACCTCTTGGTAACAAATGATTTAATTGTCTGAGATCCAACCAGGTCATTCCAGTCTTTTAAGGCATCCAAGGGGGAATTTCCTGCTCCAAACATTTCCTCCCCCCACCCGTACTACCCATGCTTTAATGGTGCCACATTCACTCATCCCGCCGAAAATACCCGGCGGCCCCTCCAACCCCAAGGGAGACCCACCTCATGATCTGGACTCGACGCGATTTCCTGAAGACCGCCGCCGTGGGCGGAGCCGCCGCCACTGCCGGAGCCCTGACAGCGGGTCAAACCTTCGCTGACTTCACACCCCTGAAGAGCAAAAAGAAACTGAAGATCCTGATCCTGGGCGGCACTGCCTTCCTGGGTCCCGCCTTCGTGAACGAGGCCCGCAGCCGCGGTCATGAGGTCACCCTGTTCAACCGCGGGAAAACCAACAAGGATCTGTATCCGGATCTGGTAAAGCTCAGGGGGGACCGCGACGGCGACCTGACGGCACTCGAAACCGGCACCTGGGATATATGCCTGGATACCAGCGGATACATCCCCCACATGGTCAAAGCGTCGGCCGAACTGCTGAAAGGACGGGTCGATCAGTACATCTTCATCTCATCGATTTCCGTCTACGCGGACTTCAAAGAGCGTGGACTGAACGAGAAATCGCCCGTGGGAGTGATCACCGACGAGGAGATCGCCACAGCGCGGACCATGAAGGACATCACCGGGTTGAATTACGGCCCGTTGAAGGCGCTGTGCGAACAGGCGGTGTCCGAGGTGTTCGGCAAAAAGGCCTGCAACATCCGCCCGGGCCTGATCGTTGGCCCCAGGGACCGCAGCGATCGCTTCACCTACTGGCCAGTGCGCATCGCCAAAGGCGGCGAAGTGATGGTCCCGGACAAGCCGGAGACCCCCACCCAGGTCATCGACGTGCGCGACCTGGCCGAGTTCATTGTCACATGTTGCGAAAAGGACATCAACGGTGTGTTCAACGCCACCTCGCCCCCGGAGGAATTGACGATGGGAGAGCTGTTCGACACCTGCAAATCCGTGTCGGGCTCCGATGCCACCTTCACCTGGGTCGATCCCGGGTTCCTCGAGGAGAACGAGATCGCGGCCTGGAGCGACATGCCGGTATGGGTGCCGTTGGACGGAGATGACGCCGGACATCCCTTCGTGAACATCGACCGGGCATTGAAGGCCGGCCTGACGTTCCGGCCGATCAGCGAAACGGTGCGCGGAACTCTCGACTGGTGGGACACGGTACCCCAGGAGCGCAAGGACAAGGACATGCGCAGCGGCCTTACCGCCGAGCGCGAGGCTGAACTACTTGCCAAATGGCATGAAGCCAAAGGCTAGACCAGAAAATTCCGAGGGATAACGAATGTCATTCGAGGTAGGAAAACCGATCCCTGGAGGACCGGGTGCCCGATATCAAAAAGCCCACCGGCCAATGGCCGGTGGGCTTTGATTCCGTGGTGCAAAACTCCGCGGAATAATCCTAGAAATTGTAACCCACGGTCAACTTCACATCGGGGGAGTCGACCAGACCGAGTTTCACTTCACCGAACCACTGTTCCGCAAATCTCCAGTCGCCCAGGATACCCAGCCCCAGATCCGAGTCCGAACTGTCTCCATGGTCCGAATCCCAACTACTGATATTCAACCCCACCTCCGCACCGACCGAAAAAGCCGACTCGGGAATGTCCCAGATAAAATCCGCGTTGAGGGCGAAAAGGGTGACATTGTCACCGAACCCGATTTCAACGTTGGGCACCAGACGAATAGGATTGAAGATTTGGCCCACATCATAGTGGCCACCAATGTGGAACTGGTCCGGATCGAGGGTATAACCGCCCCGCAGACCGAAACTGCCGGCGGAAGCCGTTGAAGCAACCAGGCAAAGGACAAAAGTGAGCAGGATTATTCTTCTCATCGTGTTCCTCCTTGAAATGAAAAGGGGATTCAATTGGACTTGCTTGGGATTATTTATCATCTCCGCATAAGTATTGCAAGAAAAAAAGGCCCGCCTACATATTAAAGACAGGCGGACCTTTTGTGAGGCTCTTCCAAGTCAGATCGGCCGGGTCGCCTTGGCCAACCACTGTTTGTGGTCCTTATCCAGCCCACGGGCCAGTTCGCGATAGACCCGTTTGTGGTAGACATTCAACCAATCGACCTGATCCCGGGTCATCAACTTCTTGTTGATCAGACGGCGATCAATCGGACACAGCGTCACCGAATGGAACGAATACCAGGTCTTTCCCTTCCTGCTCAGTTTCTCGTTCTTCAGGACAAAGGCCAGGTTCTCCACCCGGATGCCGAACCTGCCGTTTTCGTAGTGCCCCGGTTCGATGGACATCAGGTTGCCCTCCACGAAAGGCGGGCTGACCAGATTTTTCAGGCTGTGCGGCCCCTCGTGGACACCAAGGTACTGCCCCACGCCGTGGCCGGTGCCGTGGGCGTAGTCCTCACCGATCATCCACAGCGCCCGACGCGCGAACATCTCGTTCCGCTGCCCGGTCGTTCCCGCGGGGAAGGGTGTCATCGTGCAGTCGATGGTGCCCATCAACACGCGGGTGAAACATTCGATCTGCCGAGGCGTCGGCTTGCTCAGGGCCACGGTACGGGTGATGTCCGTGGTGCCGTCGGGATACTGGCCGCCGCTGTCGATGAGGTAAATGCCCTTGGGCTTCAGCTTGGCATTGGTCTTTTTGGTCGCGCTGTAATGGATGATCGCGCCGTGCGCCGCGTAGCCGCTGATCGAACCGAAGCTGCAGTCCTTGAAGCCCTTTCCCTCGGCCCGGAAGGCGGTCAGTTGGTCCGAGGCGGACATTTCGGTCACGCCACCCTTGGGTACAGCCTTTTCCAGCCACTTGAGGAACTTGACCATGGCCACACCGTCCCGGCGGTGGGCATCGGCGATGCCCTCCATCTGCCGGGCATTCTTGACCGCTTTCATGGCCGTGATGGGTGAAACCGCGAAATGGAACTCCGAGCCCTTGAGTTTGGCGTAAACCCGACGGTTGGTCGTGCCGGGATCAATCCACACCCTCTGCTTCTTTTTGCCAAGATCCGCCAGGTCGGCCCAGATATCATCGTAGCCCTTGATCCGGGCCTTGCCCTTGAGGGCTGTCACGGCTCCCTTGGTCACCTTGCGGTCGTCCACATACAGGGTGCAGCCGCGCAAAGTGACCACCGCGTAGCTGACCACCACGGGCGTGAACTCGATGTCCGCCGACCGTATATTCAACAGCCAGGCCACCTGGTCGAGGGCGCCGATGACGTGGGCCTTGGCTCCGACATTCTTCATGGCCTCTCGCACCCTCATCAGCTTGCGGGCCACGGTTTCCCCCGCGTACTTCGACGGGTGATTGACCATGGGCGCCAGGCTGGATTCGGGCCGGTCGGTCCACAGCTTACCCACGAGGTTGGGAGTCACGAACTTCACCTTGATGCCATGGGGCGCCAGCGCCCTTTCGAAAATCTCAGCCGCGGAAACCGAAACCACACTGGGATCCAGACCCAGGGCCTGGCCCTTTTTCAGCTGCTTCGCCACCCAGTCCGGCATTCCCGGGGTGCCAGGTTCACCCATTTTCATCAGGTCGATGCCAGAGCCGGGCAACTCCTGCGAAGCCTGGAGGAAATAGCGTCCATCGGTCCACAGTCCGGCCTTGCGCGCCCCGACGACAAGCTCGCCCATCGAGCCGGTGAAACCGCTCAACCAGGCGCGGAACTTGTAGTTCTCGGGCAGGTACTCGCTCTGGTGGGGATCAGCGCTGGGAACGTAATAAGCATCGATGCCATTTTTTTTCATGAGCTTGCGCAGTGCGGCGACTTTCTGACGGACGTTCATTTCATCCTCCGTTGGCCATGGCTTTCACCTTTGCGATTGTATGAAGCATCGGTTCAATATAGAGTATCCGGGCCGTTGCCGCGTACTGGTTTTTCATCAGACCGGGCGAATTCAGCCAGAAAGATGACATGTCCGAATCCCAGGAAGATAAATACATCCACCCCGATTCGGGGCACCGTGTCTCGCTGTTCGAGGTCGCCACGCGCAGCAGGGCCTTTTTCCTTCTGTTTGCCCTGTTGATCCAACTCCTGTTCAGCGGGATGTACCACCAAGGTCAGATTATCCCCATCCTCCTGAGGGGAGGCGTCCTTGTAGCGGCCATCTTCATGACCGCCGACCGGAAAAATCATTTGATTGTCGGC
>JAGLCY010000344.1 GCA_023270185.1 Candidatus Krumholzibacteriia bacterium | reverse complement strand
GGCCGCTGGATCAGCAGGCCCGCGTTGGCGGGGAACGGTTCGATGATCAGCGCGGCCACCTTGTCGCCGTTTTCGTTAAAAAAAGCTTCCAAAGCTTCATCATCGTCCAGAGGCAAAACGGCGGTGCTGTCGGTGAAACCCTTGGGCACGCCGCCGCTGCTGGGGGCGCCGAAGGTGGCCAGGCCGCTGCCGGCCTCGACCAGCAGGCTGTCGGTGTGGCCGTGATAGCAGCCCACGAATTTGATGATCACGTCGCGTCCCGTGAAACCGCGGGCCAGACGGATGGCGCTCATCACCGCTTCGGTTCCAGAGCTGACAAAACGGGCCTGGTCGAAGTGGGGCAGACGTTCCAGGAAGGCTTCGGCCAGCAGCACCTCGCGGCGACTGGGGGCGCCGAAGCTGGCGCCTTCGCTCAGCGCTTCGATCGCCGCGGCCTCGACGTCCGGGTCGGCGTGACCCAGGATCATGGGACCCCAGCTCAGGCACCAGTCGATGTATTGGTTGCCGTCTTCATCGGTGAAGCGGCAACCGGCGGCATTCTTGAACACCAGGGGATCGCCGGGCACCGATTTGAAGGCGCGCACGGGGCTGTTCACTCCGCCGGGCAGGACTTTTTCGGCCCGTTCCCACCAACTGCTGTTGCTCATGCTAGATCCATCCCTTGGTCAGCGCCTCGCGCCCGTGATAAGTGATGATGATGTCGGCACCGGCGCGACGGAAGGCCAACAGGTTTTCCCGGACCATGGCCGCTTCGTCGGCCAGTCCCGCGACCGCGGCGTTCTTGACCAGCGAGTACTCGCCGGAAACGTTGTAGCAGACCACCGGGCACAGGACTTCTTCCCTCACCCGCCGGATGATGTCCAGGTAGGCCAAAGCCGGCTTGACCATGACCATGTCGGCGCCTTCCTGCAGATCCAGGAGGGTTTCGATGATCGCTTCGCGGCCGTTGCGCGGATCCATCTGGTAGCTTTTGCGATCACCCTGGGGGGCGCTGTCACAGGCGTCGCGGAAGGGGCCGTAATAGGCGCTGGCGTATTTTGCTGAGTAGGCCAGGATGGCCGTATCGGTGAAGCCTTCGCTGTCCAGCTTGTCGCGGATGGCGCCCACCCGGCCGTCCATCATGTCGCTGGGGCTGACGATGTCCACCCCGGCCTGGGCGTGGTTCAGCGCCATCTTGGCCAGCTGTTCCACGCTGGGATCGTTCACGACCTTGCCGTTTTCCAGGAATCCGCAGTGGCCATGGCTTGTGTAGGCGCACAGGCACACGTCGGTGATGGTGATGACATCGTCACCGAATTCCTTCTTGAGGGCCTTGACCCCGGCTTCACAGGGGTTGCCCGCGGCGAGGGCCGAGTCGCCGTGTTCGTCCTTGTCGTTCGGGATGCCGAACATGAGGTGCGACTTGAGGCCGAGCTTCAGGTCCTCGCCGACTTCCTTGACCAGGTTATCCACCGATACGTGGTGCACGCCGGGCATGCTGCCGATTTCCTCCCTGACCCCGCTGCCTTCGACGACGAAGTGGGGGGTGATCAGGTGACGGGCTTCGACGCTGGTTTCGGCGGTCAATTCCCGCATGGCGGGATTGGTGCGCAGGCGGCGAGGGCGGTCCAGCAAATTCATGATTCCATCTCCGGAGTGGCAGGTTCAGGTAACGGGTCCAGGCCGGCGGCCAGAACCATGGCTGATAAATCGGGCGTGGCGGCCACGACGGTTTCGAACCCGGCGGGCCTCGAGGCTCGCGCGGTGGTTTCACCGATGGCCACGCATCGCGGACGTTCGTTCCAGGCTTCGGTGAAGGCCCGGACGGTCGAAGGGCTGCAGAAAAAAACGATGTCGCCGGGCGCGAATTCCACGGTTGGCAATTCTTTCGCGGGAACGGAACAGGTTTTGTAGAGGGGCAGTTCGGTGACCTCGAATCCTGCAGCGCTCAAGGATGCCCGAGGATCGGGAAGGCGCCGGTCGGGTCCGGGCAAAAGTACCCGGCCACCACCCGAGATCTTGGCGAGAAACGCCTGGGCGAATTCGGCCCCGTCGAGGGTTCGGGCGCCCAGGTCATCCCGTAGGCCGGCCGTTTTAAGCGCGTCCGCGGTGCCAGCGCCCAGGGCACCCATACGTGCGTCACCTGGAACAAAACCGGCTGCCGTGAAAGCCTTTACGCCCTGGGGCGAGGTGAACAGGATCCAGTCAAAGGCACTGGCGTCCAGATCATGATCCACGGGTAGGCTTTCGTACCTGATCAGCGGAGCCTCGACCACCGCATACCCCGCCGCTTCAAGCCGGGCAGCCCAGATCTTGTTGCGGTCCCGCTGGCGGGTCAGGATGATGCGGTGTCCCTCGGTCATCTTTGTTCAGTCTCCCCTGTACTCGATGATCATTTCCCAGCATTCGGAAACGACAGTGTCAAGGTCGGACCCTTCGATGGTCAGGCGCTGGGGTTCGTCTGCGTAGCCGGAAAGGAATGATTCCAGACGCCATCCGCCATCAACAGGCTGGATGTTGATCCCGAAGGGCAACTG
>JAGLCY010000343.1 GCA_023270185.1 Candidatus Krumholzibacteriia bacterium | reverse complement strand
ATCACTTCCGGAGGCAGAAAGCCAGCTTCCAGGTGGAGAATGAGAATCGCGGAAGCGGCGCCGAGCAGGATGAGGATCAAGGCGATGCAGCGCCAAGCCACGAAGGAGGTGGGACCGGAGAGCAATTTCACCGGATGTCGTGCTCCTTTTTATACTGGGCCCAGTTGTCCTTCAAATGACTGAAGGCGTCGAAATCAACCGCTGTCAGGAAGGGATTGTGCTCCTTCTCGAAACCGATGGTCGAGTGCGGCCGTTGCCCCTCTCCCCCGTAATAATCATGTCCGGGAAAGACGAAAGTGTCGTCGGGAAGCCGCAATAATTTGTGCAGCGAATCGTATTCCTGGCGCGCGGAGGACCCCGGGAAAAAGGATCCGGTGCCGCCGACCTTGCCGCAGAACAGGATATCACCGGTGACCAGCCGGCCCTCAAACAGGTAACAGAAGTGACCGGGCGAGTGGCCCGGAGTGGCCATAGCCGTGATGGCGAGGTCTCCCAGCGGGAAGATCTGCCCGTCGGTCACCGGTTGGGCTCCGGAAATCTTGTCCTCGGCGCCCCCGTAAATCACAGCGCCGGTCAATTCCTTCAGCTTGTCCGCGCCCCCGATGTGATCGGAATGGCCGTGGGTGATCAGGATGGTCGAGATGTTCAAACCCTCGGTTTCCGCGATTTCCCAGAAACGTTCAGAATCGAAACCGGGGTCCACTGCGGCAGCTTCACCCGTATCCCCGTTGCCGATCAGATAGCAGAAATTGCGGTCCCCTCCGAGGTGGATCTGCAAAAATCGGATGTGGCCTTCCGAGTGGTCATGGATCATCAGGTTTCTCCCCGTTCTGCCGGGATGCGGAGGATTCATTAGTGGGAATCATACCCGCCCCGACCGGTTACGCCAAGGATCAGTGTTCCGGAAGACAATTCCCCCCTCATGCGGTGGTTGCGGATCCCTGATATTTTCCTATATCTAAATACAGGACTGTTCTGGTCCTTATTCGGATGATTTTGTCCCTTTGGCCGATCTTTTGTCCAGTGTCCCGAGAGGAATTTCCATGCCACGTCATTTCGCCCGAAGCACCGGTGCCGTCCTGCTGATCCTGGTTCTGACCGCCGGCCTCGCCGCGGCGGCCCCCGGACCGGGTGAAGAGGGCGGACCCGCCCCCGACTGGACCCTGGAAGCCTACGGCGGCGGCACATACACCCTGAGCGACTACCGGGACAAGGTCGTGATGATGTTCGTCGTGGGTTATGGCTGACCCCGCTGCATCACCGGAGCCTTCAGTTCGGAGGCCATGATCAGCGGATATTCTCCTGACCGGTTCCAGGCTTTTGCCATCGATGTGTGGGACGGTGACGAGATCAACGCCTCCATCTTCATCGCCAACGCCGAGATCACCTATCCCTACCTCATGTTCGGCGGCATCAACGGCATCATGTCCGATTACCACTGCACCTACGACCTGGTCTTTGTCATCGGGGGTGATGGTGTCATCATCTACCGCGGCGATTATGACGACACGATTGTCCAGGCCGCCATCGACCGGGGCATCGCTGATTTGAGTGCCACGTCGGCCGTCGGCAATACTCCCGCGGCGCGGCACCGGCTGTTGGACGGATATCCCAACCCGTTCAATCCCCGGACACGGATTCCCTACGAACTGGCCGGCACCTCCGGCGGGTCG
>JAGLCY010000342.1 GCA_023270185.1 Candidatus Krumholzibacteriia bacterium | reverse complement strand
GCGCCGACCTTCTTGCAATATTTCAGGGTCTTGGGCCCCATGCCGCCCTTGCCGATGACGGCCCGGATCCCGTACTGCTCCATGAGGGGACCCTGATAGGGTTCCTCACGGATGCTGGTGGTCGGACCGGCGGCCTTGACGACCCACTTGCCCTTTTCCTTCACCACCACCGGTCCGCAGTGGTAGATGATGCTGTCAGTAAGATCCACGGGAGGCTTGCCGCCGTCGTGGAGGTATTTGTGAACAGCATCCCGTCCAGTATAGATCAGACCCGTGATCTCGACCCGGTCCCCCACGCGCAAAGCCCGGATCTTCTTCTCGGTAAAAGGTGCTTCCAGCAACATGATCCTGCCTCCTACGATTCGTAGAGCCAGCGGGAAATCCTGCCGCTGTTGCTCATCATGAATCCGTTCCGACGGAAAGCCCAGCACATATAGGCCACCGAAACGAAAAATGAGGCGGGCACGCGGTTGCGGTGGGTGATCTTGACACCCAGCAACGTGGTCTCGCCGCCAAAGCCCATGGGGCCGATGTTCAGGCCGTTGCCCTCTTTCAGGACCAGATTTTCCAGTTTGGCCAGGGTCGGATTTTCGTTCTTATCGTCGAGCATGCGGAACAGGGTCTCCTTGGCCGCGATATATCCCGAACCCCGGTCACCGCCTACGCACACGCCCAGGATGCCCGGGCCACAGCCCTTGCCCTGGGCCTGGACCAGGGCATCGAGCAGACAGCGGCGGACCCCCTCCAGATCACGACCGGCGCCGATCCGGTTGTCGGGCAGGCTGTACTGGATGCTCGAATTCTCACAGCCGCCGCCTTTGAGCATCATCCTCACCTTCAGGGATTTTCCCTTGGCCGGATGGAAGTGGAACGACGGGCTGCCGGGACCGAGGTTGGTCCCCGAATTTTTTCCGGTGATGGAATCCACCGAGTTCTGCCGCAGATAACCGACCTTGGTGGCCTTGACGACGGCCTTCTCGTAGGCTTTCCGGAAGACGCTCTCATCACACCAATCCGGCAGATCGGCATAACAGATGATCACCCCGGTATCCTGGCACAGGGGCTGAGACTTTTCCTTGGCCATGATGATGTTGTCGCGGATCACTTCAAGGGCGTAGCGGCCGGACGAACCCTTCTTCTCCCGACGTATACCCTTGTGGACCGCCCGGACGACGTCACCGGGCAACTGGGTGGATGTGCGACGGATGAGTTCGAGTAGATTCTCCTGGAGAACGCGGGCATCGACTCCGGGCTTTTTGCCGGGCATGATGGGCTCCTTGATTTTGGGAGAAACCTTGGTTTTCATCCAGATAGTAGCCATGCAAAGAGGTTAGGTCAAAGGTAGGATTGACCGGGCACTGAGCCCACTTGAATTTTTTTCGGTTTGCAACGTGACCGAAAGGCCCCGGGCTAATATGATGATTTCCTGAGAAACGGTGACCTGAGTACGAGACCATCTGGAGACCGATGTGGAATACCTGTTATTAGGAGCCGGCCTGCAGGGCACCGCCATCGCTTTCGACCTGTTGCACCATGCGCCGGGGACGGAAAAGCTGGTGGTCGTCGATTCTGATCAGATCGGTCTGACCGCCCTGGCTGAACGCCTGGACGATGATCGCGTGATCACTGCATGCGCCGACGTTCGCGATGCCGCCACTCTGGCCCCGTTCATGAAGACGGCCGACGTGACCATCAGCGCCGTCAACTACTGGTTCAACGCCACCCTGGCCGCGTTGGCTGTTGAGGGCCGATCGCATTTCCTGGACCTTGGCGGCAACAACGACATCGTCGCCCAGGAGTTCGAGCTGGATGAGGAGGCCACTACCAAGGGTGTCACCGTCATCCCCGACTGTGGATTGGCCCCCGGCCTGGCCGGTATCCTGGGCTACTGGCTGGTCGATGGCCTGGAACGCGCCGAAAGTCTCAAACTCCGCGTTGGCGGCCTGCCCGCCGACCCTGTGCCCCCCATGAACTACAAGGTCGTGTTTTCGGTGCAGGGCCTGATCAACGAATACATCGAACCGGCCGTGGTCATCCGTGACGGGCGGCTTCACACCGTGCCCTCCCTCACCGAATTGGAGACTCTGGTCTTTCCCGAACCCTTCGGCGAACTGGAGGCCTTCCAGACCAGCGGCGGAACCTCCACCCTGCCTAAAACCCTGGCAGGTCGCGTGCCCAACCTCGATTACAAGACCATTCGCTACAAGGGCCATTGCGCCCAGTTCCGGCTTTTGACCGAACTGGGGCTTTGTGAATCCGCGCCGCGCAAGTTTCGTGACGGCGAGGTATCCCCGCGCGAAGTGCTGGCCACCCTGCTGCAGGAAAAACTCGACCTGCCCGGGCAGGACGTTGTCCTGTTGCTTGCCGAGGCCGAAGGCTGGGACTCCGAAGGCACAGCCATCCGTAAGACCGTCCGGATCATCGATCATCACGACGGAACCAACAACATTTCCGCCATGATGCGCATGACCGGTTATCCCGCGGCCATCATCGCGTGGATGCTGGCCTCGGGTGAAATCAAGGCTCCCGGAGCCCGCTGCCAGGAACTGGTGGTGCCCGGCGACAGGATGATCGAGGAACTGCGCCGGCGAGGAGTGGCCATCGAAATCCTGACCGACAAACCGGGGGTGCCGTCATGATGGGCTCCGGCGCCAGAATGGGTGGTCGCGGAGCCGGCTTCCTTTGGTTCGTGATTGCCCTGGCCCTGTTGGTGGGACACGGATGGTCCTTCCGCTTCGTCATCGACGACGCCTTCATCTCGTTTCGGTTCGCCGAGAACCTGCTGGACGGCCATGGGTTGGTTTTCAATCGCGGGGAACTGGTCGAGGGTTACAGCAATCTGTTGTGGGTCCTGTTGAGTGCTTTTGGCATGAAGCTGGGCGTGGACCCCCTTCTCTGGGCAAGAATCCTGGGAACCGGCGCCATGGCCATGGTGCTGGCCCTGGTTCCGGGTATCGTAAACATACTGGCTCCCCGGGCCACCGAGATGAGCGCTGCGCCCGCCCGAACCGCCCAATTGCTCCTGGCCGCGGTCGGCGCCTGTGCCTGCTGGATGCTTTCCGGCCTTGAAACGCCACTATTCACCTTGTGGGCGGTCCTGGGCTGGAGGTTGGCCCTGCAGCGGAACCCAATTGGCGCGGGCATCGTGGGTGTCCTGCTCGTGGTGACCAGACCCGAAGGACCCGCCCTGGCATTGATCTTCATCATCTGGGCCATGGCTCCGGGAGGACCCGACACTCCCTTTCACAACCTACGCCGCTGGATAGGATTGTTGATCCTGCTGGCGGGCGTTGCGGTGTCTTTCGTCTGGCGTCACGACGCCTACGGCTGGTGGCTGCCCAACACCTACTACGCCAAAACCGGCGACTTCGCAGGGCAGATCAAAACCGGACTGCCCTACACCCTGTCCTTCCTGCTGAACTATGTGCTCTCCCTGGCCGTGATCGGCGGAGCCGCCGGACTGGGCGGGGGGTTCGCCACCATGAAACCCCGCGACACACTGTATGGCACGGGCCTGGTGGTCTTCTGGCTTGTCTACACCACCATTATAGGTGGCGACATGCTCGGCATGTTCCGTTTTTTCGTCCCGATCCTGCCGATCATGGTCATCGGCACGGTGGCCCTGGCGGCCGAGGCCGGCTGGCTGTCGCGACCCCAGGGAGCAGTGGTCTTTACCCTGATCCTGGGCTTGGCACTGCTGCCGGCTTCCTTTACCGGCAAGGAGCGGCGCCTGGTATCGATCCACATGAGCGAAGCCAACCTGGGCGGATGGATCCTGGCCGGCGACGCCATGGCCGAACAGTTGCCCCGCGGCACGGTCATCGCCCTGGGCCC
>JAGLCY010000341.1 GCA_023270185.1 Candidatus Krumholzibacteriia bacterium | reverse complement strand
CAGGACATGGAATTCACCCATGGGTACGCGGGCCATGAAAAACACAGCGGCGCCCTGGTCCTGGAACGTCGTCCGGACTACATCCTGATCGGAAACGTGGACATCACCGATCAACCGCGAACCAGACTGATCCCACCGCTGGATCGGGAAGTCGACATCGTCACCAATGAATTTTTCCAGGAAAACTACGAACAGATCCACCTGCCGGTGGCCGGGGGAAAATATCTGAACATGTTCCGGCGCAAGGGCCTTAAACCGCGTTAGATCAACTTGGTGAAAAAACGCCACCAGCGGGGCTTGAAGTGATCTCCGTAATCCAGGGAGAAGGCGATCCCTTCGACCTTGCCCACCACCGCGGCCCGTTCCACGAAACCGAAGTAGCGCGAATCGGCGCTGTTGTCGCGGTTGTCACCCATCATGAAGTACTGATCCGGGCCGATGGAAACGGGTCCGAAGTTATGGATGGCCCGTTTGCCTGGTGTTGCGGCCACGATGTGTCGATGGCC
The DNA here is from genome assembly GCA_023270185.1 of Candidatus Krumholzibacteriia bacterium. Taxonomy (GTDB): domain Bacteria; phylum Krumholzibacteriota; class Krumholzibacteriia; order LZORAL124-64-63; family LZORAL124-64-63; genus JAGLCY01. The sequence continues at coordinate 1,386 of JAGLCY010000341.1, read as the reverse complement.
CGTGAGATCCTCGGTATAAAACTTGTATTTGGCGACCTCCGCACCCAAGGCCCTTGCAAAATCCGCCTGGTTTGTGTTTTCGTAGTCCAGGGTCTTGCCGTTGATGATGAGGCGGCCGTTTTTCATTTCCAGAACGTCACCCGGAGTACCGACCACGCGTTTGACCAGACGCGCGCCATCGGCGGGAGACCAACAGATTACGATGTCACCCCGTTGGGGGTCGTCCCAAGTGGCAAGGCGGGTGCTGGTGAAGGGGATCTTCAGGTCGTACGCCAGCTTGTTCACGAAGATCCTGTCGCCGATCAGGATGGTCGGCTTCATCGACCCGGTGGGCACGTCGTTCCAATCCGCGACGGCTGAACGGAGAGTGAAGACCGACAAAACCATCAGGGCGGTTGAAAACACCCAATGTCGCGTAAGGCGGCCCAGTGCAGAACGAATATTCTTGTTCACGAAAGTCCTTCCGAATGGGATGTTCTTGCCAAGGCTTGGCCCGAAATCTGGGAACCGATCGGGTACATCCCGTTTATACCTGAAATTGCATTGATTTGTTCCAACATCACCGGGAGATAATATATGCATTCCGTGACTCGGATTCTCGTAATCTTTTTTGTCGGCCTGTCAATGTCACCCGCCCTTTCGTCTGAACCCGCTCTTGTGGAAAACGGCCCCATGCCCTCGCAGACCATCCGTTACTGGCACCTGAAAGAGGAGTGGCGCGCCGGACCGGAAGGTGAGGACTTCGTGTTCGGGTTCATCGTCGACGTTGCCTGCGACACCTTGGGAAACACCTACCTTCTCGATTTCCAGCAACAAGAAACCTACGTCTTCGACCCGACGGGAAAGTTTTTATTCGTTCGCGGCCGCAAGGGTGAAGGTCCCGGCGAGACAACCATGGCCAGCAATCTGCTGGTGGGACACGACCGACTCGGCCTCGTGAATCGCTACCCCCTGGGAATAGTCTGGCTCGACAATGATGGAGATCCGGCGGGGAAAACAACTCCGTTCATCGAGGACACGCCCGAGGCCATTCTGGGTTGTTGGTACGGCCGCTGGAGGCACGGCACACTCCTGCTGGGCATGACGAGGTCCACCTTCACCGAACAGGGAGTTACCAGCGAGGAGATGCTGGTGGGCTGCGCCGCGGACGGTACGATCGGCCCTGTCTACCTGGACCTCGAAGATGCCTACCTCAAGGGATCCCTCGATGGGAAGGTGGACGAGAGTCTCTATTACAACCCCTTCGCGGGTCGCTGGGACCTGGATGAAAACGGGCGAATCTGGATAGCCCCCGAGCGGGACCGCTATCTATTGCAAGTTGTGGACGCCTCCGGCCAGACAGTGCTCGAAACCACCCGGGAATTCCTCAATCCGGACCGGCCCGAT
>JAGLCY010000340.1 GCA_023270185.1 Candidatus Krumholzibacteriia bacterium | reverse complement strand
GCGGATCGCCTCCATGAGTTGCTCATGGGTGTATCCTCCGTGCAGGTGGCGTCGCGCCAGCAGACGCATGACGTCATCGAGGCTGTGGGTGTTGCCTGAAACCTCGCGGATGGCGACATCCAGCAACATGGCCACGGCGTGGCCCCGCGTGTAGGAAAGATGACGCCAGTCTTCCCCGTCATATTCTTTTGACCAGATTCTGGGATCGGTCAACGGTATGTCCCCCACCAGGGATCCGTCCTCCAGGCGAACCGCGTCTCGTTCCCAATCCGACCTGTAATCCTCGATCGTATAGAAACCCAGGCGCATGGACAGCACATTGCCGTAATAGCTGGTCACTCCCTCCTTGAACCAGGGGTCCTCCAGCGCGAACAGCGCTATGGGGTTCCAGGTATGGAAGAACTCGTGCAGGGCCGTCACGGTAAAGACCCGCGAGTTGCGATCCGAAAGGCTGCTCAGGTCCACGCCTGCCGGAACGTAGGCCTGGCACGCGTAGGCTCCCTCCAAACCGCCGGTGCCACTATCCCGGAAGTACAGAAAGGAACAGGTCGGGTAGGGGGTCGAACCGAAGAAGGCCTTCACACCGGCCACTGTTGCCACCGTACGTTCACTCAGGATTTCCCGCTCGGCCTCGTCAAACTCGTCGCCGTTCTTGAAGATCAAGCTAACGGGCACACCATCGGCTTCTGTTTCTTCCACCAGGAATCGTCCGAGCCCGAACTGAATCGACAGTAGCTCGTGCAGATTTTCAAAGGCGAGCTCCGCAGCGGGAAGCCCCACCAGCGGCACGCTGTCAGGCAGGTCGAAGGACAAACGGATATCAACCGGGGTGCGTACTGAAGCGGGTTCAGCGGCGTCGAGCCGTGGGTGACAGAACAAGTAGTTGCCGTATAGCCAAGCCTGGTCCTTGTCCATGAACGGCAGATGTATGGGGTAGTCGCGGGTTTGGCGGCTGTGGCGATAGGCCACCCGGGCCTTGAAGCGGACCACCAGAGTGTCGGGAACCGGTGTTATCTGCAGCACCAGACCGCCGGCGCTTCCGGATTCGACGCGTCGCAGGCCGGGTGGCTCTTCGCCGCGGCCGTCGGACACCTCCAACCGGCTCACGATGGCTCCATTACCTTCGGCCAGGGGATTGTCAAGGTAGACGGGAACGCCCTGCAGGCTCAAGGTGTCCGGCTCCCAGCCGGTAACGGTCAGAACCAACTCGAGTTCGGATTTTTGCAGGGATTCGCAAGTGACGACATAGTCCAGATGCGGCGTCGCCTCGGCGGGGGCGACAAGCAGGAGCAGAGCCAGTGCCGCGAGGCAGAAAGAACGATTGGTTTCAAACATGAAGCGTACTCAGCTCACGGTTTCGATCTCGTTGTAGATTGTGTCCAGCAGCAGGCCGTCCTCGGTGGACAGGCGCTCACCGGCAGCGACTTTGGCCGCGATTTCGGCAAAGGGATGTTTGTCGAAATTCATCCGTGTTCGCATCCGGTGTAGGATATTGTATCAACGTTTATCCCGCTCAAATCTAATCGGTTTCAACCGGTTCGCCACTAGCAGCCTGCTAAAACGGCCCCGGGCCGAAGCCCGGGGCCGCATTGGGCGAGAGTCAGGATCCCTGACTATTTGAGCATGATCATCTTCTTCGTCTCGGTGAAGCCAGGGGCTTCCAGACGGTAGAAGTAGACGCCGCTCGGGTGATTGGCCGCATCCCAGCCGAACGTATGGACACCCGGTCCATAAGTACCCTGGGCCAGGGTCTTCACCAGTTCACCCTTCACGTTGTAGATCACCAGGCGGACGTTGCCTTCACTCGGCAGACTGAAGGAGATGTCCGTCCTGGGGTTGAACGGGTTGGGTGAGTTCTGGTTCAGCATGACGGTGTCCACAACCCGCCGGTTGTCGGCGCTGAACACATCCCCGCCCTCACACGACTTGGTCACCAGGTTGGCGCCCGAATCGTAGGTGTTCGAAGCGTGCGTCACGTTGGTCACTTCGAAGCAATAGTCCGCCACGCCGGTCGCCTTTTTCGAAGTCGTCAGAGTGACCACTCCGCTGGTTCCCGTCACGCCGGACACGGTACCGCTGATATCACCGGTGTAGTAGGCGGTGACCGTGGCGCCCGAAACAGGAGCGCCCCCGTTATCCA
>JAGLCY010000034.1 GCA_023270185.1 Candidatus Krumholzibacteriia bacterium | reverse complement strand
ACCATCCGCCGTTCGCGGGCGGGACTGTCCGAAGGTCAGCGGCCCCTGGGTTCGTTCCTGTTCCTGGGCCCGACCGGTGTGGGCAAGACGGAGCTCGCGAAGTCACTCACCGAGCAGATGTTTGGCGACGAGACGGCCCTGATCCGCCTGGACATGTCCGAGTACATGGAACGCCACGCGGTCAGCCGGATGATCGGCGCGCCCCCCGGCTATGTCGGCCATGAAGCCGGCGGACAGTTGACCGAGGCGGTCAGACGCCATCCCTACAGCGTGATCCTGCTCGATGAAGTCGAGAAGGCTCATCCCGAAGTGATGAATGTGCTGCTGCAACTGCTGGACGACGGTCGTCTGACCGATGGCCAGGGACGCGTGGTCGACTTCAGCAACACCATGGTTCTGATGACCAGCAATCTTTGCCAGGATGGCGAGTTCGAACCAAGGCCGCACGAGGACGAGGAACAGCGCCGCGATCGCGAGAGCCGCGTTTTGGAAAGCCTGGTCGGTCATTTCCGACCGGAGTTTTTGAACCGGCTCGACGGGATCGTTCGCTTCGCCAGTCTGGGTGAGGACATGATCCTGGAAATCGTCAGTTTGGAGCTGGCCAAGGTCGGCCGCAGTCTGACTGAGCAGGACATCACTCTGGAAGTCACCGATACCGCGGTGGCTCAACTTGCCGAGCAGGGGTTCGATCCGCGCTTCGGCGCCCGGCCTGTGCGGCGTGTTATCCAGCAGGAAGTTCAGGACCGTTTGGCGGACCTGATCCTCGCCGGTGAAGCGCTGCCGGAGCAGACGGTTGTTCTGGATGTGGATGTTGGTGGGTTCACGTTGTTGGCCCGGCAGGCCGAACGGCTAAATCAGGGTTGATCGCAAAAGGGGCGGGGTTTAATAACCCCGCCCTTATCATTCAGCCAACGATCTCAATCGGCATTCACTTAACATAACTCTGCCCCCCGGGGGGTCTTTTTCGCAATGATATTGATGATAGGTTGCAGGGGAAAATCACTCTCCCGTCGCAGCCATGATCCTTTTCAAAGTTTCCTCATCCACCTTCAAAAACCCGGGTCCAACCAACCGTGGGGTTAGTTCGCGCCAGTTGTCCCCACGTCTGAAGATATCGGCGAAGATGGGCAGGGCCCGTTCGGTCTCACCCGCGTTGACCATGGCCACCGCGTGCCAGTAGCGTGCCTCGAGATTGTCGCCCAGAATGTGTTCGGCCTGGGCGTAGGCTCTTTCCGCCCCCTCCAGATCGCCCTTTTCCACGGCCAGGTCCCCGGCGTTCATCTGTTCATAGCCGCGATGCATCTCAAGCAAACGCTTTAATTCCTCTACGGGTTCGGGGTGATCCTCCACGCGAAGATCGACAAGCCTGTCGTTCCAGGGTTGACCGGTGGATTCAGCGCTGACCACCAGGATCGCGGCCGATTGCCGGCCGCGGATGTCGCCACCCTCCGCCTGGGCGGCGGCCAGGGTCGCCACCATGCGTTCGGCCAGGGGGCCGGATGCTTTTTCGAAAGCCTTGGCCATTGCGTCGGGCACAGTTGCCGGCCCCATAAGATTGGCCTGGACCGAATATCCCTGGCCCAGGTGATGTCCTGCTTCAGGAATGCAGCCACCACCCGTATGCACCGCGGCGCTACCGTTGGCATCGACCATCGCCACCTGCCGGATATCGGCGTGTTCATCCTGCTCCAACAGGGTGGACAGCACCGAGATGGCGTCGTTCCCGGCGGCCATCAAGTCCAATCCCTTGGGTCCGTAGCTGGCTTCGACCATGGACTGGGTTGCCACCGCGCCCACGCCCGCTCGAGCCCAGGGAACCAGGGCGCCCACGCTGAACCAGTGCGACTGGACCGCGACGCCCAGGTCGCCAGTGACTGGATCGCGTGCCACGATGGAGTAGGTCGACACCGGACGGATCGGCGACACGCGGGGGATGGGTTCGGAGGCGAAAACCGAAGAGGCCAGGATCACCAGTGCAAAAAGGAAAGAGAGGATGCGCATGGCCGGGCCTTTCATTTGCGGTGAAGTTTTGCGAGCGAGATCATATCATCACTCTGGTCTGGTTGCCCCCGGTTATTGAACCAATCAAAGGCCTCTGATACAGTAATTTCATGGTGGCCTGTCTGGAAAATTTGGTTTGGCTGATTCATGTTATGATAAAAAGGATAAGCTTGGGTAGAATCACGTGAACACGGTATACGGTGATTTGATCAAACTAGCCGAGGATGGTGAATTCGATGTCATCATCCATGGCTGCAATTGTTTCTGCAAAATGGGCGCGGGCGTGGCCAAGGCGATCCGGTCCTCTTTTCCGGAAGCGGTTGTTGCAGACCTGGAAACAGCCAAGGGTGATCGAGCCAAGCTGGGTTCAATCTCTGTTGTGGATGTACATCGAGCAGGGCGAACGATCACGGTCGTTAACGGGTACACACAGTTCCACTGGGCCGGCCCGGGGAGACTCGTCGACTATGACGCTGTAAAGTCAGTCATGTGCAAAGTGAAGGCTGGGTTCTCTGGAAAACGCATTGGATACCCAAGAATTGGGGCTGGTCTCGCTCGGGGTAATTGGGAAGTCATCGAGAAGATCATCGACAAAGAACTGAAAGGTGAAGATCATACATTGGTGGAATATTCACCATAACAAGAGCGCCCAGCAGACGAAGCCGTTTGTCACGCCCCTGACGTGGCCAGGTCCGCGCCAACCGCCTTCGCAGCTGAAGCCAACGCCTAGGCATAGAAGGAGGAATTGAACATGGGGAACGTGCTTGTAGGGCTGGCAATGGAGCTATGACCGACAGGTTCGTTAATGATCTGCCCCTTGATCACAACCGCTTCCCAAACCCAAATTCACTTAACATAATAATGCCCCCCGGGGGGTGGTCTTTTACATGGATAAATGTGACAGGCGGCAGGGCGATCTTTCAGGAAATTTCCCCGCTAACAGCCACTATATTGTATAATTGCATAAGCAAAACACATCTCCCGGTTATCGCTCTTCAATGCAGGGAACGATTCATGTCCACTCGCCCAATAGCCTCCATGCGCCACCCGCGTGCCCTCCTGCTGATCACCGCCTTGACGTTGTTGATTCTGTCTCCGGCCACGGGCGCGATAGCAGCCACGGACGACGATCCGGTCGCCAAACGCGAGGAAATCCTGGAACACCGCTGGCAGGAAGCCGCGAGCAAAAACATAATGGCCAAGGGCCTGATGGCGGCCGAAGCCGAAAAGACCCTCAACCAGTCCCTGTACGATGTCCATCATTACGAACTGGACCTGGACCTGGATCCGGTCGCGCGAGTCCTGACCGGAACCGTGACCGTGACCGCGGAAGTCACCGGAGCTTCCATATCCACCCTGGATCTGAATCTGACCCTCGGCTTGGCCGTCACCGCGACCACATCCGGCGGATCGGCCACGAACTCCAGCCGCAGCGGTGCGGTATTGACGGTGGACCTGGACCGGGCCTACACCACCGGCGAAGCGGTGGTTGTGTCGGTGGCCTACAACGGCAATCCCGCGGGCGGGGCCTTCGGCTGGAGCAGTCACGACGGCAAGGATATGATCTGGACCCTGAGCGAGCCCTACGGCGCGCGTGATTGGTGGCCGTGCAAGGATCTCAACAGCGACAAGGCCGATTCCGTGGACATCATCGTCACTGTGCCGGACAACCTGGTCGTGGCCAGCAACGGATTGGTGGTATCGGACGTGGACAACGGGTCCACGCGCACGACGCATTGGAAATCCAACTATCCCATCGCCACCTACCTGGTGTCTTTGGCCATCCATCCCTACACGACATACAGCGACTGGTACACTCCGCAGGGCGGCGGCGATCCCATGGAGGTGCAGTTCTTCATCTATACCGATCACGTCGGGGTGGTCGAGTCTAACTACGCCCTGACCGTGCTGATGATCGACGCGTTTTCCCAGGCCTACGGTGAATATCCCTTTGTCGACGAAAAATACGGGCACGCCGAGTTCACCTGGGGCGGCGGGATGGAACATCAGACCCTGACCAGCATGGGCGGGTGGTCGGAAGACCTGATTTCCCACGAATTGGCCCACCAGTGGTGGGGCGACATGGTCACCTGCGAGGACTTCGGGCACATCTGGCTGAACGAGGGTTTTGCCACCTGGAGCGAGGCCTACTGGGCTGAGCAGTATTACGATTTTGCCACTTATCAGGAGTACATGAGCATCGCCTCGTATTATGGACCGGGGACGATTTTCGTGGAGGATCCCCTGACTGAAAACATCTTCGACGGCAACCTTGCCTACAACAAGGGTAGCTGGGTTGTGCACATGTTGCGCGGAGTGCTGGGCGATACGGATTTCTTCGACGGCCTGGCCCTTTATCGTGGTAACCACCTGTACGGCAGCGCCACAACCGAACAGTTGCAGGCGGCACTGGAAACGGTCAGCGGCCGGGATCTCACCGCGTTTTTCCAGCAGTGGATCTACGGTGATTATTTTCCGATCTACACCTATAACTGGACCGAGGGTCCCCAGCCCGGTGAGGTCACCGTGACCATCACTCAGGAGCAGACCGACACCGGGCTGTTCTCCATGCCGATCCGGTTGCGGGTCGGTACGAGCGAGGGGGACATCGATTTCACCGTCGAAAACAGTCTGGCGACAGAGGAGTATGTTCTGACGGTGCCCGGAACGGCCCAAAGTGTGATACTGGATCCCGACCGCTGGATTCTGCGTCAGGTTCGGACCGAGGTCACCAATCCCACCTTCGATCAGGGCATCCTGCTGGTCAACGGCGTGCACTGGGATTCGTACGGGGACGAAATTTTCACTGCCTACGAAGACAGCGTATTCTGGGGTGATAATCCGGTCACTTTCTGGGACTGTTTCTCTGAGCCGTTCGATGGTTATCCGGCCAACCTGCCGGCGCCCATCGGCCATGACGCGGTGCCGGCTTCCATCCTTGGCGGCTACTCGACCGTGATCTGGGTCGGCAACAACTACAACGGGGATCTGGCCAAATGGGCCGAGACCCCCATCCAGTCCTACCTGGAAACGGGGGGGAATCTCCTGCTGATGACTCGTACCAGCAAATCCTTCCTGGCCGGCGATCTGACCGATTACCTGGGTGTCACCTGGGCGGAGGAAACAGCCAATCTGGGCAATTGCGTGGCGGTGGCTTCGGGATTGGTGAATATCCCTTTCATCGGGGTCCAAAGCTGGAACGACGTCTACCTGACCAGCGTGGGCAGTGAAAGCACGTTGCTGTTCAATGACACTGCCGGGTTCAGCGGTGCTCGCGGTACTGGAGTCTGGGCCTCGCCGGCCGGCGGCGGCGCGTTCCGGGATACGGGCGGCCAGTTTGTCCACCTCGCGGGACGGCCCTACCGAATGGACCACGATATCCTGCGGCAAAATGTTGAATACATCCTCGATCACTATCTTAACGAACCATTCACCTCGATAAGTGCCGTTCCCGGGGAAAATGCAGTGCCGAAAGTTCCGGCAACCCTGGATCAGAATTTCCCGAATCCCTTCAACCCGGTCACCACGATCAACTTCAGTCTGACCGCTTCCGGGCCGGTGCGGTTGAACGTGTACGACGTGTCGGGGCGTCTGGTCAAAACCCTCGTTGACGAGGGTGAAGTTACCGCCGGGGATCACGAGGCCATCTGGAACGGACATGATCAATCCGGCCGCGCGGCGGCCGCGGGAGTCTATTTCTACAACCTGGAAACCGAAGGATATTCCCGCACTATGCGCATGACCATGGTGAAATGAATCGGCGCCCGCGCCATGAGAGACTCGTTTCCCTGGATGTGTTCCGCGGCCTGACGGTCGCCTTGATGATCCTCGTCAACAATCCCGGGTCGTGGACGCATATCCACCCGCCTTTGCGTCACGCCGCCTGGAACGGCCTGACGCCGGCGGATCTCGTCTTCCCCTTTTTTCTTTTCATCGTGGGAGTGGCCATCTCTCTCAGCTTCGCCCGGCGCCTGGATGACGGCGCCACACGCGGTGACCTGGTAAGGAAGATCGTTTCCCGGTCGGTGATAATCTTCGCGTTGGGTTTGTTTCTCAACGGCTTCCCTTTCATGACCCTGGAAAGCCTTACGGGCCTGCGCATTCCGGGTGTCCTGCAACGGATTGCCCTTTGTTATCTGCTGGCGGGATTGGCCGTGGTCCTGACCGGCAGAACCCGGAACCGCGCGCTGGTCACGGTGGGCTGGCTGGTTATGTACGAGTTGTTGATGCGGTTGCCCCTGGTGCGGGGTTGGGGCGCCGGCAGTTTCGAATTGCAGAACAATTTCGCGCGGTGGGTCGATCTTCATCTGCTGGGCGTGGCTCACATCTACAAGGTCGGGGATGTCCCGTTCGATCCGGAAGG
>JAGLCY010000339.1 GCA_023270185.1 Candidatus Krumholzibacteriia bacterium | reverse complement strand
AAGAAATCGCCGACTTGCTCTTCATGCGCGAAGAAGAAAAACTGGCCCACGATGTCTACACCGTCTTGTACGAGCAGTACGGTTTGCAAATCTTCACCAACATCGCGGCCAGCGAGCAGAAACATTCCGATGCCATCATGATGCTGTTGGACCGTTTCGGGCAGGAAGACCCGGTCGGCGACAACGGCCCCGGTGAGTTTTCCAATGAGGATCTGCAGACCCTCTACAACGATTTGATCGAAAGCGGCTCACAGTCCGTCGCCGATGCGCTGCTGGCGGGTCTGGCCATCGAGGAAATCGACATCCTGGACCTGGAAGAAGCCATTGCCGGGACGGAACTAAGGTCTATCCTCATGGTCTACGGCAACCTGCTGAAAGGTTCGCACAATCATCTGCGGGCTTTTGTCAGGGTCTATGAATCCCAGACCGATGAGGTCTACGTGCCGCGCTGGCTGAGCCAGGAAGCTTATGATGAGATCCTGAGCGCGGATTCCGGTCAGGGCGGGAGAGAAGGTCGCTGGGGTGGCAGAGGTGGCCGCGGTTAAGATCGGAAGCCAGGTGTAATCAAACGGCCCCCGGATTTCGGTCCGGGGGCTTTTTCTATAATCCGAACATAACCGTAACGCCGATCTTGTGGTCGGGAATGTCACCGATACCCCAGCGGTATTCGATGTTGTACCGGCGCGTGCTTTTCATGGGAATGTGCAGGCCGAGGATCAGGCTCAATCCCAACTCGGTATCGGGAGAGAGCATGAGGGTGGGACCGGCCGCGCCGTAGAATCGGATGCCGGTTTCGGGCAGGGGAATAAGGTAGAAGCGCAAGTCCGCGTTCAAGGCGGTGGATGAATGGTCCCCCAGGGTGAAGTCCAGGCTGGGAACCAGGGTCGCCGCGCCCAGGATGGGTCCGAATTCACCCTGGATGCCCAGGAAAAAATCATCGTTGCCGCCGCTGAGGCCAAAGCGGGGACCGAGAGCGGAGTCAGCTTGGGCCCTGGAGCTGAAACCCGTTACCGACGCCATCATTATCAGGACAAGCAGGATCATTCTCTTCTGTAACACGAACCAACCTCCATGTTGGAATTTTTATCAGAATAAGCAGGAACCAGGGGTGATGTAAACCCGAGAGGTTGGATAGTTCATCAGCCTGGACCCGCATTCGGGTGGACAACCGGGTCCGGAATTTCTATGATGCCGGTTCACGAAACGAGTCGGATCAACATTTATCCGTTCTTCAAGGAGTCTCGATGAAGTTGTGTCATGGAATTCACGCGGCGGTTTTTCTGCTGCTGGTCCTTTTCGTGGCCGGTTGCGGCGGCGGCAACAGTCCGGAGATGGAACTGGGCGGCATCAATACCGGCGATGTTCTCGATGGCCTGTTGTCCCGCACATTCCGGGCCCTCGGCGGCATCAACAGCATGGAGTCGGCCAAGGCGGCCGTGCCCCAACTCCAGGCCATCAATGATGATTACGACGATCTGATCTATCATATCCCAAATTTGTCGGAGAAGGGCCGCGCCGATATGTCCAAAAAAGCGCGGAAGGCTCTTCCTGAAATCCAGGACATGGCCCGGCGCATCAATGATACGCCCGGTCTGAGCGCCATCCTGGGCCCGTCCATGGACTCGATGGTCGAAAAGATCGGCCTGCTTCTCTAGAAATCGTGCTGACAATTTAACCAACCCGGAGGGAGATCCCATGAAGACCCGTAATATAGTCTCGACCGTTCTGTTCCTCGCCCTGTTCACCCTGCTGGCCGGCTGCGGCGGCGGCAAGCCCCACGAATTGGAACGGGGAGGTCTGAACGCTGGGGACCTCATGCAGGGTCTGCTCGATAAGACCATGGTCACGCTCGGCGGGGTGACATCAAAGAAGTCAGCCGAAGAGGCGCTGCCCGTGCTCGAGGAGATCAACAAGGAATTCGAGCAGTTGATCGATACCAGTGGCGACCTGTCGGATGAGGGTCAGGCCGATCTTTCCGCCCAGGCGGCCAAGGCCATGCCGGGGCTGAAGGACATCACGCAGCGGATCAACATGCAGAGCTATGGGGATATCCTGAAGCCGACCATGCATGAGATGATCGGGAATCTGACGAAGCTGCTTTAGA
>JAGLCY010000338.1 GCA_023270185.1 Candidatus Krumholzibacteriia bacterium | reverse complement strand
GACACGCCTTCGGCAAAGGCCAGTCTTCTTCATTATGAGTCTGGATGGCCAGCCCGATCGCTGTTCCCGGTTCCCTGGCGGCATCGGTTGGTGAATCTCCGAACCCGGAAGCGTGTGGGAACGGGAGGGGAGAAAATTCCGGGAAAACGAAGGTTTGGATAATATTCAGGAAAAAATTGGACCCATCAACCCAGAAAATGTAATGCAAACTGACTAAAATATTGATATTAATTGACTATATAACCCGAAAAGGGGGAGTCATGAATTCATCCGCCATCAACCACAATGATCTGTATCGTTTCCCCTGGACCCTGGCCGACAACGCAATCTCCTGGCTGGAGCCGACGTCCGAGTGCAACCTCAAATGCGACGGTTGCTATCGTGAAAACGTCAAGGGCGCCCACAAATCGATGGATGAGATGAAGGGCGAACTGGACGTGTTCCAGGCCATGCGCAAGTCCGACTGCATTTCCATCGCCGGTGGTGATCCCCTGCTTTATCCCGACGTCATCGAACTGGTGGCCGAGATCAAGCGACGGGGCTGGAAGCCCATCCTCAATACCAATGGCAAGGCCCTGACCGATGATCTGTTGAAGGATTTGAAGAAGGCGGGCCTTTTCGGTTTCACTTTCCACGTGGACAGTGGTCAGGGACGTCCGGGCAAGTGGCAGGGAATGAACGAAATCGAGCTCAACGATCTGCGGCTTCACTACGCCACCATGGTTGCCCAGATCGGCGGGATCGCCTGTTCCTTCAACGCCACGATCTACCAGGAGAATCTTCAGTACGTACCGGACATGATCAAGTGGGCGCAGGATCATATCGACATCGTTCAGACCATGGTCTTTATCTGTTTCCGCCACATCGTGCCGGATATGCCGTTCAAGTGGATGGCGGGTGACAAGGAGGTCAAGCGCGGCGACGTGCTCTACCACTCGGATAAGAACCGGATCATCACCATCGGCTCGAACGAACTGGTAGCCAAGGCGCGGGAAGAGGTCGATCCCGATTTCCTGCCCTCGGCCTACCTGAACGGCACCGCGGACCCGGCGGCCATGAAGTGGTTGATGACCCAGCGCATCGGCAGCAAAAAACGGATCCACGGTTATACCGGACCAAAGTTCGCGGAACTGGCGATGAGTCTCTACCATCTGAAGACCGGACGGTACCTGTCCTACGTATCTTCCGATTCCAGCAAACACGGCCGCCGGGCCATGCTGCTGTTTTCGTTCCTGGATCCCCACACGCGGAAAGCCCTGGGCAAGTGGTTCGGATCGCTCCTGCGCAATCCCCTGCGGTTGTTCGAACGCGCCTATCTGCAGACCATCATGTTCATCCAGCCCGTGGATTTCATGGCCAACGGCGACCAGAGCATGTGTGACGGTTGCCCCGACATCACCGTCTACGACGGCAAACTGGTATGGTCGTGTCGCATGGAGGAACTCAAGGACTTTGGAACATTCCTGAATACGGTTCCGGTTGCCGCCGAGGAGAAGGCGGCTGAAGCCGGGGGCGGGGATACTGTTTCCCACAAGATTTGAACATGTGATCCCTCGGATCTACTGATCATCCCCGCCCAGGACTCCGCCATCGTCCAACAGGGCGACAACAGCCCGCGCGCAATCCTCCGCGCTCAAACTCTCTGTCGCCAACTTGAGCTCGGGCGAATCGGGCGCTTCATAGGGATCGGTGATGCCCGTGAACTGGGGGATCTCGCCCGCCCGGACCTTCTTGTACAGACCCTTGGGATCACGCGCCTCGCAAACCTCGATGGAGGTGTCGATGTGGACCTCCATGAAGTGTTCCGCGCCGATGATTTCCCGCGCGTCCTGGCGGTCCTTGATGTAAGGACTGATGAACGAGGTGATGGCGATGATGCCTGTGCTGTTCATGAGCCTGGCCACCTCGGCGATGCGTCGGATGTTCTCGGTGCGGTCATCGGCGCTGAAACCCAGGTCGCGGTTCAGGCCATGGCGCACGTTGTCGCCGTCCAGCACTATGCACAGGCGGCCGGCGGCCGTGAGCTGACGTTCGACCTCGTAGGCGATGGTGGATTTGCCGCTGCCGCTGAGTCCGGTGAGCCATACCGTGTGACCGCGCTGGCCGAGCATTGTCTCGCGGTCCTGACGGTGGATCGTTCCCCGGGCCTCGGCGATGTTCTTGCTCTTGGGGCCAACGGGATCCTCCCGGACGACGCGGTCGATGATCATGCCGGCGCCCACCGTGACGTTGGTCACCCGGTCGATGATGATGAAGGAACCGGTGGCGCGGTTGCGGTCGTAGGGGTCAAACGCTATGGGCCGATGAAGGGTTATGTGGCAGCGGCCGAATTCATTGAGCTCCAGGGAGTCGGCCTCACCGGCCTCCTTGCGCAGGTTGTTGACATCCATCTTGTAGCGCAAATCCGTCAGCACGCCGGGCACCATGCTGGTGGTCTGCTTAAAGAGATAGGAACGTCCTTGTTGGGCGGGCGTGTCATGCATCCACACCACCATGGCCTCGATCTCATTGCCGATGGTGGGCATGTTGTTGACCGGTGCCAGCATGTCGCCGCGCGACACGTCGATTTCATCTTCGAGGGTCAGGGTGACGGCCATGGGGGCGAACGCTTCATTAATGACATCCTCGCCCAGCAGCACGGACTTGACCCGCGATTTCTGTCGGGAAGGCAGGCTCATGACCGTGTCACCGGCCCTGACCACACCCGAGGCCACGGTGCCGCTGAAGCCGCGAAAATCCAGGTTGGGCCGCAGCACGTACTGCACGGGGAAACGCATGTCGATGAGGTTGCGGTCGCTGGCGATGTTCACGCTTTCCATGTGGTGCAGGAGGGTGGCGCCGTCGTACCAGGGCAGGTTTTTGCTGGAATCGACCACGTTGTCGCCGTGCAGGGCGCAGATGGGGAAGAAGTGGATGTCGGCGAACCCCAGTCGCGAGACAAAGGCGTTGTACTCGTCGCGGATCCGGTCATAGATCTCTTCCGACCAGTCCACGAGGTCGAGCTTGTTGATGGCCACCGCGACGTGTTTGATGCCCAGCAGCGAACAGATGAAGCTGTGGCGTTTGGTCTGGGTGACCACCCCGTGGCGGGCGTCGATGAGGATGATCGCCAGATCGGCCGTCGACGCGCCCGTGGCCATGTTTCGCGTGTACTGTTCGTGGCCTGGGCAGTCGGCGATGATGAACTTGCGCCGGTCGGTGGAGAAGTAGCGGTAAGCCACGTCGATGGTGATGCCCTGCTCGCGCTCGGCCTTGAGCCCGTCGGTCAACAGCGCGGGGTCGAAGTCGCCGTCGGTGGTGCCGTGGATCTTGGAGTCCCGGGTGACCGCCGCCAGCTGGTCTTCGTAGATCATCTTCGCGTCATACAGCAGCCGACCGATCATGGTGGACTTGCCGTCGTCCACCGAACCACAGGTCAAGAGCCGCAGGAGGTCCTTGGTCTCGTGCTTGCGCAGATAGGCCGTGATGTCATCGCGGATGAGGTCCTCATCCTGGATCCTGTATTCCTGGTCGCTCAATGAATGTCCTTCTTGCTAGAAGTAACCGTCCTTCTTCTTCTCTTCCATGGAACCGGAGCCATCGGAATCGATGACCCGTCCCTGGCGTTCGCTGGTCGTCGTCAGCAGCATCTCCTGCACGATTTCCTCGATGGTCTCGGCCTCGGACTCCACCGCGCCGGTGAGCGGGTAGCAGCCGAGGGTGCGGAAACGCACCTTCTTTTTCATTGGCACTTCACCCTCGAGTAGGGGAAAACGATCGTCATCCAGCATGATGAGCACGCCGTCCCGTTCGACCACCGGGCGCTCGGCCGCGAAGTACAGCGGCACGATGGGCAC
>JAGLCY010000337.1 GCA_023270185.1 Candidatus Krumholzibacteriia bacterium | reverse complement strand
ACGCGAATGGATTCACCCTTGTTGACCTTGGCGTTGTAGAGGTTCCACAATTCGGGACGCTGGTTCTTGGGATCCCACTGGTGAAACCTGTTGCGGAAGCTGTAGACCCGTTCCTTGGCCCGCGACTTTTCCTCGTCGCGCCGGGCGCCACCGAAGGCGGCGTCGAAACCGTAGTGGTCCAGGGCCTGCTTGAGGCCTTCGGTCTTCATGATCTGGGTATGTTTTTCCGAACCATGGCTGATGGGGCCCACCACGTCCTTGCCCTCGGGATTGATCCACACCTTGATATCGACGTCGTATCGCCCGGCGACCTTCTCGCGGAACCGGTACATGTCCTGGAATTTCCACTGGGTGTCCACGTGCAGCAGGGGAAAGGGAATTTTGCCCGGGGCGAACGCCTTGGCCGCCAGGTCCAGCATGACCGACGAGTCCTTGCCGATGGAGTACATCATCACCGGGTTGTCGAACTCGGCGGCCACCTCACGCATGATGTGGATGGACTCGGCCTCGAGTTGCTTGAGGTGGGACAGGTTGTAGCTGGCCATGGGGGTCCTGGGGTTCGGGTCCTGCATACGGGGAAAAGGGCGATGAGCAGCCAATAAAGTAGTCAGTGGGGGGTAAAGGCTCAATGTGAATCGAAAACCGATCTGTGGGAGTATTACTCCGCCCACCCCAGTATCAACCGATTCTTTGGAGTGACATCTTCCGGTATCTTCAGCGTCTGCACCCGATACCCTGCTTCCCGCAACCGTGCCACCCGCGTGGCGTCCACTGCCAACGGTCCATCCATCCAGCCGGCGAGGCCCCCGGTGTCGCAGGTCTCCAAATCATGGCAGCAAGGAAGAACCGCCACGCGATTTCGGCTATTGATGGCCAGATCAAGTACCTGATCGGTCAGCCGACCGCAGGCATGGACCGATGCAAGCAAAGCACCTATGGGAATTTTTGCTTCTTCAATCCTGCCCTCGACATACCGCACGCGTCCCTTGATCCGCGGCCATTGCTTTTCCAGTGAGGCCAAGATCTTTTCATGGCTGGGGGGGCGCTGGATGTCGACACAGGTGGCCGTTTCGGTCGAATCATCCAGCAGGATCAGGATGGCGGAGAGCAACCCGTGTCCCGCGGCCAATTCGACGATGGGGCCGCCGCGCATCTTGCGCCGGATTCGCTTGGCCGTTTCCCAGGCTTCGAACAGTTCCTTGCGGGGCAGACACTCGGCCTCGCACACCGCGCGGGCGACCCGGGCGAAAAGCGTATCCCCGCCAAAATGTCCGGTATTGCCACGGAACAGAACGCTTCTCGACGACTTGTCCAGATTGTCCATCATGTACTCCTCCGCCGGCTTTGCCACAACCGGACGACCGTGTTAGTCTGTAACAGTCGTTTTTGGGCTTCGCGGACGCCAAGGAAATGGATATATATTTCCCTTGTTAATAATAATTGGGCCAGGAGTTGTTCGTGAACCTGATCGACACCCACTGCCACCTGAATATGCCGCCGTTGTCCGACGACACCGACAGTGTGCTGGCGCGTGCCGACGCCCGCAGTGTGACCCGGATCATTGTCCCGGCTTACGATGAGGCCGCCTGGCCCGAAGTCGAAGCCCTGTCAGGCCGACCCAACATATTCGCGGCTTTTGGCCTGCACCCCTGGGTGGCCAACGAAGTATTCCCCAGGGGGTCTTTGGCTGATTTCCAAAAAAGGTTGGCAACCCAACTAACTCCCTTTTCAACAGTCGCCATCGGCGAGATCGGCCTCGACACCAAGGTCGAACAATGCGACCTACCTGAACAGCTTCCCGTCCTTGAAGCCCAGCTTGCCCTCGC
>JAGLCY010000336.1 GCA_023270185.1 Candidatus Krumholzibacteriia bacterium | reverse complement strand
GCAGTGTGGTGTGGAACATGGTGGACGGGTTCTTCCGTGTGTCCATGTTCGTTCTCTACCTGTGGGGCATAAGCAAACTGCCGGACATGGCCAGGGTTTTCGAGTATCACGGCTCGGAGCACAAAAGTATCCACGCCTTCGAAAACGGTCGTTCCCTCGACGCCGACGGGGCTCGTCCCTTCACGACTCTTCATCCGCGGTGCGGCACCAGCTTCCTGTTTTTCGTCATGCTGATCTCGATCGTGGTGTTCTCTTTCCTGGGGCGGCCTGAATCCATCGCCGACCGGTTGGAACGATTGGCTTTCGTGCCCCTGATCGGTGGATTGGCCTACGAAGCCATCAAGCTGTCCGGAAAATATGCCAACTCCTGGCTGATCAAGCCGTTCATCTGGCCCGGTTTGATGATGCAGAAGATCACCACCAGCGAACCGGACGACGACCAGTTGACGGTGGGAATGGCGGCTCTGCGGGCGGTGCTGACGCCGGAAGGCGATGACTTCAAGGAACGGACTTATTACGATATTCCCGACGGTGCTCCGGTGGAAGAAGAAGGAGCGACGGCTTGAAAGCCAACGTCATTACCCTGCGCGGCAAGTATGCCAAACTGGGAGAAAGCCTGTCCGATCCGGCAGTGCTCAACGATCAGAACGAGTACCGGAAACTGACCCGCGAACATTCCAGGGTGCGCAAGCAGCTGGAGATCGGGGAGAAATGGCTGGAGCTCACGGAGCAGGTCGCGGATAACCGGGAACTGCTGAAGTCCGAGAGCGACCCCGATATGGTGGAGATGATCAACGACGAGCTCTCCACACTTGAACCCGCCCTCGAACAAGCGACTGAATCCCTGGAAGCCGCGCTGCTGCCCCATGATCCCAACGATGATCGCGACGCCATCCTGGAAGTGCGCGCCGGCACCGGTGGGGATGAGGCTGCCCTGTTTGCCGAGGAAGTTTCCCGTATGTACCTGCGTTACGCCGAGAAGCAGGGCTGGAAGACGGAGATGATCGACGTCACCGAAGGGACGTCCGGCGGGTTCAAGGAAGTGATCTACGCCGTGCGCGGTGAAGGCGCCTTCGGCATGTTGCGCTGGGAAAGCGGCGTGCACCGTGTGCAGCGTGTTCCGGCTACCGAGAGTCAGGGACGCATCCACACCTCGGCCGTGACCGTGGCCGTGCTGCCCGAGGCCGAGGAAGTCGACATCGACATCAGGACTGAGGACCTGCGCATCGATGTGTACCGGGCCCAGGGCCCGGGCGGCCAGTCGGTAAACACCACCGACAGCGCCGTGCGCATCACCCATGTCCCGACCGGGGTGGTCGTGCAGTGCCAGGATGAAAAATCCCAGCACAAGAACAAGGCCAAGGCCATGAATGTGCTGCGTTCGCGGCTGCTGGAGAAGGCGATCATGGAGCACGAGGCGGAGATTGCCGCCGAACGCAAGAGCCAGGTCGGCACCGGAGACCGCAGCGCCAAGATCCGCACCTACAATTTTCCCCAGAGCCGGGTCACCGATCACCGCATCGGGTTGACCCTGCACAGTCTGGATGCCATCATGGCCGGCGACCTCGACGACGTGGTGAACGCCATCCTGGCCCACCGGCGTGAAGAGGCCCTGGAAGCCACCCGCAGCGATTGACGACTCCGTCCCCGGATTGTCCATGAACAGTGTGAGCCCCAACAAAACCATCCGCGAACTGATCCAGGTGACCAGCGAGTACCTGGATGGCAAGGGTGTGGAGTCGGCCAAGCTGAACGCCGAGCGGCTGCTGGCGGATGTGCTGGGGCTGTCGCGTATCGAGCTGTTTTACCAGCATGACCGCCCGGTTATGGGCGCCGAACTCGACCACTACCGCGATCTGGTGCGCCGGCGGGCGCAGGGCGAACCCCTGCAGCAGATCCTCGGCGAGACGGAGTTCTATTCCCGGGTGTTCAAGGTCGAGCCGGGGGTGTTCATTCCGCGTCCGGAAACCGAACGGCTGGTCGAGGAGGCCGTTGCCCTGGTGGCCCCGCCGGACCGGCGGCTGCTGGCCCCGGTGGCGGTGGAGATCGGTTGCGGCACGGGTATCATCGGAATTTCCCTGGCCCTGGACGTGCCCCGGCTGAATGTCTATGCCACCGACATCAATCCCGCCGCCATCCAGTTGACCAAGCACAACGCCCACACCCTGGGTGCTGATCCCCGGGTTCACGTCCTGCAGGGCAACCGGTTCGACCCGCTGCCGGCCCACCTGAAGGGCCAGGTCGATCTGGTGGTCAGTAACCCTCCCTATATCCGCGCGGCAGACATTGCGGGGCTTGCGGTCGAGGTTTCCGGGCATGATCCCGTCGAAGCCCTGGACGGCGGCCAGGACGGTCTGGTGTTCTATCGCGCCCTGGCCTCGGGGCTGGGCGCTTGGCTGCGTCCGGGAGGTCATGTGGCGGTTGAAATCGGTGATGATCAGGGCCAGGACGTGGAAGACATTTTTTCCGCTTCGGGGCTGGAAGATATCAGGGTGATCAGGGATTATGCGGACAGAGACCGGGTGGTGACCGCCCGGTCCGGCACGTCGGAGGAAAACGTTGGATAAATTTGTCATCGAAGGCCCAACCCCCCTGGAGGGGGAACTCACCGTTGGCGGCGCCAAGAATGCCGTTCTGCCCCTGATGGCCGCCTCGCTGCTGGCTCGGGGCGAGTCGGTGATCGACAACGTGCCCGATCTGCAGGATGTGCGCTTTTTCGCGACCATCCTGGAAGGTCTGGGAGCGCGGTGCGAGTTCTCGGGCCACCGTTTGGTGATCGACACCACGGGTGTGGACAGCCCGGAAGCGCCCTACGACCTGGTGCGCAAGATGCGCGCGAGCATCTACGTGCTGGGACCGTTGCTGGCCTCGATGGGCGAGGCCCGTGTCTCGCTGCCCGGTGGCTGCGCGTGGGGGCCGCGGCCGGTAAATCTGCACATCGAGGGCATGACGGCCCTGGGCGCGGAAATGGAACTGGAGGAAGGCTATATCAGCGGCCGGGTCAACGGACGTCTGACTGGGGGGCGGTTCCGATTCGAACCCTCGTCGGTGGGCGGCACCTGCAACGTGCTGATGGCTGCTGTTCTGGCCGATGGCGAGTCGATCCTGGAAAACTGCGCCATCGAACCCGAGGTGACCCAGTTGGTCGAAGCCCTGGTGGTGGCCGGCGCCCTGATCGAAGGCGTGGGGACTCCCTCCTTGCGTGTGACCGGGGTCGAGGCAATCGCGCCCATCAAGCACCGGGTGATCGCCGACCGGATCGAAGCCGGCACGTTTTTGGCCGGTGTGGCTTTGGCTTCGGGCCGGGTCACTCTGATTGGGGTCGACCCCGTGCACCTCAGTCCCGTGACTTCAGTGCTGCGGGACATGGGCTGTGAAATCACACCCGACGGCACCTCCCTGACCGTCGAATCGACAGGCCGTCCGAAACCGGTCGAAGTCGTCACCCGGCCATATCCCGGATTTCCGACCGATATGCAGGCCCAGGTCATGGCTGCCTGCTGTGTGGCCGATGGGACGAGCTTCATCACCGAGACAATCTACACCGACCGCTTCACCCACGTGGCTGAACTGCAGCGTCTGGGGGCGGACATCCGCCTGGACGGCGCGCGAGCCGCGGTTTTCGGTGTGGACCGGTTGCAGGGGGCCCCGGTAATGGCCACGGACCTGCGTGCCTCGGCCGCGTTGGTGTTTGCCGGCTGCGCGGCGGCTGGAACGACCACCGTGAACCGCGTTTACCACATCGACCGGGGTTATGAGAGGATCGAGGAGCGTCTGGCGGTTTTGGGGGCGAAGATCCTCAGGGTGCGGGACTAATCCGGAAAAATGTGGCGTAAATCGTTCCTGAGTACTATTTTCATTTCCTGATCGGGCATCAGCCCGAAAGCGGCGAACAGCTGGACCTTTTTATTGGCAGAGATTTATTACTTCCACGGTCCCGCCGCAATTGAACTCCCTCTTACCCTTTGCTGTTGTTTGGGTCGGATAACGACCGTGTCGTACAGGCTCAGTCTGCACGCGTGCGGCGAAAATTAAGGTATACATGTCTAAATCAAATGTTCCGACCGGCTTTGACCGGTTCTGGCTCAATGAAGCCCTCGTCCGCGGCGTCAGCGCCGCCGGCTTCGAATCGCCCCGGTCGATCCAGGCCGAAACAATCCCCGCCGGCCTCGAAGGCCGGGATGTCCTGGGCCTGGCCCAGACAGGCACCGGCAAGACCGCGGCCTTCGCGCTGCCCTTGCTCGACCGGATCCTTCAGGATAATCGCCGCGGCGCCCGTGCCCTGGTGATCGCTCCCACCAGGGAGCTGGCTACACAGATCGTGAACGAGATCCGCACGCTCGCCCAATTCACCCGTCTGAAGACGGTAACCATCTACGGTGGCGTTCCTGTCTATAAACAGGTGACGGCGCTGAAGCAGCGTCCGGAGATCGTGGTGGGCTGCCCAGGCCGTATTCTTGATCTGCTGGAGCAGGGATTGCTTCACCTCGACCAGGTCGAGACTCTCGTGCTCGACGAAGCCGATCACATGTTCGACATGGGCTTTCTGCCGGACATTCGCAAGATCCTGGGGGCGCTTCCGTCTGACCGTCAGAATCTGCTGTTTTCAGCAACCATGCCGAAGGAAGTCCGCCGGCTGGCCAACGACCTGTTGAATTCCCCGCACGTGGTCGAATTGGCCAATGCAGCTCCGGCCGCAACCATCGACCACGCGCTGGTCATGGTGTCCGAACGGCGCAAACGCGATCTGCTCGAGCACGTTCTCACCAGTGAGGAATGTGACTCGGCCATTGTCTTCACACGCACGAAGCACCGCGCCCGCCGCTTGGCCGAGCAGCTCAGCAAAGCGGGGCACCGGGCCGTCGGTATCCAGGGAAACCTGTCCCAGGCCCAGCGCGACCGGGCCATGCGCGGTTTTCGCACGCGTCGTTTCGACATCCTGGTGGCCACGGACATCGTGGCGCGGGGTATTGACGTGAGCGGTGTTTCCCATGTGATCAACTTCGACGTGCCGAACACGCCGGAAGCGTACACCCATCGCATCGGTCGTACCGGTCGCGCGGAACGCGAGGGCGTGGCCTGCACGTTTGTCACCGGCAGCGACCACGGCTGGTTGCGCGCCACCGAGCGCATGATCGGCTTGCCGATTCAGCGCTTGCAGGTCGAGGGTTTCGAACCCGATCCCAACGAAAGGCCCAATTGCAGTCACAACCCGCGTGGTAACGGACGCGGCGGGCGGCCTGGTCGGCCGGGTGGGTCAGGTAGATCGAGTCGGCCACCGCAGCAGGGCGGCTGGAACAATTCGTCCGGTGGCCAGCGGCGAAGGCGCACCCGGTAAAAGGCTATCGGGGAGCGAAAACCAGGCGCAGCGCGTGGAGCGCGGCCGGGTTGTAGATCGTATGATGCTCCTCGTCCAACATCGGTTCGTACCACCAGTCCAGGCCCTCGGGAGCATTGTTCTCGAGGGCCTTTACCAACCGTTCCATGCCTTCGATCATGGTCCCGCCTTCATCGGCGATGGTCAGGTACAGGGAACGATCCGCTGGAAAACCATCCCTCTGCAGTAATCCAGCCGCTTCCCGGCCCAGTCCCATATCCCGCCACCACAGCGATGGGCTGACCGCCACGTAGTGGTCAAAACTTTCCGGCGCACGCAGGAAGGTTTCGGCAATGAAGAGCCCGGCGAGGCTTTCGCCGATGACGGCGTCCTCACCTGAAGTTTGGTAACGGTCTTCAATGAATGGTTTCACCTCTTTGATGAGATGGCGTCGGAAATTATCCGCTCCACCATTGTTGGGAATGTTTTTGAGGTCGTACTCCACTTCTGACTTGGATGTCAGTTCGTAGTGCCGGTTGTTCGTTTGGACACCAACCAATATGAACTCGCGATATTGCCCTGAAAGCGTTGCCAGAGCCGCCATGCCGGCCACGGGGATGAAATCCTGGTGGACGCCGCCGTCGATGAGATACAGCACGGGAAAACGCTCGTTGCGCTCGGCGTATCCCATCGGCAGGTAGACATTGATCGTGCGGGACTCGCCGTAGATTTCAGATTCCAGCGGGATGCTTTCACCCAGGATAATATCAACCTCGCCCTCGAGCGGGGGTGGTGGGGGAGGAGGAGAATTCCGGCAGGATGCGGTTGAAATCATGATCGCTGCAATAACAGTCAAATATGCGGCAACTTTTGGTGAGCGCACTTCTTCTCCAATCCATTGGTGAAAATTCTTCTGATTATTCTATGGCCTTGCCAACAATCATGCAGAATAAGGGCACCTGTTTTTCAAAGACAGTCTCAATTTTGCAAGCCACGCCTACTCCCCGCTTGTGCCGTCCTCAGCCAACACCGCCAGGAACGCGGCGCCCCAGCGTTCCAGTTTGGCATCGCCGACTCCGCTGATGGCCATCAGTTCCGACTCGTCCCGGGGCCGGAGCGCGGCCATGGCGGCCAGGGTCTTGTCGTGGAAGACCACATAGGGCGGCACTTCCGCTTCCTTGGCCAGTTTCAAACGAAGTTCCCGCAGGCGCTCGAAGCGCTCGGCGGCTTCCGGATCGGCGAGGGCGCCGTCCTCCGCCAGTAAAGCAGCGGGCACCGTTTTCTTGGCCTTTTTGCGGCCGCCGCCCGGCGCTTGCAGCGGGTTTTTTCTCAGTTCCAGGGTCACGTTGCCATCCAGGACCTCGCGCGACTTTTTCGTCAGTTTCAGCGAACCGATGCCTTCGGCATCGGTTGTGAGAATCCCACGCGCCATCAACTGCCGCACGACAGCGCGCCACGCGTTTCGGTCCAATTCGGTGCCGATCCCGTAGGTGCTCAGGCTGTCGTGCCCGAAGCGGAAGATGCGTTCCTGTTCGTTGCCCATCAGCACGTCGATCACGTAGTTCGCGCCGAAAATCTGGCCGGTGCGGGCCACGCAGGAGAGAAGTTTCTGGGCCGCGACGGTGGCGTCGAAGGTTTCCGGGGGAGCGAGGCAGACGTCGCAGTTGCCGCAGGGTTCCGGCAGGTCGTCGCCGAAATGGTTGAGAAGCACCTGGCGGCGGCAGGTCACCAGTTCGCAATAGGCCAGCATGGCTTCGAGCCGCTGGCGTTCGATGCGCTTGTGCAGATCGTCGGCCCCGGAAGACTCCAGCATGCGGCGGCGAAGCACCACGTCCTGCAGTCCATAGGTCAGCAGTGCCGTGGCGGGCAGGCCGTCGCGCCCGGCGCGTCCCGTCTCCTGGTAGTAGGCTTCCAGCCCGGAGGGCATGTCCAGGTGCAGGACAAAACGAACGTCCGGTTTGTCGATGCCCATGCCGAAAGCGATGGTCGCGACGATCACCACGGCGTCCTCGTTCAGGAACCGTTTTTGGTTCGCGGCGCGGACCCCGGCCGGCAGACCCGCGTGGTAGGGCAGCGCCACTAGACCCTCGGCCGCGAGCTTCGCTGCCACCTGTTCGGTCTTCTTGCGCGACAGACAGTAGATGATGCCCGCCTGTCCCGGGTATTCGTTGCGGATGAAGCGCAGGACCTGGGCCGTGCCACCGGTTCGTTCGGTCACCAGGTAACGGATATTCGGCCGGTCGAAACCCGTGGCGAAGATCTTTCCGCCGTCCAGCTTGAGGTTGGTGACGATCTCTTTTCTCGTCCGCACATCTGCAGTGGCCGTGCAGGCCAGGCGCGGAACATCGGGGAAATGTTCGGCCAAAATGTCCAGCTGCAGGTACTCCGGTCGGAAGTCGTGTCCCCATTGGCTGACACAATGGGCTTCGTCGATGGCGATGATCGCCGGCCGCGCGGCGGCCAAGAGATCCAGTGTGTCTTCCCGCACGAGGCGTTCCGGGGCGAGGTAAAGCAGGTCGAGTTCGCCTGCGCGCATTTGCGACTCGACGGTTCGTTGGTCCTGGATTGTGAGGGTTGAATTGAGGAAAGCGGCTCGCACACCCAGCTGCTGGAGCGCCGTCACCTGGTCCTGCATCAGCGCGATCAACGGCGATACGACGATGCCGGTCCCCTGGC
The DNA here is from genome assembly GCA_023270185.1 of Candidatus Krumholzibacteriia bacterium. Taxonomy (GTDB): domain Bacteria; phylum Krumholzibacteriota; class Krumholzibacteriia; order LZORAL124-64-63; family LZORAL124-64-63; genus JAGLCY01. Next base: position 133 of record JAGLCY010000336.1, on the reverse strand, counting down.
GCAGCATTGCAGGAATCTGATAACACAAGGATTTACCGCCGCCGGTGGGGGCGAGCAGCAGTGCGTCGCCTCCGCCGGTGACGTGGTCGATCACCTCGGCCTGGCGGTCGCGGAAGGAATCGTAGCCGTAGAC
>JAGLCY010000335.1 GCA_023270185.1 Candidatus Krumholzibacteriia bacterium | reverse complement strand
ACCGACATCACCAACCGCTTCGGACAAAAGGGGCTGGGCCAGCGCAACCTGGGCCGGGCCATCCAACTGATGGTCGAAAGCAGCGAGACCAACGAAGGCTGCTGCATGTTCGCCTACGACGTGTTCGACACCGTGGAGCGCGTCATCCTGGACTACGTGACGGACAACAACGACCGAGCCAAGTATCTCGAGGATCTGAAAACCGCGCGAGGACTGTACCGCGAACGCATCATGACCGAGATGTTCAACGCCTACATGGACGAGCCCCAGGCCATCCGCAAGGACGTGATGAACTACGTGAACATGATCATCGGCATCGACGCCGAGCAGCTCGGACCGGACAAGATGTGGAAGTACAAGGATCCCCAGTCGGGCGAGCTGAAGGCCCTGAAGGTGGACGAGCGGTTCATCAAGAGCATCGAGGAGCGTCTGCAGCTCAAGACCGAAGAGCAGCGCGAAACCTTCCGCACGTCGATCCGCAAGATCTACGGACAGAAGATCGTCCTGGACCCGAACTACGACTTCATGGACAACCTCGAACTGGTCAAGGCCGTGACAGATGTGCGGCTCAAGAGCGACATCGCCGGCGCGGGCAGCCTGATCGGCGCCCTGGCCAACCGCACCAACGAGGAGAACCAGAAACTGTACGACCGGATGATCGACACCATGCTGAACAAACTGGGTTATTGCCGGACCTGCGCGCAGAAGACCATCGAGTACTTCTGCACCCAGGAAGACGAAAACTAGACCGATGGACCCGAATGCAAAGGCACTCCTGGAACAACTCAGGGCCGCCGGATTTTCAGCCGGGCGGGAAGCGATCCTGCGCCGTGAACTGGAAACCGGCGGTGTCCATTCACTGCCCGAAGCACCACCCGAGCCGGACTTCACCCCCGGCATCGACATCATCGAACGGGTGTTCAACAACATCTACCGCTATGGCGACCTGACCTTCGTGCAGGCCATGAGCACTCCCCGCGGCAGCTACACGGCGCGCATCGGTTCGCTCGACGACCTGATGGAACGCGACAGCAAACGCGAAGAAGACGGCTTTCCGCGCAAGATCCGCATCGGTAAACTCGTCAAACCCGGCAAGGGCGGTCACGACAAGGTCGTCGTGGTGCCGACCACCGTGGAAGAGAAGTTCGTTCACGATTCCAAATTCAAGGAAGAAGCCGAAGGCGGCGGCGGGGCCGGCGGCAGCGGTGACGGTGAAGAGGGCGAGGTCATCGGCGAGCAGCCCGTGCGTCCCCAGGAGGGCGAAGGCGACGGAGCCGGACCCGGCCAGGGTGAAAGCGGTCCCCATGAGATCGAATCCAACGCCTACGACCTGGGTAAGATCCTCACCGAACAGTTCTCCCTGCCCAACCTGAAGAACAAGGGCAAGAAGCGGTCATTGACACGTTATACCTACGACCTGACCGACCGGAACCGCGGCTTCGGCCAGTTGCTGGACAAAAAGGCCACCCTGCGGCAGATCGTCGAGACCAACATCGCCCTGGGACGGATCAGCCCCAGCGACCCGATCGACACCACCGACCTGTTGGTCGCCCCTCGGGACAAGGTCTACCGGATCCTGTCCAGGGAAAAGGATTTCGAATCGCAGGCCATGATCTTTTTCCTGCGCGACTACTCCGGTTCGATGAGCGGCAAACCCACCGAGGTCGTCGTCAGCCAGCACGTGATGATCTACAGCTGGATCCTGTACCAGTACGCCGGGCAGGTCGAATCGCGCTTCATCCTGCACGACACCGAAGCCAAGGAAGTCCCGGATTTCTATACCTACTACAACAGCCGGGTCGCGGGCGGCACCAAGGTCGCCTCGTCCTTCCGGCTGGTGAACGAGATCGTGGCCAAGGAGAGCCTGGCCAAGGACTACAACATCTATGTTTTCCACGGCACCGATGGTGACGACTGGGATACCGAGGGCAAGGAATCGCTGCCAGAAATCGAAAAGATGATGGAGTACGCCAACCGCATCGGCGTGACCATCGCGGAAAACTCCTACGGCACGCCCGGCGAGTCCGAAGTGGAGAAATATTTGAAGGCGTCGGGTTTCCTGGAGAAGAAAAAGGACCTCATCCGGCTGGATGTCATGTCCGAAAGCGCGGAAGAGCCGCGCATCATAGAAGGCATCAAGAAACTGATCAGCGAATAGGGGCGAAGCGGCCATGCAGTTGATCGACCAGCATACCAAAGCCATCATGGAAGGGTGCAAGGAGCGCGCCCGCGATGCCGGCCTGCGCTTCGACGACGAATCCCTCGAGTACGTGGTGACCAACCGCGATATGCTCGAGCTGTCGCCGAAGATCATGATCCCCACCATGTACGACTACTGGGTGCACGATGTCGAGGTGCTGCAGGGCAAGGGTCGTTACGAATTGTACCCCAACAACCCCTTCGAGACCGTGATCAACACGCGGCCGGCCATCAGTTTCTACAACGACAACAATCCCGACTGGTTGAACGTGATGATCTTCTACCACGTTCTCGGGCACATCGACTTCTTCCAGAACAACCTGTACTACAGGCACACCTGGGACGATGATTTCGCCGGCCAGGCCCTGGCCGACAAGCGCGCCATCGCCAAGCTTCGCAGCGAAAAGGGCCGCTGGGTCGATTACGTCATCGAATTCGCGCGTTCCGTCGACAACATGGTGGACTTCCATGGGCAGCTTTCGAAACTCCACCGTCCCGATTCGGACGGCCGTTCGAAACGGCTGGACTACTACTTCGACGTGTTTCTCCAGGACGAAAAACACGTGCGCGTGAACGACTACGTGAAGGAAATCGAGCGTTACAACAAGGCGGTCAAAAAACACGGCGACGACGGAGAGGACGAGTTCTTCAAGAGGGTCCACCGGAAGCACCCCGAATTCGAGGCCCTGTTCGAGAAGAAAAACGGCCACGGTCCCGTGAACAGGCGCGACCTGTTGCAGTACCTGATGGATCATTCCGAATTCCTGAATCACGAAGAGAACCTGTGGATGAAGACGGTCCTCCACATCGTCCGCAAGACCTCGCTGTACTTCCAGCCCCAGATCCGCACCAAGATCATGAACGAGGG
>JAGLCY010000334.1 GCA_023270185.1 Candidatus Krumholzibacteriia bacterium | reverse complement strand
CTCGGAATGGCGTTCGGTGAAGTGGGGTTGCCGGACGCGGTGATGTCATCACCTCCATCACTGGCTCCGGTCCTTTTCAAGATGGATCTCGGCAGCGCATTTCAATGGGGGATGTGGGGGGCGATCTTCTCGTTCATGTTCGTCGATCTTTTCGACTCGGTGGGCACGATCGTCGCGTGTTCCTACGAAGCCGGTCTGGTGGCCGAGGACGGCTCCATCGCCAAACTCGACCGGGTGCTCGAGGCCGACGCGATCTCAACAATTGCCGGCGCCCTGTTGGGTACCAGCACAACCACGACCTACATCGAAAGCGGCGCGGGAATCGCCGCGGGGGCTCGCACCGGACTGGCCAACGTGGTGACCGCTGGTATGTTCCTGGCGGCCCTTCTGTTCACGCCTTTGATCGGGATGGTGCCGGCCTTCGCCACCGCTCCGGCCCTGATCGTCGTCGGGGTGTTCATGTTTCGCAACGTGGCCCTGATCGATTTCCGCTCCTTTGCAAATGGGGCGCCGGCGTTTCTGACCATCATCCTGATGCCCCTGACCTCGAGCATCAGCATGGGTCTGGCTTTCGGATTCGTCACGCACATCATCGCTTCGGTGGCCGCCGGCCGGACTCGTGACATCCATCCGGTCATGTGGTTCGTGGGGGCGTTTTCTGTCCTGGAGATCGTGCTGGCCGCGGTTGGTTAGCCGGCGGTTCAGCGCAGGAACAGCAGCGCTCCGCCGGCCACCGCGACAGCGATGCCGAACAGGCTCAACGGCGAGGGTCGGTCGCGATACACAAGCCAGGCGGGGGCGACCACGAAGATCGGCACCATGCCCAGCAGCACCTGCGCGATGCCTGCTTCGGTGTTCTTGATGGCCACCAGGGAAATCCACACCGAAATGAACGGTCCCATGATGATCGCCACCATCAGGGCGGTGACGCCCCGGCGATCGCGCAGGCCTCGCAGAGTTCCGCGGATGTCGAGCCCAGGGACGACGGCCACCCAGTAGAAGACCGTGGCCCAGGTCAGGCGGATGAGTGTCGCGCCCAACGGTTCCACACCCGCGCTGCCGGAGGATGCGCCTGTCATTCCCATCTTGGCCAGAACGCTTCCCACTCCCTGGCCCAAGGATCCGACCAAAGCCAGCAGCAGCCCTGTCTTCAACACCTTGCGGGGCAACTCACCGAATTTACCAGTGCCTTTGTCCTTGCCCATCGTGGCGGTCATCACTCCGGCGATAACCACGATGATCCCCGATATGGCCCACAGGTTCAGATGTTCGCCAAGCAAACTCCAGGCGATGATCGTCGTGTAGACGGGAGCTAGGGCCATCATGGTCATGCTGCGTCGGGGTCCGACCAGGGTGAAGGCCTTGAACAGGGCGGAATCGCCGATGGCGAGTCCGGCGACACCGCTCAGCCCGATCCACACCTGGTCCTGCCAGGCCAGGCTCTCGGGCCAGATACTTCCGTACAGGAACAGGTGCATTGAACCCAGACACAGGGCCGCACCCGGCAGACGCAGCAGGTTCACTGTGGTCACGCCAAGCCGCTGACCGGCGGTGGTGAAAAAGACACTGGTCCAAGAGAAGATCAGGGCGGCCAGGAGGGCCATGCTCTCGCCGTAATAGGGGAAGGATGCGTTCAATGCGGGTCCAGTCCGTGGTCGAAGATGGGGATATCATCCTGTCGGGTCCAGCCTGATTGTCGTTTGAAGAACGTCACAAGTGTCCACAATCGCAACCCTTTGTTTTGGCTGAAAATGCTGCTTGAATTTTACAAAAAAGGGCTATATTTGACTTGATGAAAAATTAACAGGACCGAAATCATTATTTTTCAGTGATAGGTGGGGCAACGACCTATGATCCTCGGGACGGGCATCGATCTCTGCGAAGTATCGCGCATGGGGGCCAAAGTTCAGGCTCCGGCGGATGATTTTGTCGCCCAGGTCTTTCTGCCCGGGGAAATCGCCTATTGTGGGGCCAAACGCCATCCCGCAGAGCATTTCGCGGCCCGTTTCGCAGCCAAGGAAGCGGTGGTCAAGGCTCTGGCCGGCGCCGCCGGCGAGGGCTCTTTCTGGCAGGACATCGAAATCACGAACGAACAGGATGGGCGGCCGGTCGTCAGACTGCATGGCCGCGCGAAGGAAATGGCGGATGCCCTGGGTGTCCGCCGTGTTTTTGTGAGCCTGACCCACACCCGGGATCTCGCGGCCGCCACGGTGGTCCTGGAGGGATGAAATTGAATCCAACCTGCATCAATCGGGAGCGATGATGAGCAACACACCGACGTACGAAGAGGCAATCAAGGGCTTCGACTGGGCCCAGGTGGAAGAGGAACTCGGTTACCGGGCGAATGATCCCATCAACATCGGCTGGTACTGCACCGA
>JAGLCY010000333.1 GCA_023270185.1 Candidatus Krumholzibacteriia bacterium | reverse complement strand
GGGTCATGTGGGTGGCCATTGCCGTATGTGTGATCGGAGCGGTCCTGATCTTCCGGGACCAGGGCAGTCAGGTTCCCACCGGAATCGGGGAATACCAGACGGTCGTTACCGCACCCGAACAGGAAACCACACTTCCGGACCAAAACGGACCTCGGTCTGGAGACGTGGATATCAGTGACCAGACCAAAACCCTGACACCGGAAAAACCCACGGGTGACACCGCGGACACGACCGCGTCCAAACCCCCGGTCAAGGAGACCGCCACCAAACCGGCGGCCACCAAGCCGGCCCCCACCAAAACGACCAAGCCGACGCCACCGCCCGTGCTGATCAAACCCTCGGCCAGCGGACCCTACCTGGTCCAGACCGGATCTTTTGGTGAAGTTGCAAATGCGGAAAAAGAAGCCAACCGGCTCAAGAAACTCGGCTACGACGCCCGGGTCAAGACGGGCAATACCTCGGACAATGCCCTCATCTTCCGGGTCAAGATCGGATATTTCAAATCCCGAACCGAGGCCGAGGCCTTTATCAGGCAAAACAGGAAAAAAATGCCGGGCGCCATACCGACACATCGCTAGAAACCCAGACTGGAAGTTCAGAAACTGGAGTAGACCATGACCAACGCCGCCATCATCGGAACCGGCTTTTATGTCCCCTCGCGGGTTGTCACGAACGAAGACCTGACCCAGTGGATGGACACTTCCGACGAGTGGATCACTGAACGGTCCGGCATCAAGGAACGCCGCTGGGTCGAGCAGGATGAAGCGGGCGTGACCATTGAGACAGGTGGGGAAATGGGCGCCAAGGCGGCGCGCATGGCCATCGAGGAATCCGGCATCGACAAGAACGACATCGACCTGATCCTTTACGCCACGCTGAGTCCAGACGTTGTTTTTCCGGGCAACGGGGTTTTCATCGAGGACCTGCTGGGCCTGAACACGGTCGGCGCCATGGACATCCGCAACCAGTGCACCGGATTCATCTACGCTTTGGCCGCGGCCGACGGTTTCATCAAGGCCGGCACCGCCCGGACCATCCTGGTCGTCGGACAGGAGATCCAGTCCACCGCCCTGAACCTGACCGATCGAGGCCGTGACATGGCCGTCCTGTTTGGTGACGGAGCCGGCGCCGTGGTCGTCCAGGCCACCGAAGAGGATCGCGGCATCATCTCCTCGGTATTGCACAGCCAGGGCCGGTTCGCCCGGGATCTTTTCGGCGAAGCTCCCATGTCCACCATCAAGGACCGCATCAACGCGGACTTGATAGCCCAGGACCGGCACTACCCCACCATGAACGGCCCCATGGTCTTCAAACACGCGACGAGGCGCTTCTGCGAGTCCATCAAGGAAGTTTTGGAAAAGAGCGGGGTTGACCTGGCGGATGTTGACCTTGTTATCCCTCACCAGGCGAATCAGCGCATCACCGACGCGGTCGGGGCAAGGATGGGAGTGCCTGAGGAGCGGATGTTCTCCAACATCGCCAAATACGGCAACACCACCGCCGCCACCATTCCCATCGCCATGGCTGAGGCGGAAAATGAAGGCCGCCTTAAAAAGGGCGACCTTCTGGTTACGGTGGCTTTCGGATCCGGGTTTACCTGGGGAGCGAATCTGATTCGCTGGTGACTCCCTCGCCTAAACCTCGGTGATGTCCTCATCCTGGCTCTGCAGGATGCATTTCACCTTGAAACTCAACGACATGATGCCCACGGCCAGACGTTCGTTCCGCACCGCGACCCCTTCGGGAACCTTCAGGTCCGTCGGAGCGAAATTGAAGATGCCGATGATGCCCGCCTCGACCAGTCGGTTCGCAACGACCTGTGCTTGGGTTGAAGGCACGGTCAGGATGGCGATCCTGATTTTTTCTTCCTTGATGACCTTTTCCAGTTCGTCCATGTCCCGGACCGGTTGACCGCGCATTTCCAGGCCAATCAGCTTGGGATTGGTGTCGAAGATGCCGCGCACCGGAAATCCCTGAACATCCAGATTTTGGTAATTGGCCAGGGCCTGCCCCAGATGACCGGCGCCAATGATGGCCGTCGGTACGGGTTCAGCGATCCCGATGATCTGTTCGAGCGCCGGTACGAGTTTGGCGACCTGGTAGGGTCGACCGGGGCGGCTGAAACCACCGAAGTAATGGAAATCATGTCTCAGTTGGCTGGCCTTGATGTCGAGGGATTCCGCCAACTGCCTGCTGGAAACATCCTCTACCCCAATGGCCTGCAACAACTTGAGCTTTTCCAGATAAAGAGGGAGCCGGTGGATGGTGGCATCGGGCACTTCACAGCTTTTTCTATTCTTTACCAAACTCGAATCCCCTCATTATGTGTTAATTATTTAACCGTTACTTCGAAAAGACTCAATATTCTGTTACGGTTTTGACAACCCTACAATAGACACGCTGACCTTCAGCGTCAAGCAATTATGCATATGATTATCCTTCCACATTACCACCAACATTTGCTGGAGCTTTGCCTTGTGAATTTCTATCTTAGCTCCTTCCGGACTGGTACTGGCGACAGCCGCCGACTATGCATGGAACGCGCGTAATTCAGCACTGGATGTGAACATGGACAGCAAATTCGCCATCGCGGACCCCTGGCTCCTGAACCCCTTGCCCCTGTTCGGGCAAATGTCCGGCGCCGACTACGCCGAGATCGGTTTCATGTGCGGCCTCGAGGTGCACCAGCAGCTCATGACCGCCAAGAAACTCTTTTGCCGCTGCCCGGCCGGCCAGTACAACAACAACGAACATCACGCCGAAATCCTGCGTCATATGCGCCCCACCCTTTCGGAAATGGGCGAATACGACGGCACCGCCCTGATGGAATTCAAGACCCGTAAGGAAATCGTCTATCTTCTCAATCGTGATACCGTCTGCACCTACGAAATGGATGACGCCCCTCCGTTCGAAATCAACGATGAAGCCCTGGACCGCAGCATCGCCATCACCATGATGCTTGGCTGCAACGTTGTGGGCGAGGTCCACATCACCCGCAAGCAATACCTGGACGGCAGTATTCCCACGGGGTTCCAGCGCACGGCCATCATCGGGACCGACGGCGACATCCCTTTTGGTAACCGCACCGTCCACATCCGCCAGCTGAGTATCGAAGAGGATTCCTGCCGCGAGGTCAGCGACAAGGGCCATCTGCGGACCTACCGCACCGACCGTCTGGGCATGCCCCTGATCGAAACCGTCACGGACCCGGATATGAAGACGCCCGAAGAGGCCATGGCCGTGGGACAGATCATTCGCCATTTGAACCGGGCCAGTGGTCTGGTGCGCACCGGCAGCGGGGCCGCCCGCCAGGATGTCAACGTATCGGTGACGGGAGGCACGCGTATCGAGATCAAGGGTGTGTCCAGCCTGCGCGCCATTCCCAGGCTGACCCACAACGAGGCGCTCAGACAGCGCTCACTGGTGGGTATCAAAAGTGAATTGGCCCGACGGGGCGTGACCGCGAACAAAATCAGTGACCAGGGTTTCGATGTCACGCCCATCGTGCGCGGCACCGGGTGCAAGTTCATCCAGAAGGCCATCGACAAGGGCGCTTCGGTCATGGCCATCCCACTGCCCGGCTTCCAGGGCCTGCTCCAGGCCCAGACCCAGCCGCGCACATCGTTCCTGAAGGAGTTCAGCGACCGAATCCGGGTCATCGCCTGCATCGACGATCTGCCGAACCTGGCCCTTTCCACCCAGGATGTGCCCACTCTCTCGAGCGGCGAATGGGACCGGGTGAGCAAGATCTGCAAGGTCAGTCCGGACGTGCCGGTGATCGTGGTGTGGGGACGGCGACAGGACGTGGAAACCGCCGTCAGCGAAGTGGCTATCCGGGCCCAAGAGGCCACCGAGGGTATTCCCCAGGAAACCCGGCAGGCCCTCGACGACGGAACCAACGGTTTCGAACGTATCCTGCCCGGGGCCGATCGCATGTATCCCGACACGGACCTGCCGCCCATCCCCCTGGCTGACGACCGCGTACAGGCGATCAGGGATTCTCTGCCCCAAACTCCCTGGGAGCGTAAGGAACAGCTGCTGGACATGGGTGTGGGTGAGGATCTGGCGGACCGGCTGAGCCGCCATCGCGCCTGGGGACTGTTTGTCCATCTGGTGGGAAAACTCGAGGGCACCGGCGGGCTGGATCCTGCTGGGTTGGCTTCCCTGCTGCTGGACCGTTCATGTCCCCGACCTGCCAGCCTGGCTGCTGCGGGCGATTGGTGGGACGAAACCCTGCAATTGATCCAGGCCGGAGATATTATTCCCGAGGCTGTCTGGAACAGCGAAAATGACATTGCCCGGCAGTTGGCCGAAAGCCGGGGCCGGGAGATCTTCAACGAGGCTTTGGACCGGCTGCCACAGAATGGGCCAACCGCGGACAATCCGCGCGAGCTTTTCATCATGGGTCACGTGATGACCGAACTACGGGGACGGATTCCCGGCCGGATGGTCCGCGCCTGGGTGAAGGAGGAACTGGCGTGAGCAGCACCAACGAAGATTACAAGGGTTACCGCTCGCCCACCCTGGACGTGCTCCAAACCCATCAGGCCCCTGTGTGGAGCAAGGTCACCTTGCACACCACCGGCGGCGATTTTTCCGGGCTGATCCTGCCCCGCAGCGAAACCGCCGATGCCGATCACGTGGTTCTCAAGCTGGACACCGGTTACAACATAGGCGTCAGGCACGATACGATCGAAAAGATCGACGTCACCGGACGCAAGGTTGCCAACTATCAGATTCCGGAAAAGGAATTCCCCTTCGACCCCGTAAAGCCGCGCGTGAAGCTGTTTGGGACCGGCGGCACAATCGCCAGTCGCCTGGACTACCGGACCGGCGCGGTGATCCCCGCCTTCAGCCCTGGCGAGCTCTACGGTTCGGTGCCCGAACTGGCGGACATCTGCAACATGGAGACCGAAAAGCTGTACGGAGTGTTCAGCGAAAACATGGGTCCGAACGAGTGGATCGGCACCGCCGAGGCCGTCGCCGCGGAAATTGAAAAAGGTGTGGCCGGGGTCGTGGTCGGTCATGGCACCGACACCATGCACCACACCGCCGCCGCACTGAGTTTCATGCTGCAGGACTCCCCCGTGCCCATCGTCATGGTCGGCAGCCAGCGCAGCAGCGACCGGCCCAGCTCAGATGCCGCCATCAACCTGATCAACTCCACCCGCACCGCCGCGGCCAGCGACATCGCCGAGGTGATGGTCTGCATGTTCGGCCCCACCAGTGACAAATACGGCCTGCTGCACCGCGGCACCCGGGTCCGCAAGATGCACTCCAGTTATCGCTCGACGTTCCGCACACTGAGCGACATTCCCCTGGGCAAGATCGACGAGACCGGCGTGACCCCTTTCCGGCAGGATTACAACCGGCGGCGCGAGGACAACCGGATCAAGTTGAACGCCGTCTTCGACGACCGCGTGTCCCTGGTCTATTACTACCCTGCCATGAAGCCGGACGTCATCGACTCACTCATCGACAACGGCTACAAGGGGATCGTGATCGCCGGCACCGGCCTCGGACACGTCAACAAACCCCTGTATCCGGCCCTGGACCGGGCCCGGGAAGCGGGCCTTCACGTCTACATGACCGTCCAGACCCTGTGGGGCTACGTGCAGATGTACGTCTACGAGACGGGACGGGAAATCATGGGCAAGGGTGTGATCCCCGCGGCGAACATGCTGCCCGAGGTGGCCTACGTGAAGCTTGGTTGGGCTTTGGGGCAGAGTCATGATCACGCGGAGGTCGAGCGGATCATGTTAAGCCCGGTGAATGGGGAAACCACGGAACGGGAGCCGCACAACGGGTACCTTGTATTCCAGGGTGGGATCCCGGAGGTCG
>JAGLCY010000332.1 GCA_023270185.1 Candidatus Krumholzibacteriia bacterium | reverse complement strand
GGCCCTGATTGCTGATTACGATACGACTTCGGTGGTCCTGCGGACCGTGGGGTCCGAACTGCACGCAACGATCCACGAGATAACGGATGTCCCGGCGGATGAAGGCGGGTTCGTCGAAGTTTCCTGGTACGCCAGCACACTGGATGATCCGGCCGAACCCGATCCGATCACTTCCTACGAGGTTCAGCGGTTCGAAACCGCCTGGGAACCGGTGGTTACGGCCCCGGCCCTGGGTGAGCCTCTTTATTCGGCAACGATCTCGACACCTGACATCCTTACTTTGGGTGAACCCGAGCCCTGGTCTTATTACCGGATCCTGGCCAGGACCGCGACGCCGGGCGTCTTCTACAGCTCGCCGTCGGACAGCGGGTATTCCCTCGACAACCTGGCGCCACCACCGCCCCTCCTGGTTTTGACAGAAGATCTGGAATCCCGGGTGCTCAGCTGGTCCAACCCGGGAGTGGCCGACCTCGGTTTCACCTGTCTGTACCGGATCGATGCCCTTGGCGTTCTGCCGGATACTCTGCTTGTGTGCACCGCTGAAACTTCCTGGATCGAGAGTCACCAGTTTTATTACAACTACTACGCCCAGGCGGTGGACATCCACGGCAACATCGGGGATTCCAGCGACGTGGTCGAATATGTGTATCCCACGGGAGTCGCGGGATCCCTGCCCACGGTGCCCGTCCTTGCCCAGAATTACCCAAATCCCTTCAACCCGAGCACTCTGATCCGTTTCGACTTGCCGCGTCGGATGGAGGTGCGCCTTGGGGTCTACGGTTTGGATGGGAAAAGAGTGGCCACCATCATTTCCGGAACGCTGGATGCCGGGCCCCACGAATGTTACTGGAAGGGAAGAGACAAGGCGGATCGGGACGTGGCTGCGGGTGTCTATTTTCTACGGTTGGAGGCCGGCGGTTTCATCAGAACCAGGTCGATGACCCTATTGAAATGAGAGGGTCGGATCCGGTCTAAGGGGATTCCGGCGCGACGGCTTTCACTAGCAGCCACGCCAATTCCCGGCCTTTTTCCGCGTGATGATTGAGGATGCACCCTGACACTGTCAGGTCCAGTTCCGCCACGTGGAAAACGAAGGTATTCCAGAATCCGGCGTGCCCCTGGGCCAGAAAATCCCCAAGATTGATGTTCACCAAACCCAGACCGTAATTCAGGGTTCCCGCGCTGGTCATTTCCTCCAGAGAGGACGGTTCCAGGACCCGACCATCCAACAGCAACCGGGTGAACAGGGCAAGATCCCTGACGTCGCAAACCAGACCGCCGCCGCCGTACAAATCCAGGCTGGGATCCCAGTCGTAGGTATCAAGATCTCGGTAATACTGATGGGCCCGGGGTCCGGCTCCGGCAGGTTGTTCCTCGAAAAATTCCCACCAAGTCGATTTCAGGCCCAGACCGTCAAAGTCCAGAAGACCGCGGACCGCAGCGCCGAGGTTTTCGCCCGTCAATTTTTCAATGATCCCGCCCAGGATGACGTAACCGGTGTCCGAGTAGGAAAACAATTTTCCCGGCGCGCCCACGGGGTCGCCCCATTCCACGCACTTGGTGATCTGTTCGAGCCGCGTCCAACGGTGATGGGGATCGGCCAGGATGGCCTTTTCATAACGGGGATCGGCCGGATGTTCGAAAAGCCCGCTGGTGTGGGCCAGAACCTGACGGATGGTCATGGCGTCCAGGTCGTACCCGTCGTCAGCCAGCAGTTTTTGCTGGTCGGCCGGAAGGTAACCGGCCAACGGATCATCCAACGACAGCTTTCCCGTTTCAGCCAGCCTCAGGATCGCGGCCGCCACGTAGGTCTTGGTGTTGCTGGCGATGCGGAAGGTGCAGTCAGCCGTCAACGGATCGGCGGAATCGCGAACAGCCAGGCCCACCGCCGCGGTCCAATCCAGGTCGCGCGAGGGACTCTCAACATGGACAACCACCCCGGGGGCCGAGGGATTGGCGGTGTGGAAATCATTCAGGACGGTCTGAAGCCGGGTGGTGACATTTTCATCGGCCAGGGCGGCCGACGAAAAGACCGCAAGGCAGAAAATGGCGAGCGCCCAAACCAGGATTTTCAGCTTTACCATGTTTCGGTCTCCCTATCCGAATGGGAAAAGTTCGCAAAGGAGAATTCTACTTTATCAGAAATGGGAATTCAACTTTGACAGTTGTGGTATGTTTCCGAATTGGGTCGTAAAGTTGGTTTTCCAGGCTCAACCCCGAAAGGACCGCCGTGCGAACATCGTTTCTGATCCTGATCCTTCTGATGGCTTCCCCGGTTTGCGCCGACCCCTTGCCATCCTGGAACGATGGCCAGGCCAAGGACGCGATCACCATCTGGCTGGCCGCGGTAACCGATCCGACCGGGGCCGATTTCATCCCCGAGGCCGAACGGGTGGCGGTCCTGGACAACGACGGCACCAGCTGGTGCGAAAGGCCCGACTACGCCTCGACCCGGTTCCAGGTCTCACTGGCCAGGAGCATGGCCGCCCAGGGCAAAGCCGATCCCGACAGCATGCCTTTCAAGGCGTGGTTCGCCGATGACAGGGATGCCCTGCGTGAATACGGTTTCAAACAGGCCTACATCGAAATGAACGCGGTTTTCGCGGGCATGCCGGTGACCGCCTACCGCGATTCGGCCCGGGCCTGGCTGGATCGAACTCTCCATTCACGCTACGGCGTGTCCTACACCGATCTCTATTACGCGCCCATGCTGGAGTTGAAGGACCTGCTCGAAAAAAACGGGTTCCAGGTGTGGATCGTGACGGGCGCGGCGCAGGATTTCGTGCGCAGTTTCATCGAGCAGGCGACGGGAGTTCCGCCGGAGAGGGTCATCGGCACCTGGACGACGCCGGAGTATATGGAGTCCGAAGACGGTTCGGTCAGCCTGGTGCGGGGGGCCGTGCAAACCTACAACGGTCACGAAAATAAACCCGCCCACATCGAGCAGCGCATAGGCCGCCGGCCGGTCTTCGCAGCGGGCAACAGCAACAACGATCAATCCATGTGCAGGTATGCCGTCACCGGCCCGCGGAGGGGTCTGGCCATCTGGATCCATCACGACGATCCCGAACGTGAATACGACTACGACCGGAGCACAAAGCTAATCGCGGAGTTATGCGAGCGGCACCCGTGGGTCTTCGAAGTGAGCATCAAACGGGATTGGACGCGGGTATTTACCGGGGTATCTTTGGAATAGAAGACAGGAGTTGTCCTGCAACAAGGAAGGATCCTTGCCGTGAGAACCCATAATGCACCGTTTGTCGCTGTCTTTTCCCTGCTGTTCCTGATCCTCGTGACGGTCATTGTCGGGCCTGCCCCCGCGAGTGCCGAGCAAATGACCTGCATCGACCAGGACTACATCCACAACAATTGGTACTACCACGAGACTTTTCCGTGGCAACCCAGTAACTGGACCTCCCCGGTCAATTACGCCACCGGGACGGCGTACTTCCGGGTGGAGGTGCGCAGCCTCGACTATCCCATCGAGGGTTGGTACACCAGCAACACCAACCAGAGCAGCCCGCCCGATTTCACGGCCCAGTACTTTTCTCCCCAGCTTTGCCTGTTCCAGGACAAACATGTCGCGTCCAAACATGCCTGCTTCTACAGCGGGACCATCCAGTTCAGCGGACCGGGCGTCTATTACGGCAGCCAGGAGCTTCCCGAGATGTACCAGTACGGGGTGATCGACTGGACGCGTCTGTTGATGAACCCGATGATCATCGGCAAGACCCGGGACTCCACCGGCCTGTCCTACTACGGGCAGAACGTGGACATGAGGTTCAGCGTCATCATCGTGGCCGAGGGCGATTCCTTCGATCCGCCGTCATGGTGGGATGAGGTGGTGTCCGATGTCGCCGATCCCGACAACCCGGTCCCGAACCGGACGGCTCTGGTGCAGAACTACCCGAACCCCTTCAACCCCGCGACCACGATCCGGTACGAATTGGCCGAACCGGCGGCCGTCACCTTGCGCGTATTCGACCTTGCGGGCCGCGCTGTGCGGACCCTGGTGGATGGGCAGTCCACGACCATGGGCGCTCACGAAGTAGTCTGGCGGGGAAGGGATGACACCGGTCGGGTTGCCCCGGGCGGAGTTTATTTTGTGCAGATGGATGCGGGTGAGGTCCATCAGACCATGCGCATGACCCTGTTGAAGTAGGTTGTGGCGTCGGGATATTGGATATCATTGCGGAAATCGCCCCCCGGGGGGTGATTTGGGACAATAAATATGTTGTCAAAGGCACCACGAAGGACATTTTGAAACCTTAACACATTGAAAACAAACAAAATAGCTCAAAAAAGTGCCCCCGGGGGCACTTTGGAGAAACAACCTATTGATAACAAATGAGTTAATAATCTGAGATCCAATCTGAAATCTCCAATATACCATTGAAATAAACTCGATCAATCCTCCCGATTCTCATCGGACTCGGACTCGGACTCGGGCCCAGATTCCGGCTCAGACTCTTCCTCAACCTCCGGCGTAACCAGATCGCCAACGAACAAACTGGCATTCTTGACAAAAAACACGTTGGACAATCCCTCGGAAAGGGCCTCGAGGCGCTCGGCGTATTCGGTTTCCTTGCCGCGCTCGGGAGTGGCCAGGCCCAACATGACCACCTCGGCGTCCTTGCTTTCGCGCCGGATGACCTCGGCCACCTTTTCGTCCGGATCCTTGAGCAGAACCTTTATCTCCGCGTCGATCCTGATTTCATCGACCAGTTCTTCCAGGAACTTCTCGTTCTTCTCCTGGATGAGCGGCGTTGTGGCCAGGCTCATGATGCGGACCTTGGCTCCGCGCCAGGAGGAATTGCGGG
The DNA here is from genome assembly GCA_023270185.1 of Candidatus Krumholzibacteriia bacterium. Classification (GTDB taxonomy): domain Bacteria; phylum Krumholzibacteriota; class Krumholzibacteriia; order LZORAL124-64-63; family LZORAL124-64-63; genus JAGLCY01. Next base: position 523 of record JAGLCY010000332.1, on the reverse strand, counting down.
TCAGCAGGAAAGCCAGCAGCAGCATCAGGTCGCCGTTGCGTTGCAGTCCGCCCCACCAGACGAGGATGCGCCGTTCGGTGTTGGCCTTCGGATAAAGCAACTTGGGCCGGATGCGCGCGAAAACCAGGGATTTTTTGAGGGTTTCCAGCCGCCGCATGGCCCGCAGGAAATCGACCTGGAGTTCGGGGTTCGAGGGCCAGCCCAGCAACACGGTGTTACTGGAAATGCCGGCGATGCCGTTGGCCTGGGTCACTTCCACGATGCCTTCGACCAGGTCCTTGACGATGTCCACTTCGGGAAAGGCGACCACTCCTTCGGCGGCCAGCAGTTCGCGCATTTCCTCGCGCCGATTGCCGATTTCCGGAGGATCACACAGGATGTCTCCCACCAGAAGTTTACAGACCGTGACCACACCCCGGCCCTGACTGAACCAGTCGCCGTAGCGGACCAGATCCAGTTCGGCGTCGATTTCGTCCACGAACACCAGCACATGCGGCCGCCAGTTGCGCGGTGTCATGGGATG
>JAGLCY010000331.1 GCA_023270185.1 Candidatus Krumholzibacteriia bacterium | reverse complement strand
CCCCAACCTGATTTGCGCTCCCTCCGTGACAGCGCCAGCCACAGCACCAATTCCGCCAGGATGGCCACGATGCCGACTGTCGGGTTGATCAGCAGCATGACCGCCAGGCAGGCCACCCCACCCAGGAAGTTGATCATCCAGGGTGAGGCCAGGCTTGGCCTCCACGAAGGGTCACCGCTGAGCGATTCGAAGGCGGCCACGAAATTGACCGTGCCGTAGACCGTCAGGAAAAACATGGTCACCACAGCGGCCACGGCGTTCAGGTTGCCCAGGAACACTGCCGCGAGGGCCAAGAAAACCGAGACGATCAGGGCCGGCAGCAGATCCGGTTGTCCGTTTTTGATCCGGCCCAGGAAACGGGGCGCCAGGCCGTCGTTGGCCAACGCGCCCAGGGTGCGCGGCGCGCCGAGAATCGAGCCGAGAGCTGATGAAAAAATCGCCGCCCACAGACCCGGCAGGATCAGGAGCGCGCCGCCGGGGGCGATGCGGGTCCAGACCAGGGGATCATTCCTGAGTTCTTCCCCGGTGGCTCCGATGACCAGCAACACCGGCACCACCAGATAAATTGCCAGACCGACCAGAACGGCCCCGAACGCCCCGCGGGGCAGGGAGTGCCCGGGATTCTTGAGATCACCCGACAGTCCGAGGCCTGCCATGACCCCGGTGACGGCTGGAAAAAACACCGCGAATCCCTTCCAGAATCCTATCGCGCCCGTGCCTCCGCCCAAGGGGATCGCGTCAACCCGGGAGTGCGCCAGAGCGCCGATGGCCAAAGCCAGGATCGAAAGGAAAACAAGTATCAGGAACGGCAGTTGGGCCTTCAGGGCTTTTTCAGCACCCAGGAAGGCCAACGCGCCAACGGCCAGGATCAGAACGAAGGTGGTTTCCTGAAGGGGCAGGTTGGGCCACACGAATCGCAGGGATTCGGCCAGACCGTAGGCGTAAAGGGTGACCGAAAACGCCTGCGAAAGGAACAGGGGCAGGCCGATGGCTCCACCGATCTCGATGCCCAGGCTGCGGGAAATAACATAATATGCCCCGCCTGCGCCGATCTGGGTGTTCGAGGCGACGGCCGAAAAAGAAAGGGTGGTGATCAGGGTTATCATGTTGGCCAGCAACACGATGGGGATCACCTTGACCAGGCCCAGATTGCCCACCAGCCAGCCGAAGCGCAGATACATGATCACGCCGAGAATGGTCATCAGCGTGGGGGTGAAAACTCCGTAGAAAGTGCCGAGTTTTTTGTTCACTGCACCGGGGCCCTTCAGGAATCGGTCGGCTCATGTTTTTGGATGACATGGGTCAATATCGACCTCATTCTAAGGGAGTTAACGTTATAGACCAAGTACCGGATTAACCGCCTGGCCCCATCTATCAGGGAGTCGTCATGAGCAACGCCATGAACCGCCGCGAATTTGTAAAAACCATGGCCCTGACCGCGGGCGCCCTCGGTTATTGGAGTTTGGGTGGCTGCAATTCCAGTCCCATTTCAACCGGCCACCAGAACATGTGTGGATTCGCCGCGCCCAAGCTGGACCGGGTCAGGGTGGGTGTGGTCGGCCTGGGTATGCGCGGCCCCGGGGCCGTGGAGCGCATGGCCAAGATGCAGGACGTGGATATCGTCGCCTTGTGCGACATCCGCCCCAAGGGCGTGAAACTTTCCCAGGATATCCTGAAGGATCACGGCCGCGAACCAGCCCGCGAGTTCACCGACGGTCCCGAAGACTGGCGGAATCTCTGCCAGATGGATCTGGACCTGGTCTACATCGCCACTCCCTGGGAACTGCATGTGACCATGGCCACGGGCGCCATGAAAAACGGAAAACACGCGGCGGTGGAGGTTCCCGCAGCCACCGACCTGGATGGTTGCTGGGAACTGGTGGAAACCAGCGAGAGTACGGGCAAGCACTGCATGATGCTGGAGAACTGCTGTTACGATTTCTTTGAACTGCAGACCCTGAACATGGTGCGCCAGGGAGTGTTCGGCGAACTGACCCATGCCGAGGGAGCCTATATCCATTCCCTGGTCGATTATATGCAGCCCAAGGACGGTAAGGAGATCTACCAGGGCGCCTGGCGTATCAAGCACAACCTCAAGCGAAACGGCAATCTCTACCCGACCCATGGCCTGGGACCTGTGGCCCAGTGCATGGACATCAACCGGGGCAACCTCTTCCTCTACTTGACCAGCATGTCCAGCCAGCAGGCCGCTTTTACCGAACACGCCAGGCAGACGGGCAATCTCGAGTTCGCCGATCTGCCCAGCTATCGCGGCGACATGAACACCACCTTGATCAAATGCGCCAAGGGCCAGACCATCATGGTGCAGCACGACACCAGCACACCCCGCGCCTACAGTCGCATCCACCTTGTGCAGGGATCGCTGGGCATGGCCCGCAAGTGGCCCCGCAAAGGCATCACTTTGCACAGCAAGGGACACCGCTGGCTTGACGGCGAAGAGATGAAGGCGATCGAAGCCGAATACCAACACCCGCTGACCAGGACCATCGGTGACATCGCCAAAAAAGTGGGCGGCC
>JAGLCY010000330.1 GCA_023270185.1 Candidatus Krumholzibacteriia bacterium | reverse complement strand
GCGGGTTCCAGAAGATCTTTGGGGAAACCCCTTTCCAGTTCGATTTCGGAGGGATCGTGGTAGGTCCCGACCTGGAATCGTTCGAGGAAAGGGTCAAACAGGGGGCCTGACCAAGCCGTACCGGCCATGAGCGACAGGCCCGCCAGACAGAGCAGGATTTTTCGATTCAATGTAAAAGCACCACCTTGCGCATGACAGCCGGTCCGGATCCTTCCAGCCGGATAATATATGTACCTGAGGCCGTACGACCACCCCGGGAATCCCTGCCGTCCCATTCCAGCAGATGACTGCCGGCTCCCACCGATCTCTCCATGACCCGGCGCCCCCGCAAATCGTATATTCCAAGGCTTCCCAGGATGCCGCTTGGAATTTCAACAAAGACCCTGACCGTGTCATGGGCGGGGTTGGGCCAAGGCAGGCTCAGGGTTACGGGTTGGCCGTCTCCTCCATCCGGGAAAACAACAACCGGGTACGTGGTCACCATGCCCTTGTCGATGGAACCTATGACACGTAGTTCGTTACGTCGGAGAGGTGATCCATCGAGAAACGGGTAAACCCTGTTCGCGGGGAAAACGTACCCTGATTCTCCCTGTGCCACAGAGAATAACTCGTCCGCGATGTTTTGCCAGGTATCATCCGGGTCAGTCCGGTGTTGAATGATGAACCTTTGAGGAACACCTGCCTCCCAGGGCCAGGACCAGGTTAAACCCGTCCCATTGTCCCTCACCCAATTCGCATCGAAAACAGCCCCTGCGGGATCGCTCTGAATGGGATCAAGGCCCGCCACGAACCAGCCCCTGTAACGCCAAAGGGAATTGCTGCCAAAGGAAAGCCGCAAACGCCAAGGTCCGGGCGAGCCATCAGGAACCGGAATGATGTCAGTGCGCCACAATGGGATACCTGCTTCATCTTCAAGTTTCTCCTGAACCATTGCCTCTTTTCCGTGCAGTTCATTCAGGGATTTGGGGGCAATTCGACCCCGCCACCCGGTCAATGGTTCTGCAGGAATTTCCCGGCCGGAGGGGTCAACCCAGACAGGCAATCCTCCGTCCATGGCGACATCAGCAGTCAGGTATTCCACCTCCATGCCGTGAATGATCCTAACAGCGCGAACATCAGGCCCAATATTTCCCGAAGTAAGGGTTGTGAATGCTGAATTCTGGTAGTTGACCTCGGGCCAGGAACCGGAATCAGTAAATTCAGAACCGGTGCAAGCCAGCACCGGACTTTGGTCCCCGGTCAACCAGGGCTGGCGGTCCCATCGGTGCCAGGTGGTTTTGTCGTTTCCCGCGGGAAACCCGATCTCCCACTCGCCGGGCCACTCGGCCCCGAAATCCAGTGCTGCCCGATTATCCTTCCAGTACCAGGTACGGGGTTCAAACGCGGCCCCTTCGTCATACTGGAAATTGTAGGTGAAGACGGTGTGGGCATCAGAGGGAATGTCGGCATCGGGAATCCAGATCACCGGTTCGGAAGGGCGCCAACTGCCCCAACCGTCGTCAACCATTTCGAAGGCGACGGAAAGTCCTCCATCAGCGAAAGTCCCCCAGGCCGGAGAACCGCTGACGTCGACCCAGCAGCGCAGGTTGGACAGGGGAGCTCCCGAGGATTTCGCAACGAGGTCCATGGCCATTTCCGATTGACCGCCGAAACCGACGGTGAATTCGAGATTTTGATCAGGCCAAACAGTAGTCTGATAAGTCACACCACCGGATATGGGAGTGATTCCAGTGAGACTGACCCCGGAAAATTCCTTGTAACCATGGCTGGAGGGAATGGTGGACGGACCAAAGTCGGTTTTTCCGAGGGGACCGGGAAAAAGATCCTCCGCTCGGCCTGCATCCTCGCCCCGAAGAAGCTTCAGGTCGTCGTCGGCCTCCACCAGGGTGGCCCTCAGATGCCAGGTGTCGACTCCGTCGATGGAATGCTGCCCCTCGGGGAGGGATTCATCGATGTGGTAGATCAGAAGGTGTTCGCTGGGAATGTCCGCGTCGAAAGGGAAAGCGGCAACCGGATCCCTGGTTTCCAGCAGAAAAAATTCAGGACCAATTTCTCCCCTGGACCAAAGGCGGTCAACACGACCCGAGGTAAGGGTGTCCGGCACACCAAGACCATTGGCAAGATTGCGGGCTTTGTACCAGCCAAGCTGCAGGCAGGAATAGGCATCCGGCAAGGCGGCGCCATAACCGTCACCTGTGCCCCAGGCTCCGGAGGCCATGAGGCTGAATCGGCCCAACCCTCCGAGAGAAACCACTTCACTGACCCCGGCGGGACGCAGACCCGGATCGTATCGATCCTCCAACCCGAGCAGGTGGCCGGTTTCGTGGGCCCAGATTCCCGGTCCACTCTGCAGACTCGCAACCGCATAGAAGGTCGCGCTTATTCCCTGGGATATGACAGGGTCGGCAAGGAAAAATTGGAGAGCCTGCACCAGACCCTCATCGGGGTCATTTTCCTGGCCGATGCCGGCGTGGAGAATGAGAACGCCATCCACTTCACCGTCGTCATCACCGGTGCCGGGGATGCGGTCCGGCCCCTCCATATCCAGGCGGCGGAATTCCAGCCCGAGAT
>JAGLCY010000033.1 GCA_023270185.1 Candidatus Krumholzibacteriia bacterium | reverse complement strand
TCGTCGGTGTCGAATACGAAGAAAGGATTGCCGTGATTGAGGAGATCCGCGAGCCCTCGCCGGTTCGGATGCATGTCCCCGATGTAGGCGTTGCCCTTCAGCGAGAATCCGGCAAAGACAATTTTCGCCCGCTGCCAACATTGCGGGTCATCGTCCTGCGTTGGTGGCCAATCGTTGCAATCGGCGTGACTCGGTTGCAAGCCCGCGATCTGGGATTTCTGGATCAGCACCACGGCCGACACGCCATCCTGGGCAAAAGGGGCAAACCGTTTTCCGGAGTTGTTGAGGATGTCGAGCAGGTTCTCTGGCCCAAAGTGGTACTGCGCGTGATCGGCGAGAAAGAAGCGACCGCGGATCTCCTGCCGGTCGGCCATCAGGGCCAGGACTTCGGTCGATAGACCCTTTTCGATCTGCACTGTACGATTCATGGGTTCCGCTCCGGAAGCGGCTGGCTTAGGGGAAATAATCCCCTGGGGCAGCCATGCCAGTAATGACAGACGTATTTCGTGTTCGGCCAAAACCACTCCTGGCTTAGTAGTAATGTGGGTGAACTTGCCTGCCATTTTTCGTTTTTATAACTGCATGAAAATAAATGGTTAGTGGGGATGGGGTGTCTGTCAGCCGTCAGTTGGCCGATCACGTACGGGTGGACATTGTGCTTGGAGACCACCTCATCCAGACATTCCATACCGGAGTTCACGTTACAGCAATGACAGCAGGGGGAACGGAATATTTGGGAGGGGTCGGAAAGCTTACATTCCACCCGTGTGATTTATTTCCCTCCACATCGTCTAATAAGAGTGCCTGTAATACCAAAGGGAGAAGATATGCGTTCGTACACAGCCCCAAGGAGTCGCCGTCCGGAACGGCACCGCAACACCGCTCTCGCGCTATCGGTTTTGACCCTGCTGGTCACGGCCCTGGTTGTCGGCTGTAACAGCGACTCGCCCACGGACCCCGGAGTTCCCGTTCCGCCGCCGCCAACCGGGGTGACGGCCACGGCAGCCGATGGCAGCATTACCATTAGCTGGAAGACCCTGAGCGACGTTACCGGTTACACGATCTACTGGGATACGGTAGGGCATGTGGATTCCGGCGATTCATCCTTCGATGCGGCCGCGCCTCCTTTCCTCCACAACGGCCTGACCAACGGGACCACCTACTACTACCGCGTCGGGTCGCAGAGCAAGACGGGGCCCGGCGCCTTGTCGGGGCAGGTTTCGGCCACCCCCAGCGGGGCGATTGGGGTGCGGACCATCGCCTGCGGCAAATCCAGCTCTTTTCTTGTCGATGGAAACGGCAATGTCCACGCCTGGGGTGCCAACGATGACGGCCAGCTGGGTATCGGTTCGTTCAGCCGGGCCCTGACTCCGACCGTGGTCACCGGCATCACCGACGTGGTGGCCATCTCCTCGAACGGACACCACACCCTGGCCCTGACAGGCAGTGGAAAACTCTATGCCTGGGGATACAACACCGATGGGGAACTCGGGAACGGCGGCAACCAACCCGCCTGGTCTCCCACCCAGGTCAGCGGCCCCACGGATTTCGCGGCCATCGCGGCCGGGAAACACTACTCGGTCGGCGTGACCTCGGACGGACGCGTCTGGGCGTGGGGCAGCAATGTGGGCGGGCATCTCGGCCTGGGCTACGAGGGCGGGGTGGTTTTGGTCCCGACCCTGGTCATGACAAGCGTCCTGAACACCCCCGGTATGATTGCCGCGGGCGATGCGACAAGTTTCTTCAAACCCGATGATACCGCCACCAACGGCGTGGCGGTCTACTCCTGGGGGAGCAATATCGGCGGTGTACTGGGCCGGGATGACGGCAACGACAGCACCATCGGCAACACCCCGGGAATTATTGCGGGTACCGTGAACGTCACGGCCATCTCGATTCGCTACATCCATGTGCTGGCCCTGCGGCGGGGTGGAAGCGTCCTGGCGTGGGGAGGAAACTCGGACGGCGAGCTGGGTGACGGCACCACCGTCAACGGGGACACTCCGAACCCCGTCAATCTGGTGCAGGACGTGCAGGCCGTAGCGGCGGGAACCATGCACAGTCTGGCCCTGGGCACGGACGGGCGGATCATGGCCTGGGGCGGCAACAGCTTCGGACAGCTGGGTGACGGCACTTACAACAGCAGTCCCGTCCGGCTGTGGGTGAACAATTTGACGAACATCACCATGATCGCGGCCGGGGAATCACATAGTCTGGCCCTGCGTGACGACGGCACGCTGTGGTCCTGGGGCAACAACACATATGGCCAGCTCGGTGACGGCGGGGTCGCGGGGCAGCTCGAGCCGGTGCGGGTGAGCGGGTATTGATTCGGTCGTCCGTTGCAGCCCTGATATCAGGCATTTTTGCTATGATATCCAATATCCACGCGTACAAACCCTGCGGCGGGTTTGTACGCGTGGATATGCAATACCCCAGTGGGCCTGGAATCGTCCTATTAGACGTTGATCATGTCGGACACAATCTCAGAGCCACAACCTAACCCTATATCAAACTACCGATAGAGACTCTTTACCGACCCCCAGGTCCGATAATCCACCGACACCGGTTGGTCGTTCCAGGGTTCCCCGCAGCTTCCGGTGACCATGACCACGGCCTTGGCCACCAACGGATCAACAGGGTTCACCGTTGGCGTGTAGGGAAAGATCACCACGTTATAATCGCCGCATTGGGCGAAGCTGTGCAGCACATCGGTTTGGAGCAGCTGGGCCATGACCTGGTCTATGAAAACGTTAGTGGGAATAATGGGGAACAGGTCGGAGTCGCGGAAGAGGAAGCTCCGAGTCGGCTCTGCCGCCGGGGCGCCTTCGACCATGGACCAGCCGTGAGTCGGTCCCTCGGGGATCAGTATCTGACCTACGCTCGAAGAACTCTCCGTGCCCAGGAAGGCAAGTTGACCGGTGCGTACGTCAATGATCGCAGAGGACTGAGGGTCATAATTTGGCCGGCATAAAAAGTGGATGTAATTTCCCTCCCATGCCGTGACAAAGTAATCGCAATCCACGTGGTCGGCGATGATGGACTGCAGTTCGGCATGCGATGGACTGGTGTGCTCACCCACCGGGTAAACCGACAATGTTTCCACAGTTTGATAATCACCGGGATAGACATTTCCCACGATCATGACCGCGGTTATTTCGTGGTCCGAGCATTCGGCGGAGGCGGCCAGGGGAATCAGCAGGAAAAGTGACAAGAACAGGAATGTCGTGGCACGGGGCAGAGATGATCTCATTACGAGTTCCTCCCATTTGTCCGAAAAGAGGATTCATTCCATCTCTTCGGTAAATGCCCCACCTGAATATTCCATCGACGACTGATGAAGTCATTGGCAGATACAGGGTTTAGTAAAAAAATACTGATTTTTATTTTGCCGGTCAAGTGAATTTGCCCGTCTTTTCCCGACAAATCGAATGTGCTACATTTTGAAGATGGGATATGCTGGGATGGGGCTTTGAAACAGGCCAAACCGGAGGGATGAAGCCCATGGTCGAGAAGATATCCGCAAGCCACCGGCACGAAGCAAAGCGCCGGCCATACGCTCCGTTGCGGTTTCTGACTGGCTCAATTTAGCTGAAAATTGAATGGAAGAGCCATATACGCCTTGGTGGGAACACCCCCAACACGTCCGGGTGAAAATCGACATGTTGCGGCAGCCACAAGGGCCGCATCATCCAGCATTTGATGAACGCCGTTTAAAATCTCCGTCTGCATCACATCTCCACACTCGCTTACGAGGACCTTCACGATTACAGTTCCTTCAATTCCGGCACGGCGCGCAAGCTCAGGGTACTCAGGAGCTTCCCAATGGAGAATTTTCGGTTCGCGGTCCAGTTCCTCGGGCTCATCCAAAGGGGCCATTTCAGGGCAGTCGGCGGAAAAAGCGAGTTGTCGAGCCTGTTCCAGCAACTCACTACTCTTCGTGGGATCATTTCCTTTGTAAGCTGCTCGTGTAAGGACGATGACACCCTCGATCTGGATGCGGCGCAGCCAATCCTTCAGGTTATCCTGGCCACAGTCCCTGGAAACAGAAGCAGCCGTACCCAACCGGTAGGCCTCCTGCCATAACTCCAGCGGGAAGCCGCGGTCACCAACACTCATCACAGCAATCTTGCTGAGTACCGGCGCATAGAGCCGCTGGTTCTCGACTTCCAGTGAGTGGAACTGGAGCAGAATTTTGGCAATTGTCGCAATGCTTCGCGCGGAGTCCTCATCCGCCAAAGCAAGTGCCGCGATGGCGCACTTGCGCTTTTTTTCGACGCCCATTGACCATGTCTTGCAATCCACCGGCCAGGGACGATCCAGTTCCTTTAAGTGTTTTTCAGTTAAGGAAGCCAGGTCGTCCGCGGATTCCTGGCTTTCACACGCCGAAATGGAAATTGCGAGGATCACTGAGATTAGGATAACGATTTTGGACATGAATGCAGGTCCCTTGGTTTTGTTTTTGGCTGGTTTTGTTTTCAGCACAATATCACATCTGTCCACTGGCTCGGAAGGGCCTGTACGAAAAATTCGGGCTATTGCTGCGCGGCCCGCAATACCCGAACCTCGTCCCCATCGATTTCCAGCACTTCAATCCTGCGGCCGTAGTACTCGGATATCCCGGAATCGATGCACCACACCCTGTCTTCACAGCGCGGGGTGATCCCGTCTTCCTGCACGGTATGACCCACAATCATGCGCGCGGCTCCCATGCGTTCGAGGACCTCTTCCAACTGTTGGCAGTCGTCGGCCTCGACTTCGTCGGAATAGTTGCGGGTCCAGGTGGGGCTCTCGCGGGTGTGGATGAAGTCCGGCGGCTCGCCCTTGCCCAGAAGCCAGTCGCGCACCTCGCGGTTCAACCGGTCAATTCCATAATCCAGGTGCATGGGCAGCACGCCACCGTGAACGAACACGTTATCATCGATGACCAGAATGACAGGCTGTTCGGCCAGAATCAGGGCGAAGGGCCCGCCGGGCCGGAAAGCGGCAACCCGGGCGCGCTGTTGAGGTTCATGGGCCAACAACAGCGAATCCTCTTCAGTGATAACCACGGCGTCCTGGAAATCGGCGAAGCCGCCCTCGGTGACATAGCGGAGGTCTGGTCGGGCATTCATCAGTTCATGGTTGCCGTTGAGGATATGCAGCTTTCCGCCGGCGGCTTTGGCTTCGTCCTGTAACCGGGCCAGCAATTCGAGGATGGCCTGTTCCCCGTCGCCACGGTCGAGCTGGTCACCGGTTTGCACAAGGATCAGGTCGCCGCCGATCCAATGGTCCGATTCGTCGGTGGCGCCGGCCAGTTGGAGGGCCTGCCGGGTGGCGCCGAGGTCGCCGTGAAGGTCACCGATGGCCACGATGCGCGTTGCCATTGCGGAAACCGGCAAGACGAATAGAAGGATGCCAAGGGCAATGAAAATCAAACTGAGACGTCGGTACATGGGAACTCCAATCATCTGTGCACCCCCGCGGCTTCGCCACCGGATCGCGCCACGAACTCGCTGTATGTGCCGTCGTAGACCAGGGGAGGAAGGGCCCCGTTGCCGTCTTCGTTGCCGGGCCGCAATTCCAGGACCCGGGTGCTCAGACCCCTGAGGAACGTCCGGTCATGGCTGACGAAAAGCATGGTCCCTTCGAATTCGGAGAGGGATTCCACGAGCATCTCCTTGGTTTCCATGTCGAGATGGTTGGTTGGTTCGTCGAGGATCAGAAAATTCGGTGGATCGAAGAGCATCCGGGCCAAAACGAGGCGAGATTTCTCGCCGCCCGACAGGATGCGGGTCGGTTTGTCGATGTCGTCACCACGGAACTGGAAAGCGCCGAGCAGATTGCACAGTACGCCACGGCCCTCGGTGGGGAAGGCGTTCTGGACGTGCTCGAAAACCGTGAGCGAGGGGTCGAGCTGTTCAAGGGATTGCTGGGCGAAGTAGCCGATCTTAAGGTTGGCGCCGAGCCGCACGGTGCCGGAGTCCGGGGTCAGCGATCCGGCCACCAGTTTCAACAACGTGGTCTTGCCGGCGCCGTTGCGTCCCAGGACGCACCAGCGTTCGGTGCGGCGGATCTTGAGACTGAAGTCATCGTAGATGACCCTGGGTCCATAGGCCTTGGAAAGGCCCTGCAACTCGGCCACGTCGTCACCGGAGCGCGGGGGAGTTTGGAATTTGAACTCGACGATCTTGCGCCGCCGCGGCGGTTCGATCAGCTCGATCTTCTCCAGTTTCTTGACCCGGCTCTGGACCTGCGCGGCCTTGGCCACATGCGAGGCGAAACGTTCGACGAAGCGACGCTCCTTGGCCAGCATGGCCTGCTGGCGGGCGAATGATGCTTCGCGGTTGGCTTCGGCGATGGCCTGCTGTCGGACAAAGTGATCATAGTCGCCGGTGTAGGCGGTGAACTCGCCGCTGTCGATGTCCAGGATCCGGCTGACCACCCGGTTCATGAAATCCTTGTCGTGACAGGTGAGCAGGACGGCGCCCGGATAATCCCTGATGAACTTTTCCAGCCAGAGGATCGACTCGATGTCCAGGTGGTTCGTGGGTTCATCCATGAGAAGCACATCGGGTCGGGCCAGAAGCACCCGCGCGATGCCGATGCGCATTTTCCAGCCGCCTGAGAGCTCGCCCGAGTCGCCGGCGATCTGGTCGTCGGCGAAACCCAGTCCCTGGAGCACCTCGCGAGCCCGGGCCTCGAGATCGTAGCCGCCGCGACCCTGGTATTCGTCCAGCACCTCGCCGAACCGGTTGAGGATCTTTTCCATCTCGTCGGCCCGTTCCGGGTCGGACATGGCGAGTTCGAGTTCCTGCAACTCGTGGTGAAGTTCGCCCAAATCGCCGCTGCCGGCGATGGTTTCGTCCAGGACACTGCGTCCGGACATCTCGCTGATGTCCTGTCTGAAATAACCGATGGTGGTGCGTCGGGGAACCGTAACTGTGCCCTCGTCGGGACCTTCCTCGCCCATGATCAGGCGAAAGACCGTGGTCTTGCCGGATCCGTTGGGCCCGACCAGACCGACTTTTTCGCGAGGGTTGAGTTGGAACGAGGTTTCAACGAAGAGGATCTGGCGTCCGTAGCGTTTGGATATGTTGGTCAGATTGATCACTGAGCGGACCACATTGCCGGGCTTGGAGTTACCACGTTGTGCTCATTCCCGTGCTCAAAGCCTTTTCTCCAAGAAAGGACCCTTCGACGAAGAGCCCGACCGGGCCGATCCGGGTCGAGGCGCCAAAGGCGACCTGATAATGATTTATGTCGCTTCCCACAACGTCCTCGCCGTCCAGCTTCCAGTTTACCGGTCCTCCAAAAACGCGTGTGACAACGTATGGAAAAAATGAGTCCTCGACGTTCCAGCCGGCGCGAACGCCAAGACGGGCGTCGGCAGCCGAATAATCCGTTTTGTTGTTCGAGTCGGGAGCCACGGTCTGTGCCCACGACGCGCTGAGAAACAGGGACAGGTCGATGAAGGGGGTGGCTTCACGTCCAACGACCGCGCGATATTCCGTGCCTATGGTTCCCGTCCCACCGGGTTCCACATCGTGGACGGTGCCGTCGGCAGGTTGCAGCGAGCCTCCGAGAATGACCCCCGCGCTGGCGCGAACGGTCCAACGGTCGTTGATGAACCAGCCGCCCGAAACCGAAACGGAGGTCATGTCGACGTCGACATCCCGGTCATCGTCGAAACGGATTGTCGTGTCGAAAAGGCCCATGCCAAGACCGATCTGCGCATGATATCTGTCTACTTCGATACCGTCACATGGTGGGGGCGGACCGCCCGGCGGGGGAACGCCTCAGGCATGGGCGGAAGGCACGGCAATCAGCCAGATGAGGGCTGCCGATAACAGCGGTAGCAGAATGTTCACAAAGACTGTTCGCAAGGGCGGATCCTCCGATTTGATTCCCGGGGCAATTTCAAGTCTACAATAAACGAGGTCTCCGCTAATATGTACACATTCATTCATCAATGACGTACGCGCCAACCCTTCGGAGTGAACCAGATGAGAATCCAATTCCTGTTGATCGCGTTGTTCCCGGCAGTGACTCTGGCGGCTGCCGCCGCATTTGGCGAAGAGGCACAGCGGATCGATAACGGCGCCGAGCCCGAAAACGGGATCAAAACCATGGAACTGGAAGAACTGTGGACCATAGGCGGATCCGATGACGATGTGCTGCTCGGGACGATCGAACGTGTGCTGACCCTGGACGATGGACGCGTTCTCCTGCTGGATTCCCAACTGTCCCATGTGCTGGAGTGTTCACCTGACGGCAAGGTGGTCCGTGAGCTCGGACACACCGGCGAGGGTCCTGGCGAGTTGACGAATCCGCGGGACATGGTCCACTTCGACGACGGCACCCTCGGTCTGGTCAAGGTGTTCCCCGGTCAACTCGTTATGCTCGATCCGGATGGTTTGCCCGCGGGCGTCATAAAACTGAAAGCCGACGATGCTCCAGGTGGATTCGTGACCATGCATCGTGCCCTCCATGCCGGGGGAGTCCTGTTGCTTGGTGGGTCGATCATGACCATGAATCCCGACCTGCCGGTGCAGACGCGAACATTTTTCCTGGGCCGGTTTGATCGCCAGGGCAACAAGACCGTGGAATACGTGCGGACCGATGTGACCTTCGATGTGCGAAAGAGAAAGTTGCTCGAATCATGGCAGGAATTTGTCTGGTCCAGGATGGGCGTCGCGTCCGACGGGACGGTTGTCGTCTGCATCCCTCGCGACGAGTTCGAGCTTTCGTGGTTCACTCCCGAAGGAACGCTGGTGAGGACGGCCACCCTGCCGTTCAAACCCTGGCCGCGGAATCAGCTCGCCCGCGATCGCATGTTCGGCATCCTCAAGAGGCAGGCGGACCACATGCCGGGAACCGAGGCGGTTGTGGCGGATACCGAACCGGTTGTGGTTGATCTGATGGTGCGGGGCAACGGCGATGTCTGGTGTCTGACTTCGCGGTCCATGTGGGAAGCCGAGGATGGTATTTTTGCTGCCTACGAAGTCATCAATGAGGCCGGTCATTACATACAGCGGGTCAGGGTTGTCTGCGAGGGTGATGCCACGCGAGATCGCCTGATCGTTTCAGGGGACCGAGCTTACCGCGTGGCTGGTTATTGGGATGCCATCAACCGGGTGCAGGGGTCATCTGTGGACGATGATGATCCTGAACCGATGTCGGTAACGTGTTACCGGATTCGTTGATGGAAACTTTTCCCACAGTCCTTGTGGTAACCTATTGCAGCCGGGAAAAGGATCCGTCAGCCGGTTTATTACCCGCGGTGGATCGGTATCTCAGCTCACGGATCCGGGTTTCCTTTGAAGCGGCGTCCCAGCTGGGGACAGGATTCCGTATTCTTTCGGGCCTTTACGGGCTTCTGGATGCGGACAGGGAAATTCCGGAATACGACCATCTTCTAACCGACGATCAGGTTCCTGGTCACGCCTTGAAAATTGAACAGCAATTGCGGGAGTCAGCTGTCGGTAGGGTTGTTTTTGTTACCCGGACGTTGGCGGCCGATCCCGGCACTTCGGCCTATAGGAAGGCCATGCGTCGGGCGTGTGAGGGCGCTGGGGTGGGTTTCGAAATTCTGGAATTT